>JAVEYB010000004.1 GCA_034003725.1 Candidatus Zixiibacteriota bacterium
CTGGTTCGCTTCCACGGCATATCCTGGCTCCTCCTCAACCCAGGATACACCAAAAGTGTAACCAATGTCCTGACAGAACATGTTACCTATCTCATGATACCGTACATCGAAGACGGACCCGCCCTACAAGCACGGCGCACATGATAGAAGCCGCGTCACATGTCGATCACCTGCGGCGATCTAGCATGTGACGCAACAAACTAACCACGTGCATTCGATTACAGATCCAACGTCAGGCGGGGTCGCCTGACACCACTGCGAGCGATTACAGTTCCAACGTCAGGCCGGGTTGCCTGACACCACTGCGAGCGATTACAGTTCCAACGTCAGGCCGGGTTCGGCGATGAGGACGCGGTCGAGGCCGGAGCGGGCGATTTTTTCGCGCAGTCGGGCGATCTCGTTGTCGTCGCCGAGATGGGTGAAGATCAGGGCTCCGAGATCGGCGTCTTTGACGAAGGCGAGGACTTCGTCGGTATCGACGTGAGTCGAATCGATAAGCACGTATGTACAGCCGGTGAGATACGAGCGGATCTCGGCAAACGTGTCGAGATCAGCCGAGTAGAAAAGCCGGGTCTCCCCCACCGTAATGGAGAAGGAATGGCTGAGCAATTCGCTGGATTCGCCGATCTTCGCCAGGCGTTCCCGGTAGCGACTGAGGTGTGAGTTGCCGATCGCGCGGACGGAAAAGTCGCCGGCGGAGTACACGAACCCTTCGCGGTAGCCGGTGACGGTAAAGTCGAAGGGAAAGACCTCGCGATACATGTACAGGGCGCGCATGTACTGCTCGAACGGCTGGACGAAATCGATCGGGAGGAACAGGTTGAGGCGGTTGGTTCGTTTGGTCAGGTAGATCGACTGAGTGAAAAGCGGCAGGTCGGAGACATGGTCGGGGTGGGTGTGACTGATGAAGATGTCGCTGACTTTGGTGAAGTCGAATCCGTAGCGAAGAAACGCGCCGGTTACGCCGCCGCCGCAGTCGAACAGCGCGAGCCTCTCCCCCGTTTTCAGAAGATAGCCCGACGTGACGTTGTAGTCATCGCCGGTGACCTGTCGGTTGGCGGCGCAGCCGAGGATGGTGAGGGTATGTGCGCTCATGGCGTTCGTTCAGTTCAAAATCGATCGGATCCTCTCAACGGCCGACCGGCACTGGTCCCGGGAAACATCGAGGTGGGTCACGAGGCGCATCTTCTTCGGGCCGAACGGCAGCGCCAAAACGCCGACGGACTTGAACTTCTCGGCAAGCTGGGTGGAGTTCATGTCCATCTTCAGGCGGAGGACGACGATGTTGGTCTCCACGCGGCTCATGTCGATATCAAGCGACTCGAGCGCGTTCAGTTCGGCGGCGAGGTATTTTGCGTTAGCGTGATCCTCGGCAAGGCGCGGGATGTTGTGTTTGACGGCGTAGAGTCCGGCGGCGGCGATCAAACCGACCTGGCGCATGCCGCCTCCGAACAACTTGCGTTCACGGAGACAGCGCCCGATAAACTCGGCCGACCCGACGATCATCGATCCGACGGGGGCGCCGAGTCCCTTGGAGAGGCAGCAGGAAATCGAGTCGAAGGGGCGGGTGAGATCGGCCAGCGAGATGCCGGTGGCGACGTGGGTATTCCATATCCGGGCGCCGTCGAGATGCAGTATGAGTCCAAACTCGTCGCACACGTCGCGGACGCGCAGGATTTCGTCCTGGGGAAGAATGGTTCCGCCGTGGCGGTTGTGGGTGTTTTCGAGGGCGACCATTTTCGTCTCGGGCGAATGGAGCGAGACGGGGCGTACGTTGTCCCTGACCATCTGGGCAGTCAGCATCCCCCGGTCGGTAGTCAGAAGGTTGACCAGGAGGCCGGAGTGGACGACGGGTCCGGCGCATTCGTAGTTGACGACGTGGCATTCGCGGTCGCACAGCAGTTCCCATCCGGGGCGGGAGTTGGCTTTCAGGCAGATCTGGTTGGCCATCGTACCGGACGGGACATACAGTGAGGCCTCGCGTTCAAAGAGGTCGGCGACGTAGCGCTCAAGGTCTTTGACGGTGGGGTCATCGCCAAGAACGTCGTCACCCACCTCGGCCTCGAAGATTGCCCGGCGCATGTCGGGGGTCGGCCTGGTGACGGTATCGGAGCGCAGGTCAATGTATTCCATGGCTCTGTTCCGGGGTGTTGGGTTCGTTTTCAGGACAAGAAAACGGCCGGTCTCGGGGTTGGCAACGGATTTCCCGGCGGGACGGAGAGCGAAAAAAAGAAAGGCCGTCCATCAGGACGGCCTTTCGTGCAGTTTTGGAGAGTGTCCTAATTGGCAACGGTCACGTTATGGGCACGAGGACCGTCGGACGTTAGGACCACGTCATACTTCACCATTTGACCCTCTTTGAGGGTCCGGAATCCTTCCATTTTAATGGCAGTGTGATGGACATAGACGTCCTGTTCGGATTCGAGCGATCCGATAATACCCCATCCTCGATGCTCATTGAAATACTTGACGGTGCCTTTGCACATAGGACCTCCTTGCAAGCGAGGAGTTGATCGATCTCCCTCGTATATAATTTACATCTTTTATACACGGATTCACAAGGGAAAATCGTCAGAAGTGGAAAATGGCACCGAAAATCGACATAATCAGACCGGAAACCAGCGGAACGGAGACGTTGTCGTCAATTTTGAACGAGACGGCCTCGGCGATCGTAGCGGCCAGTGCGCCGACAAGTCCTGTCATGAGGGGCAGTCCGAATTGAGACATGGCGAGGGCGACGAGCGACGTGCCGACCAGACAGCCGAGGGAACCTTCGACGGACTTTCCGTTAAAGCGGTGCCGTCCGTATTTGCGGCCGATGAGGGCGGCGAAGGTGTCGCCGACGATGGTAAAGGCCAGTGCGGCAATGGCAATCGGCTTGGAGAATAAAGCAATACTTACACACATGGAGCCGAGGATATAGAATGCGCCGGTGAAGTCGCCGGCGTGTTCGTGGGCACGAATGAGGGGCGAAATGAATCGGCCGGCGAAGCTGCGCCAGAAGACCCAATTGCGGAGGCGGGCGATATCGAGCAGGATCATGGCCACGAAGGCCGGGACCATGATCATCGACATCTGGTACTTGTCGAAGCCGGAAACGTAATAAAAGACGGGGATGGCGAGGGCGCCCATGTGGGTGCCCTTTCGCCAGAGTTCGTGGGTGAAACTGATCTGGGCGGCTTCCTGCCGCCGCATTACATCAGGCATATGCTACTCGGTGTGAGGCATGGTCCGCAGGGCGTACGGGCGAAGCCGCACCTGGGGCAGCGAGGATTCGATCTCGATGTTGTATTTCGCCTTCAGGGCGGCCAGCTTTTGTTCGACCCGAGCCTGTCGGTACTGGAGGGTGAGTCGGGAGATGATGGAGCCCCGGGCCTGATCAAACGACTGTGACTGTCTGCGATTCAGCAGCCTGGCCATGGCAAAGGTGGTGTCGTCGATGCGAGCGATTTCGGAGGTGGAGCCGACTCGTGTGGCCACAGCCATATCGTACAGTTGCTTGGGAAGGTCGTTCGGGCCGACCTCGGCGGCGGGCTCCAGGCGTGCGGTCATCCCCTGTTCGCGCGGGACATAATTGTCGACGAGGTCCTGGAGGTCGTAGCCGGAGTTGGCGAGGTCGCGCAGGTAGACAGCCAGCAGCGAATCGCCGGCATAAATGACGGCGACGGTCAGCGGCCGGTCGGTCTGGAATTCATCGATGTGCTCGTCGAAGTAGGCGCGCACGGTGCTGTCGTCGGGTCGCCAGGACGGATCGAAGCGCGACGCTTCAAGTACCGACTTGGAAGCGATGTGTTCAAGGCGCTGTCGTTCCAACTGTATGTAATCGCGCTGGTCGAGCCCGGTTTCAGCAAGCGCCCGCATGATGACGAAGCGGCGGCCGATCTGATACAGGAGGCTTCGCTTGATGACGGGCGTCAGGGTACCCTGACCGTATTTCAGGATGTATTCGGTCTCGTAATTTTTGAGGTAGCGGAAGTCGATCGTGTCGCGGCCGTCAACGATAGCGGCCCACACGGTGTCGTCAATCTGCGAGGAGTTCGAATCGAGCAGGGGATCGTGAAAGACGTACTGGACGCCGCTCATGAGACTGTCGATGACCTGCTGACTGCGCGCGTCGATTTTTTCGGCGCGCACGAATTCGCGCGCGGCATCAAACACTTTCTGATCCGTGATCGGCGCCGGTCCTTCGTCAACGCGATCGGAGATCATGACGATATGCCAACCGTCGCGATCGCAATACGGCGGGGCCATCTCACCTTTCTCGAGACGAAACGCCACGGAGTCAAAGGGGTCGATATAGCGTTGGCGGGGAGTCCAGCCAATATATCCGCCGCTGAGAACAGACAACTGGTCGTGAGAGTGGTCTCGGGCAATTCGCTCGAATACGGCGCCCGCGTTGATGGAATCGTAGAGCGCAAAGGCGTAGTCGCGAGCGACGGCGTCGAGTGCAGCGGAGTCGAGCGGGCCATACATGGTCGAGTCCGGCCCCCGTGCAAGCACGGCCGGTGCGATAAGAATGTGGTAGAGTTCGACCTGCTCTTTGTAAGAGAACTGATCCTTGTGCGCTTCATAGTAGGCGACCGCTTCGGCGGAGTCGGCAGTCACCTTGAAGCCTATCGTTTCATCAAAAAAGGCGCGGACCCCAAAGTCCTGGTATCGCAGACGGAAGGACCAGTAGTCGATGTAATGATCCCGGAGATCGACGTACTTCGCTTCGAGACCGGTCAGCGTGTCCAGCAGCAGCGTATCGATAAACCGGCGCAAGTCGGCTTCGGGCAGCACTCCGCCGGGTTTGCCAAACTCACTGAACTGCAGGCGGTCGAAGATGTGGCTGCCGGTGATGGCGAGTCCGGTTCCTCGAATGAGCGGGCGGTTAAACTGGTCTTTGTTTTCGTCGGACAATACCGGAGCCTGCGCCCCACAGCCGGTCAGAAGAGATACAAGTGCAAGCAAGACAACGGACAAAGAAAGAACTACGCGCATATCGATCTCCAGTTGCTGAAACAGGGATGTAAGTTATACAACGGAGAGCGAAAAGCAAGGCAAAAGGCCAATTGTCAGGAGCGCACCATGGCCGAGAGGTGGTCGGGAGTATGTACGGGCGGCGAAGCCGGAGTCGCGAAACGGCGGAAGTTGATGGTGAAAACGGTTCCCGCACCCGGTCTGGATTCCACGTTGAAGTCGAGTTTCTGCATGGAGCAGATGCGGTGCACGATAGACAGCCCGAGACCTGTCCCCTGCTTTTTGGTTGAGTAGAACGGTTCGAATATCCGTTCACGTACGGCCGGGGGCATGCCCGGTCCGTCATCCTCTATGGAGAGAGATATAATGCCGTCCGACGGAGCCGGGACAAAGCGAAAGACAAGGCGGCCCTCGCCGCCGTCAAATGCGTCGATCGCATTGATGGCGAGATTCAGGAGCAGCTGTTTGAACACGTCGGCGTCGCCGACCACGTATACGACGGGCTCGTCGCCCTGCACGGCGATATCCATTTCGGGGCGATAGGAATCGTGGTGTCGTACCAGTTCGATAACTTCATAGATGACCCGATAGAGGTCGACTTTGTGGTATGAGGGACGGCCGATGCGGGCATAGGACAGGAAGTCGGTCAGAATCTTACTGAGCCGGTGCGACTCCTTGACGATGAGCTGCATGAGCTGGTCGTTGGGCCCCTTCAACTGCAGTTCGTGCTGCAGCACTTCGACGGAGCCGGAGATGGCGGCGAGCGGGTTGCGGATTTCGTGGGCGATCGAGGCCGACAATTCACCGACGGCGGCCAGGCGGTCGGCCGCCCGGACTTTGGCCTCGAGCACTTTTGCTTCGGTGAGATCGGTAAAGATGGCGATAACACCGCGCGGGCTGCCGTTCTCTTCGATTAGTACGGACGTCGACAGGCCAAGCGGCACGCTCTGCCCGGTCGTGCCGGTGATGGTGATTTCCTTGCGGGGCTGGTCCTTCAGCGAGCGCAACGCATCGCGAAGGCTATCGGCCAGTTCGGGCATTCGTTCGGCGAAGACCTCGTCGCAGAGGATTCCTTTCACGTCTTCCTCGTGGTAACCGAGGATCTTCTCGGCCGCCTGATTGAAGTATATCACATACCCCTGCGCGTCGATGGTCAGCAGCCCGGAGTTGAGGTTTCGCAGGATGTCGTCGGTTTCCAGCCGGGCACGCCGGAGTTCGCTGGAGGTGTCGGCGAGGGCCTGCTTCTCGGCACGGAAGCGGTCGGCCAGGTATCCCGACATAAACGCGACCAGGTAGAAGATGAGGATATGCAGGAAGATCGCGTAGAAGACGGAATCCCGGACGACGAAGATGGTTTCGAGGACGCGAGTCGTGGCGCCGGCGGCGCCGGAATCGTACAGGCCCACCCAGATGATGTAGCAGTAGGAGACGGAGACCACCGAGGCGATCAGGAAAGTGCCGACCAGTCGGTAGACGAGGGCGGCGGACACGATGGTCAGCACAAACAGCACGGAGAAGTGCGAGTTGACGTTTCCGGTGGCGAGAATGATGGCGGCTTCGATGGAGATTTCGGAGAGGAACTGCAGCGTCACCACCATACCGGAGGCGGCGCGCAACCGGACGCGCGGCTCAAAGAACAGGCTGAGCGTCAGCAGCAGGGTGAGCGCCGAGTACACGACGAACGGAACGCGCAGGTAGCCCGGGTAGCCCATCCAGAGGACCACGATGAGAAAAAGGATGACGTAGAGGGCCAGGCGCAGCGGCACAAACCACGCCAGTCGGGCGGTCGAGGGATCAGTGCGTTCTTTCATGGTCAGACAAACGGCACCCTTGCGGGTGCCGTTCCGTTCATTTGCTGTTTACGGTAGCCGCGCGGCGGCTCCGGTTCGTGTCAGATCTTCCCGATGATATCGAACATCGGCAGGTACATAGCGATCAGAATACCGCCGATGATCACACCCATGAAAACGATGATAACGGGTTCGATGATGGAGGTGAGGGCGGTGACCGCCTCGTCGACCTCTTCGTCGTAGAAATCGGCGATCTTGTTGAGCATATCATCCAACCCGCCGGTTTTTTCACCCACGCCGATCATCTGGGTAACCATAGGCGGAAATACGCCGGTCCCTTTCAACGGGCCGGTGATGGTGTCGCCTTCGGCAATCGCGAGCATCGATTTATTGATCGCGTTCGCGACGACCTTGTTACCGGAGGTCTTGGCCGTGATCTCGAGCGCCTCGAGGATGGACACGCCGGACGACAGCAGGGTCGACAGGGTCCGGGTGAAGCGCGCGACGGAGGACTTTTTCACGAGGGTGCCGAAGATCGGCGTCTTGAGCAGGAGCTTGTCGAAGAGCAGGGCACCGGCGGGCGTTTTTTTCCAGTAGATGAATCCGACCACGCCGACGACAAGACCGACGACCATGTACAGCAGATTCGCTTTCAGGAAATTGGAGATGCCGAGCACGACCTGGGTCGGGGCCGGAAGTTCGGATCCGACACCGGCGAACATTTTGGCGAACACCGGCACGATGAAGGTGAGCATGGCGATGGTGACGCCGGTGGCGACGACGACGATGACCGACGGGTAGACCATGGCGCCTTTGACTTTTCGGACGAGCTGGTCGGCCTTTTCGCGGTAGATGGCGAGTCGCACGAGGATGGCGTCGAGCGCGCCGCCCACTTCACCGGCTTCGACCATGTTGACGTAGAGCTGGTCGAAGATTTTCGGGTGGCGGGACATGGCGTCGGACAGCGTGGCGCCGCCCTGGACACCGTCTTTAATCTGCGCGATGACCTTGCCCAGTTCCTTGTTTTCGGTTTGGGAGGCCAGAATATCGAGACACTGCACCATCGGCAGTCCCGCGCCGATCATGGTTGCGAACTGGCGGGTGAAGCGGGAGATCTCGACTTTCTTGATACCGGTGCCAAACTTGATCTCGATGTTGGCCGCTTTTTTGTTTATCGACTGGACGATGATGCGGTTCTGGCGGAGCACCCGCTCGACATCTTCCCTCGTGTTCGCTTTGAGCGTCCCCTGGACGGGAGCGCCGGCCAGCGTTTTGCCCTTATAATCAAAATCCGGCATGTGCGCCTTCCTTTCCAGACGATCGACTTACGAGTACGCCGGTGATTTATGGCGCGACAGCATTTCACTGAGTTCCTGCTGATTGTGGCTGTAGCCCATCGCGTCGTTTATGGTGATTTTGCCGGTCAGATACAGCTCCGCCAGCGACTGGTTCATGGTTTTCATACCGTACTTCTGTCCCGATTGGATCATCGAATACAACTGGTGAATTTTGTCGTCACGGATGATGGCCCGGATAGCGGGGGTAGCGATCATGATCTCCATGGCCATCACGCGGCCGCCGCCGATTTTGGGAATGAGTGTCTGTGAGACGACGGCCTGAAGCGTGAACGACAGCGCGACACGGATCTGCTCCTGCTGGTTGGTCGGGAAGACGTCAACGATACGGTTGATCGTTTCCGCGCAGGAGTTGGTATGGAGGGTCGCGAAGGCGAGGTGTCCGGTTTCGGAGATGGACAGGGCGGCCTCGATGGTTTCGAGGTCGCGCATCTCGCCGATGAGCACGACATCGGGGTCCTCGCGCAGCGCGTACTTCAGAGCCGCGGAGAAGGAGTTGGTATCCGAGTACACCTCACGCTGGTTGACCAGCGACATCTGGTGGCGATGGAGGTACTCGATCGGGTCTTCGACGGTGATGATATGCACGGGGCGTTCCCGGTTGACCTTATCGATGATCGCGGCGAGTGTGGTCGATTTACCGGAGCCGGTTGGACCGGTGACGAGCACGAGGCCGCGCGGCAGATTGGAGAACTCCTGCATGACCTTGGGCAGGCCGAGTTCTTCAAAGGTGCGAATCTTGTACGGAATCTGACGCAGGGCGACGGCGATGTTACCGCGCTGCATGAACATGTTGGCGCGGAAACGGCTCATCGACTCGATCCCGAAGGAGAAGTCGAGTTCGTTGTTCTGCTCGAATTTGGTTTTCTGTTTTTCATTGAGCATGGAGTACGCCAGTTTCTTGGTCATCTCGCTGGTCAGCATATCGTGCTGGAGGCGCTGCAGCCTGCCGTCGACCCGAACGACGGGCGGAGAACCGACCGTCAAATGAAGATCGGAGGCGCCCATTTTGACCATTTGCTCAAGCAATTCGCGCAGATTGATCATGCCGTGCTCCCACTATCGCAAGTGAACCCGGAGTTGTTGGTTTTGGTGTTATTGTATATATCGGACGGCGGGGCTGAATCTTGACTGAAAGCGGGCGAAATTGAGGAACTAACCGGTTGCCTTACAGGGGATTGGTAAGGCGGGCGAAAAGGCGCGGGGATCAGCCGGTGGTAACGGCAAAAACCTCTTCGAGAGAGACGAGGCCCTGTTTCATTTTCTCGACGGCAGCCATCCGGAGGGTGAACATGCCTTCTTCGACGGCGATATCGCGGATATCGGTATCGGCTTTCTGGTCGAGGATGGCGCGCTCGATGCGGTCGGTAATGGGCATGCATTCGTAGAGGCCGGTACGGCCGGACTTGCCGGTGTTGTTGCAGGATTTGCAGCCGCGTCCGCGGAAGGCGCGGAGGTTGCGCAGCAGTTCCTGGGGGACGCGCAGCGATTCGACCTGTTGCGGTGTGAGGTTGATCTCTTCTTTGCAGTTGGGGCAGATCTTGCGCGCCATACGCTGGGCGAGGATCAGCTTGGTGGCGGACGCGACCAGATAGTAGGGCGTTCCCATATCAATCAGACGGGTGACCGACGACGGTGCGTCGTTGGTGTGCAGGGTCGAGAAGACGAGGTGACCGGTGAGTGCCGCCTTGATGGCGATTTCGGCGGTTTCGGAGTCGCGGATCTCACCAACCATGATGATGTCGGGGTCCTGACGCAAGAACGAGCGCAGGGCGGCGGCGAAGGTGAGTCCGATTTCCGCGCGCACGGCGACCTGGTTGATACCTTCGAAGTTGAACTCCACCGGGTCTTCGGCGGTCATGATGTTGACGTCGATGGTATTGAGTCGCTGGAGCGCCGAGTACAGGGTGGTCGTTTTACCGGAGCCGGTCGGTCCGGTGACGAGGATGATACCGAAGGGTGAGTTGATCTTCTCGTTGAATCTTGTCAGGTCGGCCTCGCGGAAGCCGAGCTTGGTCATGTCGAGCTTGAGGGCTTCCGGGTCGAGAATTCGCATCACGACTTTTTCGCCGAAGATAGTCGGGAGGCAGGAGACGCGCAGGTCAACCTGACGGCCGGCGGTTTTGATCTTGATGCGTCCGTCCTGCGGCAGTCGGCGCTCGGAGATGTCGAGGTCGGCCATGATCTTGATACGAGAGACGATCGCGGCGCGATACTTGAACGGCAGCGGGGCCATTTCCTGCAGGTCGCCGTCGATGCGGTACCGCACGCGGATTTTCTTTTCGTACATTTCGAAGTGAATATCCGAGGCGCCCATGCGGATCGCGTCGGTAATGATCGAGTCGACCAGTTTGACGAGCGGTTTGTCCTGCACGGCCGAGAGGAGGTCGGACTCGGACGGACCGTCTTCCTGTTCGATCACTTCGAGGTCGGCATCGGCATCGAGTCCTTTGACGAGTTCGGACAGGTCGCCGCCGTCGGAGTAATAGTTATCGATCGCTTTGGAAATTGCTTCTTCGGGCGAGATAACGGGCTGGACGGTGCACCCGGTGATGAACTTGATGGCGTCGAGGACGTAGATATTGTTCGGGTCGCTGATCGCCACCAGGAGCATCTTATTCAGTTTCGAGATGGCGATGACCTTGAATTTGCGAGCGATGTCGAGCGGGATGAGCTTGACGATGTCGGGGTTGAGTTCGATATCGGTGAGTCGGAGGGTACCGATTTTGAGCTGTTTGCCGATGAAGTTGCCGACCTCATCTTCGGAGGCGACCACGCCCATTTTGACGAGAATGGACTCGAACTTTTCGTTCGATTTCCGCGACTGGGCGAGGGCCTGGTCGGCCTGCTCCTGGGTCAGTTTACCGGCCTGGACGAGTATGGAACTTAATTCGACAGACATAGAAGCTCTACCCGCGACGCATCCCTACTGCGCCTCCCCCCTGCGGCGATGTCACAACCAGCGGACGGCCGTGGCGACTAGTCCTGGAAGATGTCGTCAAGGCGGTCCTGTGCGACATCGGAGAAGTCGCTGCTTATACCGGTGTCATCCTGAGATTTAACTTTTACTTCATCGAAGATCCTGGCCAGTTCCAGGGCGGTTTCCTTGCTATACAGCCGGACCATCCCAATGGTGGTGCGATCGTCGAAGATGACCACCAGAATCGAGCGTTCGCCGACGATATTCATGTGGATGTGGTCCTTTTTCCCCTGATGGAACAGGACCGAGAATTCCGGCTCACCCACCAATTTGGCGATTTCCTTGGTGGATGCGAACGAACCGGCCAGCAGCGCGCCGAGCGCGGTGGTATCCAGAGAATGGGTGAACCCCTGCCGGGTGATCAGGTGGCCGTCCTTGTCGACCAGGAGTGCGCATTTCGCCTCGGCGCCTTTGATCAGCTTCGACAGCAGAGCATCTATCTTCTGGATCTCTTCCTCGTACAGGATCAGACTGTCATCGGACATCTCGACCTCCTCGATGACTATTTAATGCCAAACAGGCGTTTGAAGAACCCTCGCTTTTTCACGTCATCCCGCGATCGGGTCGACGGAGCCATCTGAGGCGGGGTCTCGTGAGTACGGATTTGCGGCGGCGCAACGGCTGTCGGGGCGGCGGATGCCGAGTCCGGTCGTGCCTGCGCAACCGTCTGAATCTTCTGACTATGCGAACCCGGGTACGGTCGGAAAGCCGGGGCGGGGGCCGCAGGAGTCGGCTTCGGCGGCGCCGTGACGGGCGCCTCGGCGGCGGGCGCAACGACCCGTTCCGCAGCGGGGGCGGGTGTGCCGGGAGTCGGCACCGGTTCCGGCGGCGCAGAGGCGGTCGGGTAGGGAGTCGGCTCGGCCGGCGGCGGCGCGGCGACGACCGGCGTGGGGCGCGGTTTCGGCGCACTGGAGCGCTTGGCCTTATCGAGCACGAGTTTGATAATCAGTTTCAGAGTATCAAACACGCCGTTGCCGATGGTTGCGGACGCTTCGAAGGTCGGGTATCCCCTCGGATTGAGTCGGGCGTTCAG
Organism: Candidatus Zixiibacteriota bacterium; assembly: GCA_034003725.1. Lineage (NCBI taxonomy): Bacteria > Pseudomonadati > Candidatus Zixiibacteriota > Candidatus Zixiibacteriota bacterium. The sequence goes on from JAVEYB010000004.1 coordinate 12,121, forward strand.
TTCGTCGACCGTCAGTACTCCGGGCAGGTCCCGCTTATTGTACTGGATCACGATCGGCAGGGTATTGATGTCGTAGCCGTATTCGGCGAGGTTGTCCTCGAGATTCGACAACGACTCCAGGTTATCGTCCATTTTATCGCGCTGGCTATCGGCGACGAACACGACACCGTCCACGCCGCGCAACACGAGTTTGCGGGTGGCGTTGTAATAGACCTGACCGGGCACGGTGTACAGCTGGAATTTCGCCGTGAGCCCGTTGATCGTGCCTATATTGAGAGGCAAAAAGTCGAAGTAGAGCGTCCGATCCGCTTCGGTAGCCAGCGATATTAGTTTGCCCCGGGTGTTCTGCGGCACTTTTGAATGCACGTATTGCAGGTTAGTCGTCTTTCCGGACAGACCGGGTCCGTAATAGACGATTTTGCAGCAGACCTCGCGGGCCGAGTAATTAATAGATACCATCGTTCTTCCCGATGTTGAGGCGCTCGGTTCAGCCGGCCATCTTCAACTGCCGGATGGCGTTTTTGATCTCCAGACGAATCAGCCCGATGTTTACGTCTTTTTCGGTGGTAACAACCAGAATGCCGATGCCGGCGTCGGTAAAAAACAGCTTACCGCTCTCGGCTTCGATAGTGACCTGGGTCAGCGGCGAGGTCTGCAGCCGGTCCAGCGATTTCTGGATGTTTGCGGTAATCGACGCGGCGAGGGCGCCGATCGTGTCGCCTTCGAACCGGGCGTCGAGGTCAGCGGCGATAACGATACCGTCGTTACCGACCACCATCGATCCCGTGACGCCGGCGGTCTTGTTCAGTTCATTTAATACCTGATACATGTATCCTCTCCGCGTTGCCATCCTGCATGGACGCGCGTCGTTCCGTTAGATATTTGGATATAATGTCAAGCCCCTGAGAGATGCGGATGTTGAGCACATCGTCGCTTTGACGATCGGCTACGACCATCAGGGAGTAACTGTTCTGCCGTGCGGTCACGACCCGCTTGTCGGTCAGACGGAGATCGACGCGGTCGGGATCGGACAGGCCGTTGCGGGCCAGGACGCGGCGATTTGATTCGTAGAAGAGCAGGGCCAGGGGCGCCCAGTCTTCGGGCTCCATCTCGCCCCGGCGGAAACTGGCCATCAGCAGACCTTCGTGATCGACCACCGCAGCGAGATGCACGGAGCCGTGTTCGCCGATATATCTGACGGCCCGTTCGAAACCGTTGCTATCGGAGGTCAGGGGCGCGGGGTTAAATGTCATTCGCTCGGCGGCCGCGTCCGCGTTCTGATACGATTCGCGGGACGCAGGCGACTCGTAGGACGGCGCCGCGTAGTCGTCGGCGGTCGGAACCGCCGCTTTGTGGTCGTAGGCGGGCGACGGCTCGGATGTCAGCGGGTTGATAACGACCCGTCGACGCGCGGTTGCCCGGGTAAACCGCTCTATCACCGGTTTGAGGATGAACGGGGTCGCGCCCGCCTGGAGCAGAACCACGGGGAGGTAGCTCGAAAGGCCGAGGGCGAGCGAGATGGATATCTGCATACCGTAGAGCGCGGCAATAATCAGTCCAAACAGGGAGCCGAGGGTCAGCCGGAAGACCAGACAGAGTCCGGCGGCCTGGGCCAGTTGCAGCAGCGAGCCTTCCCGCTGAAACAGGTAACTGACGAAGGCGTAGTAGACCAGTTCGTAGAAAAGGGACGCCATTGTAAACCGGGCCAGCTGCATGCCGAGCTGCTCGGGGAACACGGCGACCGGGACCACGAGCGCGGCCACCGCGAAGAACACAAGGCGACGGGCGATTCGTCCGGTAAAGTCCATGTTAACTTCCTGACTCACTCCTGAGGTATCGATCGATCAGGGCCGACACCTTCATTCTCAGACTGCCCAGATTGATCTTTTTATCGGCGACAAAGATGAACATGCCGTGATCGACGCGTACGACCTTGAAGATGGCGAGGCGGCTTTCGATCAACATCGCTTCAGTCTTGCCGAACGGCGTGCGCGCCAGTTCCTGGGTCAGGAAATTGCACACTTCGGCCATCGCAGCTCCGCAGGCGGAGGCGTCAAACGGCACGGACCATTCGGACTGCACGACCAGACCCTCGTTGTCGACGAGCATAGCGCCGTCGAGGTGCTCCAATCTCACGGCCTCGGTGAGGACTCCGGCGGCGCTGAGCGGTTCGTCGGGTTCGGCGGGACTTTCGGCAACGGGCGGCTCAGTCTGGGCAACAGGCTCCGTCTCCGGTTTTACCATGGCTTTTTGTTCTTCCGGAATCCGCTGGGCAATCTCCAGTAGTTTTTTGATCTGGGGATTGCTCGGGTCGGACTGGTGGAGGTTTTTGAGCAGCCGGATAGCCTTGCCGAATTCGCCCTTGTAAATATGGATTTCCGCCAGCAGCAGCTCGGTTGCGCGGCTGTTGCCGTCGATCTCGATCGCCTTGTTGACTTCGACTTCGGCCCAGTCGTACATGCCTCGATCGAGGTTCACTTTGGCCATGACGATATGCGCGGACCCGTAGGACGGATGGATACGCAGACCGGTCTGGCAGATACGGAAGGCCTTATCGAGTTCGCCTTTCTTCCGATGGGCCTCGGCGAGTGCGGCGAAGATCTGCGAGTTGGGATCCTGATCGAGGATCCGACGGCACTTCGCAATCCGTTCATCTATGTCGGCGGTGACGGTCATTGACGGTAGTAATGTAATCCCTTTTGGGCCAGGATCTTATGATCCGGGCAACTTTCACAACAGGTAATTATAAAATTGACATCAACTTATGTCAACTGAAAACAAGTTCAGCTCAGGGTTCGTTTGGTCACCATCAGCCCATAGAGAAACGTTCCGCCCATTGCGGTGAGCAGGGCGGGCACGACAAAGGAGGGCAGGTGGACCACTTCAATGGTCTGCAGCAGCCAGAGGATCTGGCTGAGGGCCAACAGGCCGAAGCCGATCAGGAAAATCTGCCAGCTTTTGCTCAGGAGCCCGCCGCGGACGGTACCCAGTACCTGAATGCACAAAACGAGGCATCCGATGGCAACAAGAAACACGGCTCCGCTGAGCAGTGTCGGCGGGTTGGCGATAACCGCGAGATTGGCTGCATCGGCTCGGCCGGAGGCAATCAGGCCGATCAGCGCGCTAAGGGACAGAATTCGCTTCATGTTTATCCTCTAACCAGTTTGACCGTTTTATCGGCGCGCTTCAGAATGCCGTAGAAGTTTTCGTCCACGCCGTACCGTTTGACCAGTTCGCGCCTTGTTGCCAAGGGTTCTGCGATTTCCTTTTTCACCGCATTGATGGTCTCGCGGAAGACGCCGTGTCCCAGGAGCTGGTATACGTACACCAGTTGTTCGGACAGCATGCGTTCCAGCGACGACATCAGGGTGTGGAAGCGAAGCGACGGCGGGATGGCGCGGACGGCGGAAAGGAACCGGTCCAGCGACGGCATGAGGTCGGACTCCGGATCGACACCCGGGAAAAACGTCAGGATACCCGTTCGATACTGCGACGAGAAGGACGGGAATCGGGTGTTATCGGGGCCGACGATATCTTCGACCAGCGTGCGGACGCGGTAGAAGCAATGATTGTAGAGACGGAAGATCAGCGCGAGGACGACCTCTTCCTCATCTTCTTTCTGTTCGGTCTTGCCTTCGCGCTTCCCGGCGGACTCGATCAATCCCTGAACGATGAGTCGGTAGATGGCGCGGCAGGTGACGAATTCACCGACGGGAGACAGGTCGATGAGATCGGGGACGGTGCGTTCGCCGTTGATCAGCGAGAGCAGCCGGAATTCTTCCATGGAGATGGTCAGTTCGTCGCGCTTGGTTTTCGGATTGGTATTGATGCGCAGCACGACATCGTCGGGCGGCAGGACCTTCTGGATTTCCATCCACTCGTCGATGCGGCGGGTGCCTTCCATGATCACGTTCATGGTGTTGAGTTCGATCAGGAAGGGGGCGTTTTTGGGTGTGGTGTTTTCGTGGAAGATGAAGTCTCCCTCACGCCACGAGAACAGGTTATAGACGATTTCCTCGATCTGCAGTTTGAGGCACTCGCCGACCTCTTCCTTGCTGAAGAGGTTCATGTCAACGAGTGTGGTCCCCAGCTGGCGTCCCGTCTGCTTATGCAGCGTGATGGCGCGTTCGAGGTCGCCTTTGGAGATTTTGCCGCGTTTGAGCAGCATGTTTCCCAGCAGGTCCTCGGTGGAGTTCACCGAGGAGGCAAAGATGATATTGCCGTCACGAAATGCGACTTCCTTCTGCCGTGTGCTGGTCTTGCACTCAAGGATGCCGGTTTTTTTGCCGGTGGCAAGCAGCTGCAGAATATCGGGAAACGATACCGTCTTCAGGTTTCCAGACAGACTCATTTTAGTATCCTGTTAGCGCCCAATTCCGTCGGTCCGCCGAGTCTTTCGGCAGTTCTCTACAGTTATCGGGAGCGTGGGCGTTTTTCTTAATCTGAAAGGTTGAAGCGGCCTGACGGGGGGCGGTCGGCGGGGTCCGGGGGGTTGGCGTGCAACTCAATTGTCCCCAACCTCTTGAGGTCGCAGACGTAGTCCGGTGGAATTTCCTCGTAGTCCGGGTCCGAACTTTGCGTACGTTCCCGTCCGCCCACCCGAACCGACCGGGCAGCGATCAGGTCAAATCCGCGCAAGCGGAGGCGGACCCAATCGTCGGGAGCCGGGGTCCACGTTGTCCCGATCACCAGCGCCGTGGTCTTCGACCCGGATGCTTCCGGCAGGTTATCGGGCAGTCGATCGACGATCAGGACCGAGAGACCGGGGAGCTGCACCAGGATGCCATCGTCGCCGGCCGCCAGTCCCGGTGCAGTGAGATTCGGCAGCGGACCGGAGAACTCGTCGATTCGGAGGTCTCCGAAGGCGGAGTCGGCGGCGACGACATCGGCGAATGAGGAGCGCAGCGATCGATGTATGAGCACGCGTTGGACGTGGTTCGCGGTCGCCAGGCGCAGTAGGTCATCGACGGCGCCAAACGGCGCATCCAGCACAACCATGCTTCGGAGCCGGTTTACGTCGCGGCGTAAGAGCATCGGCTGGAATACCCGCTGGTCGAGAGGATACGAACGATCGATTGCCGAGGTGATAATCAGATCACCGATGCCCGATCGATCACGGATGAGTACGGCTGTTCCTCCGGGGACGGGTTCGACCGACAGGGTGGTCTGTGTATCGCGGGCATCTAGGGCGGACAGGCCGACGAGCAAAAGCGCAATGGAGAGAACGACGAACACAAGCGTGCGCCGGATTCGGCGGCTGGTCAGACCGACGGTCGCCATGACCAGAAGTGTATAGGCGGCGATGACGGCGGGCAGAGTCCAGGGTGAGTCGGCCAGACGTTCCATATGGAAGACCGGCAGGCCGGGACCGCGCATCCAGTGCAGGAGAACGACGACAAGTCTTAAAAGCGGGTCAACGAGCGAGCCGGCGAACTGGCCGAGAATAGGCAGGATTAGATGTACCAGCGGCACTACGACGACTCCCATCACTCCCAGCGAGACGAGAGGTATTACGATCAGGTTGGCGGGGACGGACAACAGCGGGATAGCGTGGAAGTAGTACACAATCAGAGGGGTGGAGACCAGTTGAGCGACGAGCGCGACGATAAGCGGGAATACGGCCCAGCGGTACCACCAGTGGCTTCGGTGTGCGGCAAACAGATCGATCAGGCGGGGTACGATGAAGACCAGGCCCCAGGCGGTGGCGAAGGACAACTGGAAACCGATATCGAAGAATTGGGCCGGGTCCACGAGCAGGATACAGGAGGCGGCGAGGGCGATAACCTGGTTGAGATTCGCGTTGCGTCGTACGGTTCGGGCAATGATGAGCAGAGCGGCCATGAGCGAAGCGCGGATGACGGAGGGCTCGAAGTAGCAGAGTCCCGCATAGGCGGCCAGGACCATCAGCATGGCCGCGTTTCTCCGTCCACGCGACAGGGACAACGGGCGCATGAGCAGGTGACAAACGGCGAGGACCAGGGCAACATTGGAGCCTGAGACGGCCAGCAGGTGCAGGGTGCCGGAGTCTCGAAACATTTCGTAGATGTCGGTCGGGATGTCCCTGGTCTCCCCCAGCAGGTAGCCTTTTGCCAGGGCGGCGGCTTCGGGCGTCAGGTCTTGTTCCAGCACCGAAACGATGTAGGTTCGCACGGCATCGATGACCGGCACATAGCCGAGCGGCGACCGGCGGTCTACGTGGACTGACAGCAGGGTCGGCAGGTAGGTTCTGCCGGCGATGCCCTGCAGGCGAAGGTATCTGTCATAGCGGCTGTGCGGCGACGGCGAGTACGTCTCGACCGGATAGATGCGCGCGGTGAAGGCAACGCGGTCGCCGCGCTGGAGCGCGGTGGTCCGGGTGGTCACGGTGAGCAGCAATCTTCCGTCGACAACGTACCGGCGGTCGGCGGTAAGTGAATCGACGTCGAGGGTGATGTCGGTTCGATCGGTGCGGATTTTGGGCCAATCCGCGACCTGGGCGTAGACGCGGTAGACCCGGCTGACGGAGACAAGCCCTCCGAGCTGGCGCGCGCCGGGCTGGTGGAAATTCTGGGCGTACTGAAATGCTGAGAGGAGGGCGAGAGAGGCGAGCAGGGCGGCCACGCCGTACCGGGTGCAGGCTCGGATGGCGCCGACGACGGTGGCAGCCATAGCGGCAAGAAGCCACAGCCACGCGGGCAGGTTAGAGAGATCGGCAATGACGATACCGCTCGTGACTGCCGCCAGCAGCCAGAGCGCAGGATATTTACGGCTCATCTCCTAGCGCCTGAAGCGCGCGAGGATTCTGTCTCTGAGTACGAACAACTCGCGCACCCGGAGCAGCAGGCAGAACAGTACGAACAGGGCGCCGCCTGCCGCGATTCCGACAGCGATATCAGCCGCCCTCCCCCAGACTCCCGGCAAGTGCGCGCCCACCGAGAACGGCCAGAGGCGGGAGATATACACCGACAATGTTGCGGCCACGCCGATCCGGACGGCGTCAAGCAACAGGTATCGTCGCTTGAAGTCCAGTCCCTTGCTCGGCAGATAGTAGACAAGTAACGCGAAATTCACCAATCCCGCAAGAGAAGTTGCGGCGGCCAGTCCGGCAAATCCGAGATTGAGTCCCCAGACAAGCGGTGGGTAAAGCGCGATGTTTATGAGGACGGCCGTGATGGAGATCCTGGTCGGCAGTCGCGAGTCGCCGAGCGAGTAGAAAAACGGCACGGTGACGCGGACGGCCGCGAGGCCGACAAGTCCATAGGTGTAATGCAGCAGGGCGCGGGCGGTATTCTCGGTATCAGCCGCGCTGAAGTGGCCGTACTGGTAGACAATCTCCACTATGTCGTATCCCCAGAAAGCGAGGAACGCGGCCGACGGCATGATGACGAGAAAGTTGAGATTGATTGCCTGGATGAAGGTCCGGGTGAGGCGAGCCATATCTCCCTGCGAGGCGTCCTCGGAGGCTCGTGGGAGGGCGACCGTACCAAGCGCCACCGCAAACACGCCGAGCGGAAAGTGCATCAGCCGGAAGGAGTAGTTCAAATAGGAGATGGCGCCCTCCGCCAATAGTGATGCAAGCAGGGTGCTCACGAGGATGTTGACCCGACCGGCCGACAACCCGACCACCATGGGCGTAAACAGTCGCAGGACGCGGCGCACGCCATCGTCGAGCAAAGAAAAATGAGGCCGGAACCGAAACCCGATCTTCCGCAGCAATGGCAGCTGGATAACGACCTGCCCTATCCCCCCGACCACTACACCGATGGCCATAGAATACACCGGGACTTCGAAAAAGGAATGAAGGCCGAGCACACAGGCGATGATACCAATGTTGAAAAGGGCCGGCGAGAGAGCCGGGATGCCGAATCGCCCGAACGAATTCAGCATGCCCATGATAACGGCTGAGAGGGACACCAGCAGCAGGTAGACAAACATGAGTCGGGTCAGATCGACCGTCAGTCCGAATTTCGCCTGATCTTCGGTGAATCCATGGGCCGAGACGTAGATGATGGCGGGCGCGGCGACGATTCCGATGAGTACGACCAGGCCGACGAATACGAGAACGAGGGTCAGGATAATTCTCGCCAGGGAGAAGGCGGATTCGGGGTCCTGCCGAACCAGTTTATCTTTGAAGACGGGGACAAAGGCGGAGGACAGCGCGCCTTCGGCAAACAAATCGCGCAGCAGATTGGGGATTCTAAAGGCGGTGACGAAGGCGTCGGTGGCCATCGAGGCGCCAAAGAAATAGGCCATAACCTGTTCTCGGACAAGGCCTAAGACCCGGGATACGGCGGTGGCCGCCGAGACCACGCCGACGGACTTGAGGAGTGAACTTTTCTTTTCCATGGTCGTTGACAAAGTCGTGCCGCCGTGTATATTACAAGGCTAAAATTTACCTGACTGAGGAAAGGACTCGCCTTGCCGAATCATAAGTCTTGTCTCAAGCGGATGCGTACCGCAGAGAAAGGGCGCATCAGAAATCGCGCCTATCGGTCGCACCTGCGCAACGTAATCAAAGAGGTCCGCACGGAGTCGAACAAGGGCGAAGCGCTCAAGAAGCTTCGTGAGGCGGTCGCTGTGCTCGACAAAGCGGCCTCGCGCCGTCTGCTGCATCCGAAAAACGTCGACCGGACCAAGTCTCGACTGGCCCAGCACGTCAATAAGCTCAGTTAACCGTTTCATCGGCCTGCTTTCTACGAAATCAAGTGCCTCGCAAGCCTCAGGATGCGGGGCTTTTCTCTGACCACAGCGACGAACGTCGCGAGGACGTCGACGGATTCCACCGCTTCCCGCCCAAAGTACTCGCTGAGTCCTTCGACCACATCATTAAACTCATCGTCGGACAACTTTGACAGGAAGGCTTTGACGCGGGCGAGGAACTCAAGTTCTCGGTGGTACTTTTCGACGAACCGGCCCGGATACATCTGGTGCAACTCCGCCACGGAGTGTATTTCGGCCTTGACCAAAGCGACGGCGGCCAGCGCTGCCATCCGGCCCGACGCCATCCCGGTGATAATCCCCCCGCCAGTGAGTGAGTCAAGCACGCGTGCGGCGTCACCGACCACCAGCAGATTGTCGCGCGCGAGGATCCCCGGACCCCGGTAGCGCGGTGTGGTGCCACATCCCGTGCGGATAACGGTGGCCCGACCGAACCGACGCTGCACGAATCGGTCGAGGAAATCGCGGATCGGCCGGTGCGGACCGAAGACCGCCGGAACGCCGAGCCCGACGTTCGCCTCGTGGTCCGATTTGGGAAAGACCCACGCGTAAGACTCGGGAGCGACGGCGCTGCCGAGATGGGCTTCGATCACATCGGGATCGACCTGAATGTCGGCGAGAGTGTACTGGAGGAACGATTCTGTTTCGATCAACTCGAGGCTGGTGGACAGCCCGGCCTTGCGGGCGATCGAGCTTTCGACGCCATCAGCGGCAATGAACACGGTCGATTCGATATGAACGAGTTCGCCCCGTGGTGACACCGCGTTCACACATCGGCACGACCCGCCCATTGAGGTCAGGCCCGTCGCACGCCATCGACAGCGCACCTCTCCCCCGTGTTTCACGAGCGCGTCGGCGAGTCCCTGTTCGAGTTTGACCCGATCGAGTACGAGGCCACCGTGCTTGTGCTTCATTTCGAAGAACGCCCCGGACGGAGCGAAGACGCGGCCGCGAGTGGGGGTCGTACAGATCCAGGCTGGATCCAGATCGATCGGAAGGTGCTCGAAGAGTCGCTCGAACGAAGCACGCGTGACACCTTCGGCGCAGTTCACCGGCATGCCGACGGTGTCGTCTCTTTCCAATACGAGGGTTCGAATACCGGCTGCAGCAGCCGTGAGTGCGGCCGTCAGTCCGGCCGGCCCGGCGCCGATCACGACCAGATCGAAGCGTTCACACATCGACCGTCTCCAACGCGCGAACGGGACAGAAAAGCGCGCAGTCGCCGCACTCGACGCACAGGTCGCGGTTGCAGGTGATCCCGTCCGCGAGCAGCGTCAATGCTTCGGTCGGACAAATCGCAACGCAGCCGCCGCACTTGAGGCAGTGTTCCACGATGATAGCGAGCACAGGGCAAGGTACGCCCCGGTCGCATGAGGGTTCAAGGATTTTTTAGCGGTTGAGGATGTAGACGCGGCCTTCGACGATCGACGTCCGGTTAGCCTGTTCGCGCAGGGCGATGAGATCATGCAGAAAGGCCTGCTTCTCTTCGAGGGGAATGTCGGCCTTGAGAACCGATGCGGGGAAGTCGATTGCGAGCACCCGGCAATCCGGCACGACGCGTATCACGTGTGCGGGAAAAAGTTCACCGGCCGCGGCCGCCATTCGCAGATCGGCGATCGCAAACCCGGGAATTGTCAGGGTGGTATCACTGCCGCCGCCTTTGAGAAGTTGATCGTGGCGGGATGATGTTTCGACCAGCGGAAGGTATCTACCGGAACCGCCGATTTCGGCGAACAGTCGGGTTAGTCCTTCCGGACAGCCGATACCGGCGCTATGGCGGAGGAACAGCGCGGTCGAATCACCTGAGGCAAAACGAACGTAGACCGGGTAATAACCATCGGGCACGCCCTGGTCCGGTCGGGCCGGAATGATGTCATCCTGGTTGCGACGGGCGACGGCCATGAGGTCATCGCTCTCCAGACCGGGTAACGACAGGGTTTCGCAGCATAGTTTCAGGGCCGGCTCGCGGACGACCTGCACGGGCACATGAATAAGGCCGGCACGAACGACGGACTGGAAGCGGTCGGTGTCCTGTAACAGGAGGAATCCTTGTTCGCTGATGGCTACGACGGGGAAAGGATCGCGCACCAGACGCAGATCATCATCGGGTGACGAATCGGATTCGTCGGTCGCGGTCTCGAACGGATAGATTTGTTCGACCGCGAGAATGCGGATATGCAGGAGGTCAGACGAGTTCATGAATTTGGGTATAGCAAGCCCTGTGCCTTAACCGCTCCAACCGACCCCGGTGTTTGTCACTCAACAAGTTACACATATCATAGCCAGCCTTGGTGGCCTTCCGCCTTAGTCGGTGCACCGTCAAAGCCCCAGCCCCTCCAGTCAGCTTTCACAAAATGTGCAAACAGCTACCGTTCCGAGGGCAAGTGGAGGCAGAGAATCGTGGATACGGATATCCTCGTGGAGCAAGCAATACGGATCCAGTCGTTGGGATGGAGAGGCGTTACAACGAGACGCCGCGTTGCAGCGGCTTGATGGACACGTTCTTGTAATCGAAGGGGTCAGGCGTCATGGAGACGTATCGGTTGGTCGGCAACGTCGGGAAGTCAGCCGGTGATGCCAGGGCGCGGTTCTCATGGGGATGGACAAAGCGGACGGTTATCGCGAGCCTCGATGAGTACTCCTTGAGGAGTTTGGCGCGTTCGCTACCGTCGAGCAGGTGTCGGCTTTTGCCGGTGAAGGCGAAGACGAATTCCGGGTTGGAGGAGCAGACTTCGATCGCGCGAAGCCCTTCATCTTTCAACTTTGTGGTGATGGTACGGAGCAGGGCGAAGAAGGCTGCGAACTCGAGGTCGACAAGTTCGCCGTCGGCTCGACACTTAAATTGCACGCCATAGTGGGGAATGCCGAAGATGACGAGTCCGGAGTACACCTCGAGCCGCCGGAGGTACGGATCGGAGGGTTGAAGAATACGCGCACCAATAAAGCACGCGACGGGCTTTTCATGCGGGGGCTTATCCACGGATGTTTATATAGCAAGTCAGGTGCCACGGCATGCATGAGCAAACGGTCCACCTTTTTTGCCGCCCGATGGGGACTTACGGAGGCAAATCCGGCCGCGACCGGAGACACGGCCCGCCGACCCATGCAACTGAGTGCCGACTGTTTTCAGTCGATCGATGCCAGCAACCGCTGTTTCAAATCTTCGTCGGCCTGAACGTACTTTCCGGTAGCGGTGGCGTAGAGGGCGCCGTCGGGTCCCCTGACGTCTCCCTCGGTCAGAAGCAGACGCCCGCGGGTATGGGTGATGCGGCCGGTGAAGGTCAGCGACTCTCCCACCGTCACGGGTCGGAGAAACTTCACGGTCATCTCGGCCGTGACGGCATAGATATTCTGAGCGAGGATGGCCTTGATCATCACTTCGTCGAGCATGGTCGAGATGATGCCGCCGTGGAATATGTTTTTGTAGCCTTCGAAGGATTCGCGAGCGACGACGGTCGAGATCGCCTGAGTGCCATCAAAGGTGAAGACGGCCTGCAGGCCGTGTTGGTTGCGGTCGCCGCAGACAAAACAGCCGGAGTATTTGGGTATGTCCTGCATGGATGTTGTATAGGGAGGCACGAGCCGATTGTCAACGGCATAAAAAAGGCCCGGCGGCTGCCGGGCCCGAGCTAGTTTGCTGTGACAATGTTAGTTGGTGGCCGGAGCGCTGCAGTACTCGACATTATACGTGGCGCTCTTGGTCCCGCTCACGGCGCTGACCGCGGCGGCGCCGTCGGTTATGGTGATGGTGTACTCATAGACCGCTTCGACGGGATCGGCCGTGCCGACCTGCGACACATAGGAGACGGTCGCGTTGATCTCGCCCTGTGTCGGGCAACCGTTGCTCCACGCCCCGGTCAGGCGGTCGACGGTCAGGCCGTTCAGTTCAAACGTCACATCCCAGGTTTTCCATTCGGTGGTGGCGCCCACTTCCTTGGACTCGACTTCGAGGGTCAAGGTGCCGCTGACGGTAGACAGGTTGCCGTCGATGTTGTCGAAGTACAGCTGACCCTGTGATTCGTAGTCGGTGTACGTGACGGTAGTATCGTCACTGGAGACGCGCCAGAGGTGCCGCATTTCGAGGTGGTCGGCGCCGACGCTGGTCTGCCGCGGGACGCCGGCGACGGTGAACTGGAGCGAGTCGAGATAGTAGCTGGTGCCGCTGGCCGTCAGCGAGGCGGCGGTCACTACCAGCCAGACGTCATCGTAGGTGCCGTCACCGGGGACGCCGGGGCCGTAGAACAGTCCGGGCATCTGCTCGACGACATCGCCGTCGCTGGCGACGCCGGAGAGGATGCTGGTCAATCCATCGGCGATCACCGAGAGGGTTGAGTCCACCAGGCCGTTCACGTGGGAGGTCGTGGCGACGTAATCTTCGCCGGACAAGAGGTTCGGGTTGGTCGAAGTCCCTTTGTCATCGTCTCCACACCCCAACAGACAGACCGCGGCGAGAGCTACAACAAACAGACCCGCCACAAAGAGAGACTTGCGGGAACTCATGGTAACGGCTCCTTTCCGTTAAGACCGACTCTGTCGCGGGTCCGTTGATGGGCTGATGTTTACTGCGCCAAAAAGGCCATGATCGCTTTTTGAATGTGCAGTCGATTTTCGGCCTGGTCAAACACCACCGAGTGGGGCCCGTCCATGACTTCGTCGGTGATTTCCCGACCTCGTTCGGCAGGCAAACAGTGCATCACCACCACCCTCTCGCTGGCACCGGCTAACAGAGCGCTATTTACTTGAAACTTCCTTAATTTCCTTTCTTTCTCTTCCGCCAGATGTTTCTGTCCCATAGAGGCCCAGACATCCGTATAGATTACATCGGCACCGGCAACTGCTTCTTTAGGATCGCCGGTGACCAGCACCTTGCTCTGGGGCGCAGCTTTCGCTTTGGCAAGGATGTCGGGATCGGGGTGGCAGTCCTCGGCGGTACCGATGCGTACTTCGAGGGGGATTCGCTGGGCCAGGTTGAGCCAGCTGTTAGTGATATTGTTTCCGTCGCCGACGTAGGCGATTATGGGCCGCTTGACGTCGGGAAGGTGCTCCAGGACGGTGAAGAAGTCACCGAGAATCTGGCAGGGGTGGACCAGATCGGTGAGGCCGTTGATGACGGGGACGGAGCCGTGTTTGGCGAGCCCTTCGACGTCGGACTGCTTGTACGTACGGATCATAATCATATGCACGTAGCGCGACAGCACGCGGGCGGCATCGGCCACGGATTCGCGTTCACCGAGTTTGATTTCTTTGTCGGTGATGTAGAGCGGCTGACCGCCGAGCTGGAAGATTCCCACCTCGAACGAGACGCGGGTACGAAGAGATTCCTTGGTGAAGATACAGGCGACCGATTTTCCGGCGAGCGGTTTCGGGGCGATCTCACCTTTTTTCATCTTCGCGCATAGATCAAAGACTTTCCGGACCTCTTCGGTACTGAAATCCGTTATTTGACAGAGTGACCGAGCCATAAAATCTCCTTACGGGCTGTAGGTGCGAGATTTCGCAGAATTAACCGAACAGCGGCAGACTTGTCAAGGATAGCGGCGTGGGTGGTTTCGTAAGAAAGTCAGGCGGTGAAGGGAATCGGCGCGTCAGGCGGGCAAATAGCTTGATCTGCGTAACAAGCGCTAACATATTACGTATCTTATAGAAGGACACGACATCGGAAAGAGGACCATGAGCAACAAGAAAGTCATATTCGGACTCGCGCTGGTGGCGATCGGCGTTATCCTGCTCGGGAATAGTCTGGATATATTCTATTTTGATTTCGAGGACTTCTTCCGGATCGCCCTGCCGCTGGGGCTTATTGTGCTTGGCGCGTGGCTGATAATCCGGCGACGCCAGAAAGAGTTGAGCGGCGGCCAGACGGAATTTGTCCATGTGCACACGACGCATGACAGCGGCACCGGGTTCCATGCCGGATCGGGCCCCGTGCCTCCGCCGCCTCCCCCGGCGCAGGACTCGGAAGCAGGGCAGTACAACGGCACAGGACGTGCGCGATACAGCCGGACGTTTGGTGACATGTTTATCGATATGAACGGCGTGAATCTACAGAGTGTCGAGGTGTCGTCGATGTTCGGCGATGTCGAGATCAAGCTGCACGGCGGAGAGCTTCAGCCGGGACTGAACCGGCTCGTGATTTCGGGATTTCTCGGAGATATTCGTGTCCTTCTTCCGCCGGACATGCCGGTCATGACACACATTTCGAGCTTTGGTGGAGACATTCACGCGATGGGCCGAAGTTCTTCCGGATTCGGCAACAACATCGAGACACAGTCACCGAATTACCAGACGGCGGACAGGCGGTTATTCATAGCCATCAATACGTTTCTCGGCGACACCCGTCTGATTCAGGTGTGATCGTCACAATATATATCTGCTGAGATCCTCGTTTTCAATGATCGCGGACAGTCGTTTCTCGACCATGGCGGCTGTTATCGTGATCTTTTTCTTTGTGACGGGCGGCTCAAACAGGACATCTTCGAGCAACGTCGTCAGGATGGTGTGCAGGCGGCGGGCTCCGATGTTCTCGGAGTCGTTGTTGACGCGTTCGGCCATCTGGGCGATTTTCCTGATCGCCGCCGCAGGGAAGTCGAGTTCCACGGACTCGGTCGCCAGCAGCGCTTTGTACTGTTTGATCAGTGCATTTTTGGGTTCGACGAGAATGCGTTCGAAGTCCGCGGCGGAAAGCGAATCCAGTTCCACCCGAATCGGGAATCGGCCCTGCAGTTCCGGGATGAGATCGGACGGTTTGGCGCCGTGGAAAGCGCCCGCGGCAATAAACAGCACGTGGTCGGTGACGATCATGCCGTACTTGGTCATGACGGAGGCGCCCTCGACGATCGGCAGGATATCGCGCTGGACGCCTTCACGGCTGACATCGGGACCGGTCCGCGAATCATCGCCGACGATTTTGTCGATCTCGTCGATGAAGATGATGCCGGATTCCTGCACGCGGTCCATGGCCTCGACAATCACCTCGTCCATGTTCACGAGCCGATTGAGTTCTTCGCTGGCGAGATACTTCCGTGCGTCGGCAACAGTCATTTTGCGGCGCCGCGTTTTTTTCGGCAGCAGGCCTGAGAACATCTCCTGAAAATTGGCTCCGAGTTCTTCCATCCCGAAGGGCGAGAAGATCTCGACGACCGGGTACTGGCTCTGTGGAGTTTCGAGCTCGACCTCGCGTTCATCGAGTTGCCCGGCTTCGAGCCGGGCACGAAACTTGTCGCGGGTCGACGGGTGATCCGGGACAACCGGGAGCTCGGGTTGCCGGTCGCCGTCGGCGGCAACGGCCGACTCGGGTGTCGGGGCCGGGCCCAGGAGGAGATCGAGCAACCGTTCGGTGGTATTTTTCTCCGCAGCAGCGGTGAGGTCTCTGGACTTTTCGGTCTTGACCATGTTGACGGCGATATCGACGAGATCACGAACCATCGACTCGACATCGCGCCCGACATATCCGACCTCGGTAAACTTGGACGCTTCGACTTTGAGGAAGGGCGCGCCGGCGAGATCGGCCAGGCGGCGGGCGATTTCGGTTTTGCCGACACCGGTGGGGCCGATCATGATGATGTTGTTGGGCATGATTTCGCCGCGGATGTCTTCGGGGGCATGGCGCCGCCGCCATCGGTTGCGCAGGGCGATGGCTACGGCCTTTTTGGCATTGGCCTGCCCGATCACATATTTATCGAGGTGTTCGACAATCTCGCGCGGCGTAAAATACTTTTCGTTCATTTGAGCACGTCCACGGTGATATACTTGTTCGTGAAGACACAGATGTCGGCAGCGATTTCCAGCGCCATGCGGGCGACCTTCTCCGCGCTCAGGCGGGGATTCGCCGCGAGGATACCGCGCGCGGCGGCAAGGGCGTAATTGCCGCCGGACCCGATCGCAACAATGGCGTCATCGGGCTCGACCACGTCGCCGGTGCCGCTGATCAGGAAGATGTTCTTCCGGTCGGTGACCGCGATGAGCGCCTCGAGCTTTTGCAGCATCTTATCGGTACGCCACTCTTTGGCGAGTTCGACGGCGGCTTTGGGAAGGTTGCCGTTGTATTCTTCGACCTTTTTGTCGAGCAGTTCGAACAGCGCAAGCGCATCGGCGGCCGTTCCGGCAAACCCCGCCAGGATGTTGTCATTGTACATTCGACGGATTTTGACCGCTTTGGTTTTCAGGACGGTGTCGTCGAAGCTGACCTGACCGTCGCCGGCCATGGCGGCCTGTCCTTTGTGAATGATTCCTATGATGGTCGTAGAACGCCACATCTCGCGTTTCCTTTGTTATGATTTTCCCCCGGATCGGGGATGCGATCGCGCATAGACTCGTTTCATGGTCTCGGCGGTGACGTGCGTGTATTTTTGCGTCGTAGACAGCGACGCATGGCCGAGGATCTCCTTGATGAGCATCAGGTCGGCGCCGTTTTCGAGCAGGTGGGTGGCAAACGAGTGTCGCAGGGTGTGCGGCGTCATCGAGACCCCCTCCCCCGCTCCGAACCGTTTCACGATTCGATTGATCGTTCGCACGGTGAGACCGTCGCCCCGGTTGTTGAGCAACAATGAACTCGAGCGGGATTCTGCGTGTGCGCAGAAAACTTCCCTGGCACGCAGATAGTCTTCGAGATCGCGCATGGTCTGTTCGCCGATCGGCACAACGCGCTGTTTGTTGCCTTTGCCGATCACCGTAATCATCCGACGGTCGTGATCGATGTCGGACAATTGAATTCCGGCGATTTCTTCCCTCCGGAGTCCGGTGACATAGAGCAGGGCAACCGTGATGAAGTCCCGCCGGTACGCGTATGCCTGTTTGTGCGGTCGGGCGCTGGTATGGTCGAACAGCCGGGACGCATCCGGTTGAGACAAGAAGTCCGGCAGAGGCGACGAGAATTTGATGCGCGGGAGGACGAACAGGTACTCGCGGTATTTGGCGCTTCGACCGAGGTACTTCTGGAAGCCGGAGAGTGCGGAGACAAACCGGGCGAGGGAGCGATTACCGACCCCCTGCAGGTGGCGATTGCGGAGAAACATTCTCAGATAGAGGGGGTCGTTTTTCTTTGACGACGGCAATTCGGCGTGCTGTTTCTCGAGCCAGTCGAGCCAGAGGCCCAGATCGCGACGGTAGGCCGAGATCGTGTGGTGCGATCGCTGTTTGTGCTCGGCAAGTTCTTTGAGATAGGCTGTCAACGCCTGGCGTAGCATGACGCCAATGTATTTACATCGCCGTCACGGGTCAATTTTTTTCCGAGATCAGCGTATCAGACGCTTACCGGACGCCGGCCGAAGCTTCGACATGATCTTCGTCCCGCACCTGGTGCTTGCATTCGGGGCACAGCAGGTATTCGCCCTTTGCTTTGGTGACCTTCTGCACCATGTACGGGTTGTTACAGGCGGGACAGGGCGTGTTGACCGGTTTATCCCAGCTGGCGAAGTTGCATTTGGGGTAGTTGGTACAGCCGTAGAACAGTCGTTTGGTCTTGGTTTGACGTTCGGTGATTTCGCCGTTGCAGCCCGGGCGCGGGCACGGTATGCCGAGCGTGAGCGGTTTGGTGTTTCGGCATTTGGGGTAGGCCGAGCAGGCCAGAAAGCGACCGAATCGGCCGGTCTTGATGACCATGTCGGAGCCGCACTTCTCGCACTTCTGGTCGGTTTTGGACTGCGCTTCTTCTTCGGGCAGCGGTCTCGTCGAGCGGCATTCGGGGTAGTTCTCGCAGCCGAGGAAGCGACCGTTTCGGCCCCACTTGATGACCATCGATCCGCCGCATTCTTCGCACCGGATGTCCGTTTTTTCGGTCATCGAGTCCTTGATGGCCTTTTCGCGGCCCTTCAACTCCTTGAGAGTCGAGCTGAACGGCTCGTAGAATTGGCTGAGGACCTTGACCCAGTCATCCGTCCCCTCTTCGACGAGGTCGAGTTCCCGCTCCATTTCGGCGGTGAAGGTGACGTTAAATATGTCCGGGAAGCTCTCCACGAGGATCTTGTTGACAGCGATTCCCAGATCGGTCGGGGACAACTTTTTCTCGCGGAGGTCGACGTATTTTCGATCTTTTATAGTCGAGATGATCGACGCGTAGGTCGACGGGCGGCCGATGCCGTCGGCTTCGAGGCGCTTGACGAGGCTGGCCTCGGAATACCGCGCCGGCGGTTTCGTGAACGACTGGCTCGGTTTGAGGTCAACCAGATTGAGCTGTTCTTTTTCGCTCAGGTCGGGAAGCGTTTCCACCCCGTTGCCGTTGCCATTGCCATTGCCGTTTTCGTCGGGCTCTTTCTCATCGTGGTAGATCCTAAGGAAGCCGTCGAAGGTGAGCTTCTGAGCGGAGGCCCGCAGCATAAAACGACCGGCGGCGATATCGACTGTCTCCACCGCGTAGATCGCGGGCTGCATCTGTGACGCAACAAAACGATTCCAGATGAGCGAGTACAGCTTGTACTGCTGGGCGGTCAAGTGCTTTTTGACTTTGGCGGGCGGCAGATTCATATAGGTCGGTCGAATCGCTTCATGCGCGTCCTGCGCCTGTTTTTTGGCGGTGTAATGGACGGCTTTCGCAGGCAGATACTTCTTGCCGTATTCCTGATCGATAAATTCGCGTACGGCCCCGAGCGCCTCATTGGAGACGCGGGTGGAATCGGTGCGCATGTAGGTGATCAATCCGGTTTGGCCCTCGCGGCCGATTTCGACACCTTCGTAGAGCTTCTGCGCAGTGGACATGGTCTGCTTGGGCGAGAACCCAAAGACTTTAGCGGCTTCCTGCTGGAGCGTCGACGTTATGAACGGCGGCAGGGGGCGACGGGTGCGTTCGCTTCGCGTGATGGAGTCAACGGCGTACGACTGTTTCCGCAGTTCGGCGACGATTTGGGACGCATCCTGCTCGGTGCGTATGACGATTTTCGCCCTGGACTCATCGCCTGCCTTGACGACCGTTTTGTCGTCGATCCGGGCGAGTGACGCCGAGAACTGCTCATCGGCGTGATTGGCGAGCATGGCCTGAATCTGCCAGTATTCCTGGGGTACAAACGCGGCGATTTCCACTTCACGTTCGCACACCAGCCGCAAAGCAACGGACTGGACTCTTCCCGCGGAGAGGTTGCGCGCGATCGTTTTCCAGAGGAAGGGCGAGACGGAGTACCCGACCAGTCGGTCGAGGACACGGCGCGCCTGCTGGGCGTTGACCAGATTGTAGTCGATATCGCGGGGGTGTTCAAAGGCCTGGCGCACGGCCGAGGCGGTAATTTCGTTGAAGGTAACCCGTTTGAACGTCGACTTGGAGTTCTTGAGGGTGTTGGCCACATGCCATGCGATCGCCTCGCCTTCGCGGTCCGGATCGGGAGCGAGATAAATGGTCTCGGCCTTTTTCGCCGCCTTTTTCAATTCGGCGATGACCTTCTCCTTGCCCTTTATGACGATGTATTCCGGTTCGAAGTTGTTGTCGACATCGACGCCGATCTTGGACTTGGGCAGATCGACGATGTGACCGACGGTGGACATCACATCGAAGTCCTTGCCCAAAAAGCGGACCAGCGTTTTCGACTTAGCCGGCGATTCGACTATGACAAGATTTTTGGCCATGCACAACCCTGGGTGAGTGGTTAGCGAACACTTACATTACTTTGTCGAACCGCGGCGATGATACTTTACCTTTCCGTCGACTAAATCTTGCAGGGCGATGCCGGTGATCTTTCGGCCGTCGATTTCGACGCCGGCGTTTTCTTCGAGCATAGCCACTTTTTCGAGGCGTCTGGAGTTCAGGTGCCGGGCGTGTTGGGCGGCGATAATCACTGCCTCGTAACGGTTTTTGGTGATTTTGTCAATCAGCTCGGTGGGGACAATTGGCATAGGTCACACTCCTGTTCGTTCGGCTTGCTTAACTGAGAATCTTTTTCAATTGTTCCGGCGGAAAGTTTTCAATGCGACAATGGTGGGCAATAATGACGCTCTCCACCTCTCGTACGGCGACGCTAACATCGCGATTGACAACGACATAATCGAATCCGTAGTCGTGGAACGAGGACATTTCCCGGATGGCATTATCAAATCGGACGGCGAGTTGTTCGGGCGTCTCGGTACCCCGCAGGCTGAGCCGTTCCCGCAAGGCCTGGATCGACGGCGGGAGGATGAAAACAGTGATCGCATCCGGGAATTCCCGTTTGAGCGCCTTGGCACCGTTGACATCGACATCAAGCACCATCACTCCGCCTTGGCGGCGGACGTCGTCAAGAGGCGGGCGCGGTGTACCATACTTAAATCTATGGACCCGAAAATGTTCCGCGAAAAAGTCACGTCCGGCCAGGGAGTCGAACTCGGCATCGGTGACGAAGTGGTATTCGCGACCGTTTTGTTCTCCAGAGCGCGGCGGACGAGTGGTATAGGAGACGGAGAAGCGCCATCCCGAGGCGAGTCGTTCGGGGCTGAGCAACTCGCGACAGATGGTGGTTTTGCCACCACCGGACGGGGACGAGATGATCACGATTTTGCCGGTGGATTGGGTCTCGGTTGGTGCCATGAGAAGCCGGCCTATTCCACATTCTGCGCCTGTTCGCGCAGTTTTTCGACGATTTCTTTGAGGGCGATTACGGTCGACGAGATACTGATGTCGGCGCACTTCGACCCGATGGTATTGACTTCACGGTTCATTTCCTGCAACAGGAAATTGAGGCGTTTGCCGGCTGGTTCCTTCTGTGAGAGAGCTTTGCGGAACTGGTCGACATGTGAGCGAAAGCGGATGCACTCTTCGGTGACGTCGGTACGTTCCGCCACGTATGCGACCTCTTCCTCGATTCTAAGTCCGTCGCGTACGGGTGATTCGAGCAGTTCGTTAATGCGTCCCATGAGCTTTTCGCGGTACGCTTGAACTACTTTCGGAGAGACCTCCTCAACAATACCGACGAGACGGAGCGATTCTTCGAGCCGCTCCCGCATGTCTTTGGCGAGCGCATCGCCTTCTTTTTTGCGCATGGCAGCCATGTCCTTGATGGCTGCGGAGACGACGGGCTTGAGGCTCTTCCACCACAGCTCCATGTCTGCCTCCTGGCGGTCAGGAGACGCTACGTCAGGCATTGAGAGCACGTCGCTCATGGTAATGGGGTGCTCGATCCCAAGTTCGGTCCGAATCGTTTCGAGCTGGCGGTAGTAAGCGTGGATGGCTCTCCTATTAATGGGGTAGCCATCGGAAGAGTCATCGGCCCCGTCAACGTTAATGATGACCGTTACCTTGCCCCGTCCAAATGTTTGTGCGACAAGCTCCCGTAGTTGGGTCTCCAGAGAATACAGATGACGCGGCGAACGGATCGTGTATTCAAGGAAGCGATTGTTAACGGACGAGATTTCAACAGAGATCTGGCCGAGTCGAGTTTTCTTTTCGGCCCGACCGAACCCGGTCATCGAATTCATGGAGCGGCCCTCACGGTAAAATAAGGCTCAAAAATAGAGATTACCGGTCACTTGTCAACCGCAATTCTTCCGGCAGAATACTAATGTGATGTCAGTCAACGAAATAGGGGCCAAGATGAAGGGCCTGGTGCGGGATGACGGTTGGTCAGGTTACGCGCGACGTGCGCGAAAAGGCTGTCAGCACTTCCTGGATGCGTTGCGCAGAGGACCGAATGATATCGACTTTTTGTGCGATGTCATCGGGCAGCGACAGCAATCGGGAGTCAATGAGCTCGGCGGCTCCGAGAATAGCCATGAGCGGGTTGTTGATGTCGTTTTCCAAGTTCGCGACGAGGGCGTCAACGTCGTGGTGCAGTCCGGATTGTGCATGCGGGTTGGCAGAAGGAGCATCGGGGAGGTTCGTGCGACGGACTCGAAGAACAAGGTCCGGAAGCAGGCGATGATATTGCCCTTCTTTGGTGAGTAATGTCGTCTTCTCATCAGCCGGGAGTCGTCGTGCAACCGGGTCTCCCGGCTCAACCAGGAGAATCAGCGGCAGTGTCGGGTCGATGGTTCGGAGGTGCGCGACGAATTCGGCGGGCGGCAGGGACCGGATTGCCGCATCGACGACGGCGAGATCATACTGGATGTGCGAGAATTCCGGGAGGGCATCGGCAGGGTGGGTATACTCCGCGACGACGGTGTCGGTGAGACGGTCTCCCAGTTCGCGGCGATTGAGCAGCGCCTGGTATCGATTCTCCTGCACGAGGAGGATGCGCGTATGGCGGGACAACGGAGTCACGGCTTGTGCACCTACCGATAGTCCGGAAATTCGAGGCAGAGGCGCGCCTCACCGGGGTTGTCTCGGCAAAGACTGACTGAGCCTTGCAGACTTGATGCGACTGCCGTGGTGATGAACCAGAGTGCACCGGGGATATCGGCTGCGCCGGAATCGAGCCCCGGCCAGGTGAACGCGCCCGGACCGCGCTCGAAGCTGTGCTCAGCACAGGCGGCCGCGAGCAGTTGGATGGCGACGCGTCCCGGGGAGGTGCTTGCGGTGATAGTCACGGAGGCCGTCATTTCGGACGACTGGCCGGCCAGGCAGAAAATCCAAGCGGTGAGCAGGTCGGTCATTTTTGAGCGCAAGGTCACAACCGTCGGCAAGTCGGAGAAGGAGAGATTCACCTGACGGTCGGGCAGCGCCCGTCGGAGGTGCTCGAAAATGCCGGTCACGACGAGGTTCAAATCAACTGCTGCAGGTGTTTCGTCCTTAGAGAGATAGTCCTGTACCTGTCGAGTGAATCGAAGGGCGGTTTCGCCGGCGCGTAGTTCGTCGAGCGCCGCCGCCAACTCAATTCGATTGGCGATGTCCATCGCATTGTGCAGAGCATGTCCGATAGCAGCCATCCGTTGGGCGCTTTTTGAGATCAATGATTCGGCCTGCTGCACCAGATCGACCGGAACCAACGGTGCGGAAGACGCGGCTGTATGGCGAGTGTCGGCCGCGACCATGGTGAGCCAGACACCCGACTCCGCGTCGCTGCGTCGGGCCACCAGGCGTACATCGGAACCATCGCGAAGGGTTATGTCGGCATCATATTCGGCCGCGGCGCCGCTCTCCAGAAGCTCCCGTACCGCCGCGTTGACCAGTCGCCGGCCGCTGTCATTTTCCGGGGACAGGATGGCATCGATGAGGGACTCGACTGTTTTCGGAGCTTCTTCTGAGTGGCACAGGCGACGAAGAGGATCGGTGACCGCTACCAGTTGATTGCCCTGCTCGATAAGACATGCGGCGATGCCCAATTGTCCGAGCCACTGCGATCGGACGTCGGGAACGACTGTCGACGCGGTGGATTCCGTTGAGCTGCCGAGGAGAGGCGACACGGGTGCGTCGACGATGTGGCGCTGCAACAGGAGTCGAACACGGTCAATGCCCGCTTTCGCAGCGCCGGAAGTGTCGTTCTCGTCGAAGGCAAGACGGATCATGAAGCGACCCTGTTCTCCCCTGTCCACGATAGTCACGAATTCCGAAGGCGCAACGCCGTGCTGTTCGACTGCACGCCGAACGTGTTCGCTGTCGCAAAAATCGTACGTTCCTCCATTCAGGGCGACATCGAGGTGCACATCGTTCAAGTCGCCCGAGAACACGGGATGGGGGCGTTCGGAGGCCGGATCGGCCGAGGAACAGACTATCAGCGGGTGATCGTCGGTCAACCGGTAGACAAGCACTTCTCGAGCATCGGAGAGGTCGCGGAGTCCGACCACCGCCTCGGACCACTTGGTCTCGTCTCCGAATGCGGAGAGAACGGAGGCGGCGGGGGACCACCGGTCCGCCGGAGTACCGGTCTGCGGAATCTGGGACAGGCTGTTCCGGATCGGCTGTAAGACGATCTGGTAATTGACGGGGTTGCCGGCGACGAAGTTCAGGGAGGCGATCACCGAGACCGGCACCGGGTGGCCCTCGCGGTCGTACAACAAGATGTCGGCGGTCTCAAAGATCGTCTCAAAGCGGCTGTGGCGGGTGAAGAGGCGGTCGATGACCGGGTGCTGGCATTCTTCAACGAACTCTCGGAATTCCCGTCCGAACAGGTCTTCCTGATACAGGCCGAGCATCTGTTCGACCTGTTTATCGACGAATACGAATCTCCCGCGCAGATCGACTTTACAGACGGCACACTGAGTTACCAGCGCCTCGCTACCGGTATTGTTGGGGTTCAGGTCAGCACTCACGTCGACAGCCACATGGTTAAACATCGATTTGCCAACTCGCTCCACGAATGTCTTTCTCTCGGGGGTCGCCCTGCTCGCGGGATAACCCAACCGAACTGGTGCAATATTGAATACATCGGCGATTAAGGGGAAATATTGATCGAGTCCCGGCCACTTAGTGCGTTTTCACACAATAAAATGCGCCGGCAGCGAACAGCTGTCGGCGCAATGTCGGAATCAGGACACCTCGGTGGCGCAGAAATCAGCCGCCGCCCTTTTTGATGAGACCTTTGAGCTGGTCGGCGCCTTCTTTCAGCAGGTTTTCGCCCGCTTTTTTGGTCAACGGCGACAGGTCGAGGTCAAAATCGGGCTTATCGATTGAGCCTCCCATGTTAAACGGCAAGGTGAGTCTGTCCACGGAGGAGCCTCCGAGAAGTCCCGAGAGTGTCTTACCGAGGCCGGACATCGCCTTCCGGGTGGCGGCTTCGCTCAGCGTGATTTTCCCGTTATAATCGATACCGCCGTCAAAGCCATACGACCCGCCGAGCGAGACATCGCCGAACTTGTCGATCCGGGTGGTGAGGTTGTCGGCGACCACACGTCCGTTTTCGACGCGAATCTTGCTGGCGAGATTTTTGAGGCTCTGTTCCTCTTCAAACGACTCGTGGACCGCCTCGGCCAGCTTCCTTCCGATAGCGTACACGGCACCGGTCGTCACCAGGCGGGCTTCTCTCATTTCGCCGAGACCGTCGAGAGTCATCGACTTAAGAAACTGCTCAGGCTCCCAGCCGGTGGCGCTGTAATTTCCGGTGAAGTCCATTTTGCCGAACAGATAGCCGCCGAAGGGAGTAAATCGCTCCAGGAAGTCATTGGCTTCGATCTGTGAGAACTTGAAGGAGCCGGTGTAGAGTGGGTTTTCGAAGTCATTGAGGTCTACCACGGTCTCCCCTGTCACGTCGCCGGTATACAGCTTGGCGACGATATCGGTGACATGGATCTTCCGGTCACGGATGCGCACGATACCGGTGGCACGAGTGAATTCCATTTTATTGTAGATAAGCGTATCAACCGCCAGCGAGCCCTGTCCGTCGATGTCGGGCACAAACACAACGGACACCGAGTCGATGGACGTGTCCGATTCGGCCGAGTCGGCCGAACCGGGGACCGCTTCGGGGAAGAGCCGGTCGATGTCGAGGTGTTGAGACGACAATTCAAACAGAAACATAGGACGGCGAAGAGTGCTGCGATCGAGGCTGTCGATCGGGAGCAGATACGGGAACGGTTTGATGAGTTTTCCGGAGAAGTGCAGGTCGGATGACTCGAATCTCATGCGCAGGCTGTCCACGGTGATGGTATCGGGCGACACCTTCAGTCCCGCGCCCAGATACGTGATCGGTTCCGGGAGCAGCGAATCGGTGTACGACGCTTCGCTGATGGTAAGGGTTCCGCGCGGTTTGAATCGGGTGAGGTCGGTCATGGAGCCGGAGAACTGCAGATCCATGGCGGCGCGACCGGACATCGATGGGGAGCCTCGTTCCGGGAGCAATGCGTTGGCCATGGCGAGGCTGAATTGCCCTTTGAGGGAGCCATCGATTTCCGGTGAGATTTTCCGTACGGATACAGAGTCTGCAAGCAGGTACGGGACCAGATCGTTTATCCGGCCGCTGAAGGTCAACTCCCCGGACGGAAAGGCGCCTTTGAGGGACCTCACGTTGACCAGTCCCCGGTCGACGTAGATATCAAGAGAGAACGAGGTGACAGGTTCAGGCAGGAGGTCCGAAGAATACTGACCATCGGTAACCGACAGGTTCCCGGAGAAATCGAATGCGGTGGGATCCTTCGCGGGGCCGTTAAATGTGATTTCGAACCGGGACCGGCCTGACAGAGTCTGATTGTGCTCGGCGGGCAGGAACGGTTCCGCAAACTTGAGGTCGACATCGCCGGCCAACTCTCCGGACACGCGGGGATTCTCGAAGTAATCGACCACCAGATGGCCGCGAAGGGGCTTGTTGTCGAAGGTAGCCTGTTCAAGCGCAATACGGAGGTTGTCCGGCTTGAAGTCCATCAGCGCACGACCGAGTTTGAGTTCTCCGGGAATATCCTTTGACGACATACTCATGTCGGTCATGACGGCTGTGCCGGTGTATGTCAGCGGGTTGTCAGCCCGGTCGGCGAAGTACTCGAGGTCGACGGTCAGCGCAAAAGACCCGCCAATCGTAAAGTCCCTGAGGTTCTCGCGCTGCGACGGTGGCAGCAGGGAGAAAACATCAGATACCGCCACCTCAGACGTCTTGACAGCCAGTCTCGCCTGAGCAGAGTCGGGCAGATGAGCAACGATACCGGTAACGCTGAGTTTCAGTGTATTGAGCCGAATGTCCCCCCTATCGACGGTCAATTCCTGCCGGACCATATCGTATGAGGCGCGATAGTTCAGGTCAAATTCGTACGGGGGAAAAGCCTCGCCGTTCGTTGCGATGCGTATGGAGTCGGCGGCGAGGTGTCCCGCCGACTGATAGGTGCGCTCGCTGGGAGTCGTCAACGACGTGGTGAGGTTAAAGCCGGTCAACTCGATCGTGACCCTGGCGCTGTCATCGCGATAGTGCAGTTGCCCGTCTTTGATCTGCAGTCGATCGAACGAGACGACGGTTGCTGCGGTCTGTTGTTCGCCGGGCATCCGGGTAACTTCGGGCGGAAGAGTCGTATCGACTTGTGCGAGATCGATGGCGTAGTTGACGACGCCGGCAGCCGTCTTGTGGAGGCTGATATGCGGGCGGTCGACGATGAGTCGGTCGACACGGTAGTCGCCGATAAGCAGGGGCAAAATCTGCAGCTTGACATCGATCTGTTCCGCCTGCACGAGGTTTTCGTTGGCGAAGTCGGCGGGGCTTCCGATCGAGACATTCTTGAGGACGACGCCGATCCCTCCCCAGAAGGAAACATCGAGACCTTCGATCTTCACCGGGCGATTGAGGGCGGCACTGCCCTGCTCTTCGGCGAGGGCGCGCACTTTCTCAGTCGGGAAGAACAGCTTGAGGCCGATCATCGCCAGCAGCACCAGGGCGATCAGGATGCCGAGTATCCAGGTGACGATCTTGCGGAGTTTCTTCACAGTTCACCATTCATGACAGAGTTCTCTTTTAGGCCCAATACTGAGCAGGGGCTGTCCCGAAGGCAACAAAAACACATTCCGTGCACGATTATACCCGACAGCGGGAGAAACGACGCAAGCACGATCAGATCATCGGGAGTCGGCAGGCGGGCTCAGAAGGTCGTGCTTTCGCCGGGCTTGAGAATGGCGACCTCGGACCCCTTGATCCTCGATGCAAACGCCCTGGGGTCGGCGGCGATGATATCAAACGTGTTGTAGTGGATTGGGACCACCTTCTTGGGCCGGAGGAATTCTACCGCTTTGACGGCGTCGTCGATTCCCATGGTGAAGTTGTCGCCAATCGGGAGGAACGCGAGGTCGATCCGGTTCATATCGCCGATCAATTTCATGTCATAAAACAGGCCGGTGTCGCCGGAATGATACATGGTTTTGCCGCCGATCTCGATGAGAAATCCGACCGGTGGTCCGGTGTAGATGCCGGCATTCTCGCCCGCTCCGCCGCCGTGGTGGGCAATGGTCAGTTTGACGCGGCCGAAGTCGAAGGCGTGCGAACCCCCGATATGCATGGGGTGGGTGGTGCAGCCTTTGGCGCCACAGTAACTGGCCAGTTCGAAGTTTGCGATGACGGTGGCGTTGTTTTTCCGGGCGATCTGGATGCCGTCGCCGAGATGATCGCCGTGCCCGTGGGTAATCAGGACATATTGCACCTGAATATCGGATGCTTTGGCGGCTGCCTTATCGTTACCGGAGAGGAACGGGTCGACAATAATCCGGTGCGGGCCATCTTCGACCATCACACAGGAGTGACCGAGAAATGTGGCAGTTGGCATGAGAGGCCTCCTAATCTATTTCGCACGCGCTCCTCAGTCCTAGATAGACAATCGGAACCTGATTGTCAACAGGCTCTCAGAAGAGGCCGGCGAGGCGGACAGTCAGTTCGGGATCGTTCCACTCGCCTGCTTCTCTGGTGCGGGAGGCTTCGAGGGAGAGCTGGAACTTGTCGTCGATGCGTTTGGCACCGCCGACGGTGAGATCCAAGGAGTTGAAGCCGTCGGTCGCAAGCAAGTCAACCATCGCAGAGACGGTCGCCTGCTCGCCCACTCCGGCAGTAGCCCGGCCGTTGATGCGGTAGATACCGTCGCTGTCCAATCCGCTCAGGCTGAGGAACGACCGTCTCTTTTCCGTGTCAGTTGCTCTCAGGGCCGGCGGTTGATAGGAGAATGCAACGTAGAAATCTCTGGCGCGCGGCACGGGGCCAAAGGCAATGTCCATAGGGGAGTCGTTGGCCCAGCCGGGCCCGGTGCCGGGTGTGTACTCGTAGGAGCGCCACCGGACGCCGATTGTCCAGCGCACGCTTTCATCCGTAACCTGATCCGTCATGTACCACGGTACATAGTAAACGTAAGTCGTAGTACGGTCATAGCGGTAGTCGAGGGCCGTGGTGAGCTCCGCTCCGGAGCCGACACCGATAGCGCTGCCGAGATCGATTCCGGCATGTCGGTCGTCCGAGTCGCGGCCGTCCAGCCTCGGCCACTCGTGGAAGAATCCGAGGTGGACATGCTGCTGGTTGCGGGCAAGGATGCCGTGGTAGTATCCGAGGTAGTCATCGAGCAGGATCTGCGGATTGAACTCGCCTTCGGTGATAGCATCGACGGAGACGCGCATGGCCGTTGAGGTTATCATCAGACCTCCATCTTCCTCGTATGAGTATACATCGCCCAGAGCGTAGTGGGTGACCTTTCGAGAGTAGGATTGAAAGTCCTGGCTCACTCCAAGTGTCACAAAGGCACCGGGAGCCGGCACAAACACGGCCGTTATGTCATAGGCCGGGTCGAAACTGGTCTGTTCACGGCTGAAGTCGAGGTCAACCTCCGGCCGCCCATCATACTGGTATACGACTTGGTCAAAGGATTCACGTTCGGCCAGCAGCGTGACATTGATGAAGGCTTGACGACTGATTCCCCACGTGAGATCGGAGCGGAGGCTCCACCAGTCGGACGTGGTGGTATCGAGATCGGTCAAGAGGCCGAAGAAGGTGAGATCGGAAATCCCTCGACCCGTTTTGTCGTGGCTGTATTGCCCCAGCGCGTACCACACGAGGTCACCGGGGCCCGCCGCGCGTCCGACGTAATAGGCGTACCGAGCGATATTGTCATCGAGCACCACGGTCTTTCGGCGAGACCAATTCAACGAGGCGGCAACGCCGTATTCATCGCTTTCGGACACAAAGTAGAAGTCGGGGTAGTTGACAGATGGCTGCTGTTTCATGTCAAAGCCGGTGAGACCGAAACGCTCCATTCCGAGCTGCCAGTTGTCGGCGGGACGCCAGCGCACGAACCCCTGAAGTCCTTCATTACTGTACGTCGTGAGCCCAGAGTAATCCTTATAACGTAATCCATTGACTCCAGCCTGGAAATCGCCAACGGTGTACGATAGCGATCCGGTCCAATATGGCGGCCGCTCATTTACCCAGCTTCCGGAAGCATCGACGGCAATCCCGTGTGCCCAGCGCCCGAAGTAGAATTCGGCGGGCAGGACAACATCGGCGCTGCTAGTCGATGTACAGCCGACGATAAGACACAGAGTCAGGAGGGCGGTCAGGGCTCGCCGTGCGGTCGATCGATAGTGAGCCATCGTGTGCTTCCCCCAGCAAGAAGAGTTGTTGGAAAGGCGTGATTCCCCATGGGTCGCGGTAAAGGTAGCGTGATGCGCCCATGAAGTCAAACGAAAACGGCAGTTCGCGGTGAGGATGCGGATCAGACAGCACGGTGGATGCGGCGGTTCGAGAGATGCGCGTCTGAGAAGTGAGAAGTGACCGTTATTGGATCAGGCCGCCGCCGAGCAGCAGATCGCCCCGATAAAATACGACCGACTGTCCGGGTGTGATGGCGCGCTGCTTTTTTACAAATGTAACCTTCGCGGTCGATGATGACAACGGTGTGATTGTCGATTCGGCGGGGGCGTGGAGATAACGGATTTTTGTTTCGACGTCGAGCGGCGATGACGGGTGATCAATCGCGGACCAGTTGAGCCGTTCGGCGATCAGTTCGGTCGTGAAGAGGGAGTCGTTGTCGCCCACGATGACGCGGTTGGTATTGATCTCGATGCGCTGGACATAGAGCGGCGTCGGGTGCGCGATGCCCAGTCCCTTGCGCTGGCCAATGGTGTAGAATGCGGTGCCGTCGTGGCGGCCGAGCACGCGCCCGTCCTCGTGGACGATCTCCCCCGATTGGAACGTTCTTCCCCGCTTGCCTTCGAACTCGGAGATAAAGCGACGGTAGTCATCGTCGGCGACAAAGCAAATTTCGCGTGACTCGGGCTTTTGGGCGGTGCGGAGGCCATGTTTCTCGGCGATGACGCGCACTTCGGATTTCTTCAGACCGCCGAGGGGCATGAGGGTGTGTGCGAGCGCCTCCTGAGTGAGCCCCCAGAGGACGTACGACTGGTCTCGGGTGGCGTCGACGCCCTTGCGAATCTGCCATCGGCCGGAGTCATTAGGTTCGACGAAGGCGTAATGTCCGGTGGCGATGAAGTCGCATCCAAGCTGCTGCGCTTTGTGCAGGAAGGTGTTCCAGCGGACGTCGGCATTACAGCGGACGCACGGATTGGGCGTCCGGCCGGCACGGTACTCATCGACGAAGTTGTCGATCACCTTCTCGCGGAACTCCTCGGACATGTTAAGCACATAGAAGGGAGCGGCGATCTTGTCACACACGAAGCGGCAATCCGTGATGGAGTCGAGCGTACAGCACCGGCCGTCTTTGTAGATATCGCCTCCGACATCGACGTAGTCCCACAATTTCATGTGGGCGCCGATCACGTCGTAGCCCTGCTGTTTGAGCAGCAGAGCGGCGACGGAGGAGTCAACGCCGCCCGACATCGCAACTAAGACACGCGCAGCCATGGGAACCAGAATTCGTGTATATCAGACCTGTTTTTTGTAGACCGGGGACATAGCGCGGAGCCGATCCACGATCGGCGGCAGCTTAGTCAGCACGTAATCAAGCTGCTCGCGGGTGGTGGACCGTCCTAACGAGAAGCGAACCGATCCGTGGGCGACAATCGGGTCGATTCCCATGGCCGTCAGCACGTGTGACGCCTCAATCGCGCCCGAGGTGCAGGCCGATCCTGAAGAAACGGCCACCCCTTCAACATCGAGAGACAGCACGACCGACTCACCTTCGACGCCATTAAACGCGAAGTTCATGGTCTGCGGAATCCGGCTGGTGCGGGTGCCGTTGAAGCGGACATCAGGGACGTCACGAAGGACGCGGTCGATGAAGAAGTCGGCGAGATCGCTCAATCGTGCATAGTCGTCGTCCATCATCCTCTCAGCGAGTTCCAGCGCTTTGGCGAGGCCAACGGCACCGGCGACGTTTTCGGTTCCGGGCCGGCGCCGTTTTTCGTGGGAGCCGCCGTGCAGGAGCGGATCGATTTTGAGGCCACTCCGGACAAAAAGAGCTCCGCAGCCTTTTGGACCGTAGATCTTGTGACCGGTGAGCGAGAGCAGATCTACCCCCAGCTCTTTAACGTCGACTTCGACTTTCCCAATCGACTGCACGGCATCGGTGTGAAACAACGCTCCCTTTTCATGGGCAATCTGGGCGAACCGGGAAAGGTCGGCTTGAACGGTGCCGGTTTCATTGTTGGCGTGCATGATGGAAACGAGGGCGGTCGTGTCTTTGACGAGACCGCGAAGGCGCACCGGCGACACGAACCCTTCCGAGTCGACCGGGGCGAGGTGCAGTTCGAAGCCTTCCTTCTTATGGAGGTATTCGGCGGGTTCGATGACCGCGTGGTGCTCGGTGGCGCCGACAATGATGTGGTTTCGCTTGTGCTTCAGATATCGAGCAACTCCGAGGACGGCCATGTTGTCGGACTCGGTCCCGCCGGAGGTGAAGTACAGCTCTGATGGTTCACATCGGATAAAAGCTGCGATCTGCTCACGGGCGGTTTCGAGTGCGACCTTGGCTTCGCGGCCGAATGCATGCACCGAACTGGCGTTGCCGAACCCACGATCGAGATACGGCAGCATCGCTTCCACCACCTCGGGTGCGACGGGCGTGGTAGCGTTATGGTCGAGGTAAATTGGATCCATAGTGTTTGTCATCCCAGTGGGGTCTTCCCTTCAATACCTGCGTAACAGCGGAACGGGCGATTGGTTTCAGAGCATCAGAACGCGTATAATATGGTGAAATGCCAGCGTTTTGCAAAGTCGAAGCTGTCGGTTTCGAGACGCTGGGCATAATCGAGTCGGATGGGGCCAGCCGGCGAGAGAATCTGGAATCCCGTGCCGTAGGCAACGGCCAAGCGATCGAGTCGAATGTCCCCCCATTCGAGGAATCCGTTGCCGACGTCGGCGAAGACCGACTGCCAGAGGGGGAATGCGGCGAGGATATCGAGTAACGGTATCTTGTTGAAGATCTGGACCGTTTTCCAGCGGAACTCCTGATTGAAGACAAAGACGTACTGGGCACCGCGCGGATTTTTGTCACCGTCAAGCGGACCAAGACGGTTTTCTCGAAACGACCGTACCGTATTGGCGCCGCCAAGCAGAAGCCGGTCATCCGTCAGCAGGCTGTCGGAACGTCCGAAGGGCTCAGCCAGTCCCAGTTTGACCCGGGTGGCGCTGATCCAGCCGGGCCAGACCGGCTGGTAGGTCGACCAGGACGCCTGAATTCGATAGAAGTCGTTGTCACCACCCATGAAGCCGCCGAAGTAATCCACCGAGAGGTCAACAAACGAGCCCCGACTCGGAATAAACAGGTTGT
The DNA here is from genome assembly GCA_034003725.1 of Candidatus Zixiibacteriota bacterium. Lineage (NCBI taxonomy): Bacteria > Pseudomonadati > Candidatus Zixiibacteriota > Candidatus Zixiibacteriota bacterium. The sequence continues at coordinate 45,757 of JAVEYB010000004.1, forward strand.
CCCGGCTGTCATAGCGGAACTGGCTGTACATGCGACGTCGTCCCGAGATGGTGGCATCGACACCGATCCCGGTCGTATCGTCGGGGAACTCGGACAGTTTCAGCGACTCGTACTCGACACCGAGCCAGACTCGGACTTCGCGGCCGAAACGGCGGTTGGTCTCTGCAGAGAGTGAGTAGGACCGGCGTTTGTAGACGTTGTCCGGAACCCGGAGGGTGGGTTCCCATTCGAAGCCGATTGTCAGCGGCATGCGCAGGCCCAGAAACCAGGGCTCCGTGAAGCTGGCGTTGTACTTGTTCTGGAGGATGCGGCTGTCGCGGCCAAGACTGAAGGTATACGCGATGCTGAAGTCTCCCCTGCGTGAGCCAAGTATGTTCCGCTTACCCGCGCCGGCGGACACCAGCCAGGCGAGGTCGCGGATGTTGGTCTGGCCAATCGCTCCGAGCTCAGTCGTGACGTAGCGGGTCTTTCGTTCGCGAACCCGCAGGGTGAAGTCCGGTTGGAGGCGGTTCGGGGAGTTCTCGGCCCGGTTCAGCTGCATGGTCGAGAAGTACCCGGATTCCAACAAACGCCGCTGCGACTCGAGAATGTCTTCGCGGCTGTATACGTGTCCCGGTTTCACTTTGAGTTCGCGGCGTGCTACGTACTCAGGAAACTGCTCGGTTCCTTCGACCGCTATATCGCCGAACCGCACCAGTGAATCCGCAAACACATGAAAGATCACCGGCGCCCGGTTGCTTGAGGCCACGGAATCGACCCGATAGCCGATCTGTGCGTAAGGATATCCCCTGTTCGCCAGATACGTTTTGAGTTCAAATTCAACCTGTTTCAGATCGATCGGGTTGATCGGTCGTCCTGATTTGAGCTGGGTCGTCTTCTTTTCGAAGTGGATGGCCAGTCCGGGCGGGTAGTCGCCGGTCACCCGAACCGTATCGATGAAGAAGCGTCGTCCTTCGTGGATGGTGATATGCACGAGGGCACTTGAATCAGGAAGGATTTCAAACGCGTGATCGAGACGGACGCCGAGGAATCCTTCGGTGAGATACAGGTACTTGACTTCGAGGGTATCGCGTCCGAAGGTTTCGCGTTGCACGCGGATTCGCCGGTCGTCTTTAAGGGCGCCCCACCAGGACCAGGTTTTGGCATAGAGGCGGCCCTTGATTTCTCCCGACGGGTAGAACGTATTGCCTTCGATCAGAATTGAGTCAATCTTCGGATTGTCCCGCATCCAGCGCTGGCGTTCACGCTCGGTCATGGCGTGTGTCGAGGCGGTCAGAACCGCGAGCACGACGCATGTCCAGAGAGCCAGCCGCATCAGAACTCCCAGTGCAGTCGAAGGTTGAGGATATATTCTTCGAGTTCATTCCGCCGACCCTGCAGGAGGAACTCGCGGCTGAAGCGGTACTCGAAACCGACTTCCTCGCCGATCGTCCCTGAGACGTTCGACCGTCCGTACACGTACAGGTTCGGCGCCGCGTATACGCCGAGGGTGACGCGGGTGTTGGCCGGGTCGAACTCGCCGCCGTAGGCGGGGTCGATTTCGAAAGTCTCGACGCCGAGCTGGCTCAGTTGCCGGGCGCCCACGCGCGAGATCTGCGAGCCGACAAACTGCGACACCCGTTCTTCGATGGCGCCGCCATAGGAGCCGGTGTCGGCGCCGTAGTAATTGAGCGCGATCAGCGACAGGATGTCCTCTCGTGAGAACGGGGAGTCTTCGCACACGTTGATGTCGGCGGTATCGAGCGAGCCGGTCACGTGGATACACAAATCGATGACGTCGGACGCGGCTTCCTGCTCGTACCGCACACCGGGGATGCGCGTGGTTGCGACGATGTCAAGCTGGGGGTTAGGAATCTCCGTCCCGGTGAAGATAACCGCATCTTCCCGCGCCTCGAGGCGGAAGATCTTGTCGAACAAGAAACCTCGGCCCCGCAGGATGTCCATCTGGCCGACAATCGGGTAATTGCCGTCCTCGCGCACGAGATTGACCTCACCTGCGAATTCCGCATCGATATCTTCGTTTTCGATCCAGTAGTTGGATAGAATTTCGATATTGAGGTCGAGGTCCCAGCTGTCCTCTTCGGTAAGGCCTTCGAGGATCGGCGATCCTTCTTCGGCGGAGGCGAACGGCACGCGGTAGCGGCACGAGATCAGGGTGATGTCTCCGGTGACGGTGGGCGGCGTCTCCCCTACGATCTGCAGTTCGCCTTCGAACACGCCTTCGATGTCTTCCAGTTCGTATTCGAACGGGAATTCCCTCGGGATGGATACGTCGAGTTCATAGACGAAATTGTCCAATGACGCGACGCGAATTTCGCCTTCGATGTAGGCATACGATGGTTTGCCGCTGACGGTGACGGGCCGCAGCTCGCCGCCAATATCGCGCATGCCGATCGTGCGGGTGCGCTCTTTTCCCTTTCGGTTGTCGAGCACGTATGCCTCGATACCGTCGATCATAATCCGGTCATCCTCCATGCGGACCGATACGGAGTCGGCGAAGACCCAGTTGACCAGGTCGAAGTATTTCAGCTGCGCTCCGACCAGTTGGGCGCTTCCTTCGAGATGCGGATCCGAGGGGATACCGGACAGTCGGAAGTCCGCTTCGAATTCGCCGTTGAGCTGCTCGACCGAGGGGAGCATAAGGCTGACGAGTTCGAACTGATTGTCGCGGGCCGTGATCCGAATATCAAAGGGCAGGTCGGGGAGGCGCTCGATCGAATCGGTAACAAACGCCAGATCCGCGTTCAGGAAGCCTGAGGCAACGTAGCGGCCGGAGTCGGAGAGCACGACCGCGGAATCGACGGTCAGCACGCGATTTTCGTAGGCTCCTGCGGCGGTGAGTTCTCCGAGCTTCAATCCTCGATACGTGAGCGAGTCGATGATGCCGGTCAGAGAAAACGCGGGATTGGCGAAACTGCCGCCAACTCTGCCGTTGAAGGAGATGTGTCCATCGACCTGCCACTCGGGGGCGAACAGGCGCACCCACGGCGACAGCACAATGCTGTCGGCGGAGGCCCGAAAATCCATCGTTTCATCGTAGTTGATGCGTCCCGCAAGAGACAGCAAACCGCCGCGCTGCGCGAAGTAGAGCCGGTTAAAGACGAAGCCGGAGGAGTCGATCTCGATATCGACCGTTCCACGGTTATAGAACCCTCTTCCAAACAGATTGATGACGGTGGTATCCAGTTCGACTCGGTTGGGGTAGACACCGTAATCAAAGATCCCCAATGACGAGCCAAACAGGTCGGGGCTGCGAACTGCAGCCGTGTCGATAATGACAGTCTGCGAATCGAGGGTCAGCCTGGTCAGTGCGGAATCGAACGGGGTTCCCCACAGGCTGCCGGCGTAGAAGTCGGCCTGCGCCCACCCCTGCCGTCCCGAAAGGAACCGTTTTATGTCGGCGTCGATGACGCAGCTGTCGGCGCTGAGGCCGTAGATCCAGACCGAGTCGGAGACGAAGGTCGCTCTGAGATCGGGGTCGGCGGTTTTTCCCGAGACGACCGCATGCGCGCGTCCCCGGCCGCCGGGTTGATCGATGAACAGCCGGCCGCGGTATCGATCGAGATTCTCCAGCGCCGCCTCGACACGCAGATTGATATCGCCGGAGTACACAATCGATCCGGCAGCCGCGAATTCGTTTTCATGGTAGGCGACAACAAATGGATCGGTGAAGGTGAGAGAGTCGGTCGTGATCATCATTGGACCGTACGCACGCTGCAGCGGGTACTCGTCGAACGACGATTCATACAGGTCGGCGGCGATCATCATACGCATGGTAGCGGTGCGAAAGGATTCGCCGACCAACACAATATCTCCGTTGAGATCGGACTGGAAGGTTCCAGTGATCAGGTTATCCAGATTGAAATTCCGGATAGAGGCATTCAGGCGGTACGACTCCATGGCGCCGGAGAAGTCGATTCCGCCGTAGCCGTCGATGGCGCAGTCGCCGAGGATCACCCCGTACAGGGTGTCGAGTTCAAGCATTTTGTCATGGAGGCGGAAATCGACCTGCAGGTTCTCGAGCGATGCAATCATAAACGATCCGCCAATGTTGACCGAGCCCGACAGCGTGTCGTTCGTGCGCGTGACGGTACCGGTGAGATCGACAACGCCGTGCAGATTCGGGCCGATCCACCTGCTCACCTGCTCCATGTCTACGTGGTCAAAGGCGAATTCCACCTGCCCGCTCAAATCTTCAAGCATGACCGACCCGTCCAACCGTGCCCGCGTGCCGCCTGAGACGAGCATGAGATCCTGAAAGGTCACGCGGCGCTCGGAGAAGGTGACTTTGCCGGTTGCGGCGGTGAGGTCGATATCCTGTAACGGTAACGCAAAGCCCATCTGCTTCAGGTCGGCGCTCACCATGCCTTCGTCGACATGCAACGATGTAGCCAGGGTAAGCTGCTGGAGGCGGACCGTATCCTGACCGGGAGCGATGAGTTGAAGGGATGCATCGCTGAGGATAAGGTTGCCGATGTAAAATGAGGGCTGCCGCGAGGGTGTGTCCGTCCCGGACGACAGCGCCGGCAGTCGATAGGCTCCGACGCTGTCACGACGGACGGTTACCGATGCCGAGCCGATTTCGACGAGTTCGAATCGATAGTCGCGATTCCAGAGGTTGGACAGCCGATATGCGGTGGTCAGGCGGGGTAAGCGAATTACCTCGTAGCTGCCCAGCGAATCGGTGTAGGAGATGCTGACGTCTTCCAGCATCAGTCCCGTGAACGGGTTTCCACGGATATTGCCGACCGATGCGGTGAGCGAATAACGATCCCGAATTTCCTTATTGAGCCGCCCGGTGACGATTCGTTCCAGCCCGCGCATCGGGATCAGATAGACATACATGGCGGCCATGATCAGGATGGAGACAAAGACCACGACTGCCACTATGCGGAGCCATCGCTTCATGACCGTGTGTCCATCTCCAGCTTTTTCAAGATGTCGCGGGCGGCAGCCCAGCCGTCGGCGTGAACGTCGCGGAGATCTTCGATTACCAGACGGACGAGTTCGCGGTCCGCGCCAACGTTCAGGGCGCCTCGAATATGCGAATGAAGCTGGCGAGGTCGGTTTTCAACCACCAGACAGGCCACAATGGCACATTCGCGGGATACGATATCAAGGGCGGGGCGGGAGAGGACCTTTCCATAGCCCTCAAGTATCATCCATCTGAAGACATCGGGTGCAAATGACTCGACACGACGACGGAGGGCCGTGTAGTTCTTATCATAGACGCGCCGGCAGAGTTTGTCGCCGCGGATATACCACGAGCGGGTTTCCTCGGGGCTGACCGGCTCGTCGTTGGTGTGATGATCGACGGGTTCGGGCCAAGCCTGATGGAGCAGATCGGCAGCCTCGAGCATTCGCGGGAAGCCGAGGAACAGATATGACTGCAGGACCAGTTCATACAGCGGCGAGCGAGACGGGCAGTTTCGTCTATAGAGGGAAATAGCATCGGTAATGATCCGCGGATCGGCGACGGCGATCGAGGCTGAAAACAAGGCGAGCGTGCGCTCGGCGGCGTAATCGGTCACGGAAAACGACCGAATGCGCTCTTCCAGCGCGGCCTTGTTCGCTCCTGCGTCCATGGCTGCAATCTAAAGCGGTGTAACGGAGTGAGGCAATTTTTAAATTACTGTTTCAGAGTGCGCAGGCGGGACTCGAGCGCGTCGAGCTGTTGTTTCATCCTGACAAGTTCGGAAGTGAGCGAGTCGATTTCGTGTTCGCGAGTGACGGATTGGGCACCGTTGAGACCGGTCTGATCGAGCCCTTTGCGCCCGACCTGCACGAGGCGGGTGATCGATTTGTTTTGGCGGATGATTTCGATAGTACAGACGCTGCCGGGTCGCGAGCACCGAACGGCGCTGGACAGTTCAGCGGCGGAGACATAGGCGACATCGTTGTAGCCGACGATCAGATCCCCAGAGGCTATTCCACCGTTGGCGGCCGGTGACCCCGGGACGACCGATGTCACAATTATCCCCCGTTCCAGCATCATGCGATCACTGGAGGACACGCTGGCAAGCCGCACCGGGGTAGCGATTTCCAGGGGAGGGATGATCTCGATATCGGCAGACTGAATACCGAGGAAGCCGGCGTGGCGGTCTCCCCGGGTGGACAGGTAACTGATGATTCCGGGCAGTTGATAGGCGGGCACGGCGAGGGCGATCCGGGAGTCGACTCCATCACCATCCGCGATTATACCAAGCAGATCGCCGTTCATGTCGAAGATACCGCCCCCGATCGAGCCGGAAGAAATCGGCACGGAGAACTGCATCAGGCCGTCAGCCCGAAGGCCCGCACAGAATCCCAGAGACGGAGCCGCTCGCAGACCGTAGGAGTTGCCCATAGCAACGATCATCTGGCCAGCGCAGGCTCGTTTGGCCGACAAATTCACGACACTGCCCATCGGCCGACTGGCGCGAATCAGGGCTAGATTTGTGTGGTAATCAATCCCAACAAGTTCAGCAGGTACCGGGGCACCATCCAACACGACCGACATGCGGTCGTGCCCGGCGACCATGGAGGCGGCGACCAGTATATGCCCGTTCGTATCGCAGACAAGCCCGGTCGAGACCACTCGTCGGACGACGTCCTGAGCAGGCAATGTGGCTTGTCCGGGACCGAGGCTCGATGATGCCTCGACGGTCACGATGGAGCGGGAGATGCGGAAGACGAGTTCGCTGATTCCCTGTTCGAGGCTGAACAGCGGGCCGTCACCAGCATTCGCCATGGACGAAAAAAAGACCGTCAGGGTGGCCGCCTGAAGCAACCGTCTGACGGTCCAAAATCCGGTCGTTAGCATATTAGTATACCGAACCATCCTCCCTGACATCACTGACTCTATACACGCGCAGCACGGGGCGGAACCGATAGTAGTCGGTCAGATAGGGAGAGAACCCGCTCTGGCGCGCGGATACGTTTTGAACCTGACCGGCCAGCCGGTCGAGTGATACAAAGCCGTTCCTTGCCGTCAGCGCGCTGAAAATTTGCGTTACCTGTTGCGAGCGCTGCAATTCCCTTTCCAACGACCACCCGGTACCAACGGAAACAGCCAGATTGGGGTTGTCGACCGGCTGCACCGTGAGATAGGCATCGTCAAGCGAGCCGGCTCCCGAGTTGGTGGCGGACGGAGAACCAAACTGATTGAAATCACCGGTAAGCATGACGGCCGCAAGCAACAGGACGGCAGTCACGGCCACCGGCACAGCCTTCCACCAGAGGGGCGCGGGGACCCGCTTTCGCGGAAGCATAGCGTTACTGCGCGTTTCCGCAAACCGTTCGTGGGCGATCCGGTTCAGCAACCGGGAGTTGAAGTCGTCCGACACTTTGAGTGGCGGAATATCCCGGGAAGCGTCCCGCATGGCGCGGAAGGCCTGTTCCTCGGCCCGCAAGTGCGAGTCTTTCGCCAGGCGCTCCCGCACAGCCTCGCGCTGCCGGTCGGTCAACTCATCGTTAGAGTAGGCCGACAGGAAGGAGCGTACCTTTTGAAATCGCATTCTGTTCCTCCAGCTTCGGTTGCAGTTTCTCACGCAACATCAAGCGCGCCCGATTGACGCGCGATTTAACCGTTCCCAACGGGACACTGAGCACTTTCGCGACTTCTTCGTACGGCATTTCCTGAACGTCGCGAAGCAAAAACGCCACTCTGTATTTCTCGGGGAGTCCGCCGATGGCCTCGTTCAGCGCCTGCGGCAGGCGGCTGGGTAGTTTGGGGTCGATGGCGAACTCGCGCTCATTGCCCTGCATCTCCGTTATGTCGAAAAATTTGAACTTCCGTCGCTTACGCAACTCGTTCCTCGCCAGATTCAACGCAATCGTATAGATCCATGTCGAAAAACAGTGCTGAAAGTTGAACGACTGCCGGTGCTGATACACTCTGACGAAGGTTTCCTGAACGATATCTTCGGCTTCCTCCTGCGAAGACAGCATTCGTCCGATGACGTTCATCAGGCGATCCTTGTACCGGTCGACCATCTGGTTAAACGCCACCAGGTCGCCCTTCTGGATCGCTCTCATGAGCCCGTAATCGATATCTTTTTCTGTTTCTTTCGCCATGTAGCTCCCGACGCTTTGGGTTCTAAGAATAGTACCCGGAACCGGGTCGAAAGTTCCATCGTGACCGGCTGAATTCACCAAGTTTATCGATATGATCGCCAGTAACTTAACATGAAGATGGAAAGATGGCAACGGCGGTTCGAAAGGTCAATAGACAAACGATGCCCAGCCGGAGAGGTAGATCAGGTACGCCAGGAATCCGAACAGGAGCATCGGTGGCGTCATAACCTTATATACCGCAACAAGGTCACTCTTGAAGTAGTCGTTCGTTATGATCAGGCACAGGTGACTGGGAGACAGCATCATCCCGACATACCCCGCAAGAAAAGCGAGCAGGATGTTGTCGATCTGTATGACGGGTGAGTACAAAAAAGCGGCCAGTAACGAGTAACTCAACGCCACCAGCGCGGCCAGCATGCCGGTGAGGAGGCCCGACGTGAACGCCACCAGGATGATGATAAGCTGTTCGGGGAAGTGGTATTCGGTCGAGAGCCGCTGAATTGATTCGATTGCCCCGGACTGCTCGAGGACGGTTTGAAACGAGAGAATGCCAAACACGAGAAAGACGAGTTTGTAGGAGAGCCCCTTCTTCAGGGAGTCCACGAGCGGTTTTTTCCGGGGACGCGCGACAAGAATGAGAACCAGCAGAGAGATCAGCGCGCCCCAAGCCATTTCAATCCCGAAAATGGCGTATATGCCCACCGCCAGTAATACAGGCCATACCGTTCGCAGGATCCCCGTGAGCGCCGCGCGGAAGTCCGGATGATCGGAAGTTGAGCGGTCAATCCGCCGGATTAAGAAAGCATAGCCGACGAGTATCATGAGAATTGCCAGCGGGGCCTGAACGATCGCGATGGTTCCGAGGGGCAGACCGGTCATGGCGGATGCAACTATCAAGCCGGGGTATATGGGCATGAAGTGTTCCACGACGTGCCGATGCCAGTAGTTTACGGCGCACTTAAAGTGGGGCGAGTACCGTGAATCAGAAAGCACACTATCGACAAGCGGTGCGGACAACAGCGCCCCGCCCGGCATAGGCATCAAGCCTACCAACGGGGGCAGCAGGGCGGCTGCCGTTCTCCGGCCGCCATAAAGCGACCGACAGGCATCCGCGAGTTTCTCGAGGTAGCCGAGCTCCTTGAGTACCGAACCGAGAATCGTGATCAGAATGATCACGGCGGTCAGAGATATGAACGGCCGGGATGTCACCAGGGCGCGGTAACCGTCGAGAAGGTCAGCGAAAGGAACACGGAAAAGCAGAGCGGTCAACAGGCCGGCCCCGAAGAGAGTCACGCCGACCGACAGGTGTCGTTTCAGCGCGAAAAGGATGGCTACGAAGACCACCAGCAGTTTGAGCGTGTCCACCCGACCAATAAATGTCGCCTAGATAAAAAGTCAATTGTCGCGGTGCGAACGGCACTTGACTTGTGGGTTGGAAGGTATAGTTTGTGCCGAGCCGGAAGACAGGAGACATATGTCACCAGCGAGATATTATACAGTCACGACCATCAACGGCCGTCGGGTCCCGCCATCGCGGGCCAAGATATCGGTGTTCGACAACGCCCTGCTGTACGCGGACGGGGTGTTCGAGACCTTCCTTGCGATCGACGACCGGGTGATTTTTCTGGATGAGCATCTTGACCGGATGTACCGTGGGGCGGGTGTTGTGGGTCTGAATCTGCCGGTCGAACGCGCGACCCTGGCGCGCTGGATGATTGCTACCGTGAAGGCGCATCCTGACCGTGTGAAGAAACTTCGGCTCACCATCACCAGCGGCGAGTCCACCCGGTGGACGAATTGCCAGGGCGCGCCGCAGATAATATTGTCAGCGGCGCCGCACACGATTCCGACCCGGCCGTTTCGTCTGCTGGTGTCGGAGTTTCTGATCGACCACAGCTCGATCTCTCGCCAGATCAAGACACTCTCGTACGTCATAAACGCAGCAGCTCTCAAGCGCGCGTTGGCGATAGGCTGCGACGACGCATTGCTTTTGAACACTCACCGGAAGGTGGCCGAAATCACCAGCGCCAATATTTTCTGGATCAAAAAGGGCCGCATTTTCACGCCGTCGACATCGAGCGGGTGTTTGTGGGGCGTGACGCGCCAGGTTGCGATCGGCGAGGCACGGAAGCTGGGTTATCGCGTGGATGAAGTCAATGCGGGGTTTCGCTCGCTGCTGTCGGCGGACGAGGTCTTTCTGACGAGTTCACTGAAACTGATTCTGCCTATATCGAAAATTGTCAAAGGGGCCGTCACGAATACGTTTCGAACCGGTCCGATTACACGCCGTCTTGCCCGGCACATGCGCGAATTGGTCCACGCGGACTAAAAGCAGGCAGTCGGAGTTCTTCACCTGTTTTTGTTGACTCATTTACAACAGCGCACCTATCATCCCGAGTTACTACGATTACTTGTGACGAGGGAATTATGGTTCGATCGATGCATAGATTACTGCCGACAGTCCTGACGCTGGTTTTGCTTCTTGCCTGCGGCACGCCCGTTGAGGCGCAGGAGGATATCTCCCGAAGCACGTTGTATGACATCCCGCCACGATGGCTGGTGGATATGCCGACCGCCGGGACTCTGCCACGGGGGAACTTCAGTCTGGGCATACGGATTTTTTCAGAAGGCGGCGGACTGGGGTATACCAATATCGGGCTTTCCAACCGTTTCATGGTGGGTGTTTCGTTCGGCGGGACAAATGTGATCGCCAACCGGGAGCCGGACTGGTATCCGACGCTGGAGTTTTCGGTGCGATTCCGGGTGATAGACGAATTGCCGTATTTGCCGGCCATGTCGGTGGGATTTTCATCGCAGGGAAACGGATCATACAACGCAAGGCAGGATCGGTACGCGTACAAATCGCGTGGATTTTACGCGGTGGCGTCGCGAAGTTTCTATTTCTACAAGTGGACGGCCGGGTGGCACGGCGGCGTAAACTACGCGACCCCGGACGAAGAGGTCGAGCATGCGGGTGAAGATTTGGCGGACAGTGATCTCAGTCTGTTTTTGGGGTTTGACGCGACTTTCAACTATAATCTCGCGCTGCTTCTGGAGTACGACGCGGCGATCAACGACGACCGGAGCGCCAATGACTTTGCCGGTGAGGGTCGGGGCTATCTGAACATGTCGGTCAAGTGGTTGTTCACGAGGAATCTCGAGATCGAGTTAATCGGAAAAGACCTGCTGACCAACCGTCCGGAGTCCGACACGTTTTCGCGCGAGGTACGGCTGACGTATATAGATTCGTTTTGAAGTGGCAGCCCTGCTGCGACCCGCAGACGGGCGTGGGCGTACGATCACAAGCCCCAGCGGCGCCATTGGGCGAGGACGGATTCCACGAAATCGCCGACCGTCGCGGCGACATTCTTCCGATACTCATTGGCTCTGGCAACATCGAACTCGGGGTAGCCTTCCCCCTCTTTATATAAGAGAATCGTTCCGGGTACAGGGTAGATATCGGCGCCGCTCTTGAAGGTGTAGGCGAGTTTGTCGGTGTAGAGCGATTTGTCGGCGAGGCTCGGATCAATTGCCATTACCATGGCGGTTTCATCCGTGCCCGCGTGGCCGCCCGCGTGACCGAAGAATTCCTCGGTCATCTTATCGCACAATTCCCACCAGTGAATAACCGCGATGTTGGCCCTTCGCTCGCGGTGGAAATCAAACGCGACTTCCTTCAGCGCCGAGTTATTGCCGCCGTGTCCATTCATGAGAATGACGTTGTGAAAGCCGGTGTCAACCATCGAATCAAGCACATCGCGAACGTATAGCTGGAAGGTGCTCGGTTTGATGGTCGAGCCGCCGTTGTATCGGATCAGCGACCGCGTGATGCCGTAATTGACGGTTGGGGCGATCAGGGCGTTGATGCGTTCTGCGATATCCTCGGCGATAGCCTCGGGAATGAGGTTGTCGGTGCCGAGACAGGCCGAGCCGTGGGCCTCGACCGTACCTACCGGCAGGATAACGGTATCGATTTTGGATGGTACCGTGTCGCGGACGGTGAGCCAGGTCAGTTTCTGGAGATGGCGTTCCATTATGACAGTTTGGCGAGAATGCGTTCCATGACCAGTTCGGTTTCCCGGGCGGTGGTTTCATCGCCCTCGAAGCGGAACTGATTGATGTCACGCGCCATGATTTCAAGTTCTTCGGAGGACTCCACGGCGTACCAGATCGGTAGTTCCGACCAGTGGAGGCCCTTGTCGGTGAAGGCGCCGGCGATATCGGCGTAGATCGAGGGTGACGTCCAATCGAATGCGGACAATTCGATCTGGTAGGCTCCCGACATGCCGATCGAGTAATAGCGACCTTCCGGAGTCGGGCCGAAGATCACGTCGGACTGCGAGAGCATGTTCCACGCCGAGCGCATCATTTTTGACGTCACGGTGGGTGTTCGTGAACCGACCAGCAGGACCGCGTCGTACCCCGAATCAAAGCACTCCTTGAACGCCCGTTCGATCCGGATCCCCCAGCGGTCTTTTTTCTGAGGGAAGGTGGACAGCTGTTTTTCAAAGCGTTCGGCCAGCTCGCCTGACAGTTTCTTTTTCAGGTAGTCCATGACGATTTTGACGAGACGGACACGGTCGGGCTGGTTCTGATAGTACAGACGCACGTCGGTATCGCCCAGTTCGAGTGCATGCATGATGGTATCGGTGATGAAGGCCTGGTGCAGGAAGCGGATGTCGTCTCCCTTGATGAGGCCGAAGTCCATCGCTGACCCTTCTTCGAACGGTTCCTGGACACAGACGACAACGACCTGTTTGTTGCACGGGTCGGAGGTGCTTTTCTTGCGTGGAGACATACTACCTTTCCGCGTCATGTGAAACAGTCGTGGTCAATATAGGACGGCCGGGAAAGGCCGTCAAGCGACCCTCACAGAAAAAAGATGTCGGGGGCGAAACTGTCACTACCCGACATTCTGCAATGCGGGAAACAATTCGAGCAGCCACGATGCAAGCCGTCCCAACAAGTCAAAGAAGATCAGTATCCCGACAATCATCAGCAGACCGCCGGAGATGATTTCGACCGCGTGGAAATGTCGTTTGATAAATCCGAACGTGCCAATGAGATAGTTGAACAAAAGCGCGGTCAGGATGAAAGGCACACCGAGCCCGGCCGAGTACGCCACCAGCAGCATGGCACCCTCCGTGAGCGAGCCCTGCTGGGCGGCGATAATCAGGATGCTGCCGAGGATCGGTCCGATGCACGGCGTCCACCCGAAGCCGAAGGCGATGCCGATAATGGCCGAGCCGAAGACACCGCGTTTCTTCTTTTGACCGGCGAGGTTGAAGCGTTTCTCGTAATTGAGCGCCTTGATGCGAAGCAGGCCGGTGACGTGCAGACCGAAAAGGAAGACGATCACACCGGCGACTTTGTTGAAGATGCCCATGTGTCGCTGGAGAAAGTTGCCGATTCCGCTGGCGCCGAGCCCGAGTACCACAAACACGAGGGAGAACCCGATGACGAAGAACAGGGTGTTCAACAGGAGTTTGCGATAATTGCCGCCGGACCGTTCGCGCGACATCAGCTCTTCGACCGACACTCCCGAGATAAACGAAAGGTAACCGGGAATGAGCGGCAGCACGCAGGGCGATACAAAGGACAGTAACCCCGCGAGGATTGCGGTAGGGATTTCGACCGATGCTTGTCCAAACAAGGGAGTTTCTCCGTTCAAGGGGGGTTAAGCGGCCGGCATCTGGAGATCAGCCTTTTTTCGTGCGGGCGGCGATTTCCGCGGCAATGAGCTTCATCAGTTTGTCGCCGTCGATCTTGGAGACAATTTTCTCAGCGATTTTGGCGGCCAGTTCGGAAGCAAACTGGCGGGAGAACATCGCGAGGTCGGCCGGCCCAAGCCGTTCTACCTGTTCCTGCCACCCGGGCTCGCCTGCTTCGGCCGACTGTCCCGCCGGATGTTCGTCGCGCACGGTCACGACCTGTGGCGGTTCCTCGGTGGTTCGAATGCGTTCCATCTCTTCACGGAACTCATCGATAAACTTTTCGACGCCGGCGGTCTTCGGTTTGTGCGGCGCGCGGGCCTGCGTGGTGCCGGCAGCCGATACCGGTGTGTGCGGATCTACTGCGGCAGACGGACTGTCGATGGGAAGATGCTCATGCTGTGCGCCGGGGTCCGTCCGTGGTGCATGCTCGGGGGAAACGCCTTCGTCGCGCATGGCGTTGATGAACCAGTCGTAATCGTGGTTTTCGTCTATCGGTTCACTTTCCAGTGCGGGAGACTTGGATATGCCGTACTGGTCGTGCAGAATCTCGATCGGACCCGTGCCATGTTTTTGAGGGGCAGCAGCCCGCTGCTGTGTGGTGCCCGGCGGGGCGATCGTATCGTCGCGAATCATCAATGATTCGACTTTGCCGGTTTCGGAGGAGGGTTCCTCGGTACCGTGGTGGTCCATTCCGACGAGACTCTCGTGCGACTCTCCGGCGGCGGCCTTCTTGCCGACCCGCGTGGTTGCATTCATCACCTCCGACGAGGTGACGTGAATCTGATCGAGGCCGAGGGCATGGTCCAGCAGTTCTTCGTCGAGGTCGGTATCGGCGGCCTGTGTCGAGCCAGCGGTTGCCGTTTTCCTCCCCGACGCCTGACCCGAAAACACCTGGACTCGTTGGATGAAGTCTCTGGGGTCGAACGGGCGACTGATGATCACCTCATCGGGAAACGGGAGCCCCTCCGACTCGGTGGAGTCAAACAGCAGCAAGGGAATGGAAGCCGTGCGGGGATCCGCCTGAATGGTCTCGTAGAAGGGGCGGCCGTCGGCAGACACCAGGTCCGCGCCGATAATGAGCACATCGGGGATAGAGAACTGCAGCACTTCCTGCGCTTTCTCGACCGTCGGCAGCGAGATAACTTCGAAGCCGTTTTGCCGGAGGACGGTTTCAGCCACGGAGCGAATGGCTTCGGCAGACTCGGCGACCAGGACTCGTTTATGCATGCCGGGGTATCCCCTGCGGTTCACTGGTTGTTGTTTTTCCTGGACAGACGGGACGAGGCTTCTTCGAGAAACTTGCGGTCTTCGCTGGAGATGTTGTCAATGCCGACCTCGTTGATTTTGTCAAGAATCGCATCAACTCGTTTCATCACATCCTCGGCTTCCTGCCGTCTCTTTTCGAGTTTAGCTTCCTGGCGCTTGTAGCGCAAGTTTTTAAGTTTGCGGCCCAGGGACATCCAACGCCAGTCGCCCTTGACATAAATGAAGGCAAAAACGGCTCCGCCGAGGTGTGCCCAGTGAGCGATGCCGGGTGCGGCCGTGAGAAAACCCAGAAGCATAAAGCCGGGAACGAACCACTTGACCTTCACAGGAAAGAGGAAATAGAGATAGATTTCCCGCTCAGGGAACATTTTCCAGTAGGCGACGAGGACACCATAGATGGCTGCGGACGCCCCGATCATAGGGACTACCTGGGAACTCTGGACGGCCAGCGTCAGGACCGCACCCGCCAGGCCGCACAGAAAGTAAAAGCGACCGAATCGTTTTGAACCCCACGCGTACTCGATCTCGGTGCCAAACATCCACAGGCCGAACATATTGAAAAAGATGTGCCAGAACCCGCCGTGGAGAAACATGTAGGTGACGAGCTGATAAATACGATTGGGGAAGTCATCGAAGAATCGGGCCGGCGACAGACCAAATGTGTACGCCAGGTTGCCGGACTTGAGTAATATCTGCAACAGAAAGACGGCGGCGCATGAGATGATAATCACGCGGATGAAAGGCGAAAGACCACCGGGGCCTATCCTTAGCCCGGTTCCGCCAAAACCACGATTACGGCCAGATAAGTTCATTTGTCAGGCTATCGGCACACTGTTCACTTTTGTTTATCCGGTGGCGCAGCCGGGTCAGGCGTGGAATCGTCTGCACCGCCGTCGGTTACGGGCCTTTTGGTGTCGTTGGCTTCACCCGGAAGCCGGCACGCCGGTCCCATTCACGAGCCGACGCCATACCTCGGGAACACCTTGGCAACCAGAAAAAGCCATACGCCGACGAAAATGACAATGAAAATGAGGTCGTACCAATCCATTGCTCGCAGCCTTTTCTCTCCAGGGCATCCACATACAGGAGTTCAGCGTCCACTTCTGAAATGGTCTTGCAGAGGGATCAGTTCCCGCGCCGGGCCGCCATTGGGGAAAAACAAAGGCCGGTCGCCGCACGAGCGGGCGATCCGGCCAGGCTATTCGTTTGATAGCGCGAACGCTACGCGAGGACCTTTTCCAGGCGCTGCATCAGCTGAGATTTCGGCACGGCGCCGACGACCTGATCCACGACCTCACCGTTCTTAAAGAACAGGAGCGACGGGATCGACATGATGTTGTACTTCCCCGCCGTTTTGGCGTTGGAATCGACATCGAGCTTAGTGATTTTGATTCTCTCACCCATCTCGCCGGCGATTTCTTCGAGGATCGGGGCGATCATCTTGCAGGGACCGCACCACGTGGCCCAGAAGTCCACAACTACCGGCTTGTCGGATTGAAGCACTTCGGCTTCAAAGGAGTCATCAGTGATCTCGACGGGTTTGCTCATGTCCGTTTCCTCTATATTATTCGATTCACCATACGACTTTACGCCTACAACAGCCGGAGCGGGGCCAGGTTCCGTCGAATCTCAAGCACGCCCGGGCAACAGCGACCAATATACCTGACGTTTTGCGGATTTGTCAAACGCTTAGCGAAGGGTGCAACGGGTACGGGAGAGTGATCAGAGCGCGACGCGAGTGCATCGCACGCGACTCATGACCTGATCGGCAAACGCTTCGAGTCGGGTCTCCTCGCCGGAGTCGCGCAATCCTTCGTAGCTGATATTGAGCCACGGTATGCCGCCCAGATCGTCGGCGAGCTTTCGGGACAGGGAGCTGACGATTGTGCCCGGCATACAGTTGAACGGCATTGCGTTGACGATCCCGGAGGCGCCCGATCGCACCATTTCGATAGCTTTGCCGACTGAAAGGATGGCTTCTCCCTTGATATCTTTCGACAGGTAATTCGACGCAAGGTCCATGACGGAGCTTACCGAGCCTTCGGGTCGAATCGGGAACACCCGGTGGGCGGCGCGCATGATCCGGTGTTCCTGCCAGCGCTGTGTTATCAACTGCAGGCTGCTGTGTGCCAGCGCCTTGAGATTCCAGTCCTGGATTGCATCGCGCTGATACGTGGTCGACGTGTAAAGCGGCCACTCGGTGAACGTAGCGAGCCAGACTTCCGTCCCCAATCGTTCGAGCTTGCGAATGAGATTGTTATTGGAGAAGCGGTTGCTTCGCAAATAGATCTCGCCGACGACGCCGACCAGCGGCTTTGTGGTCGACTTTCGTTCGATCGCGAGAAATGCCCGGGCTGCGGCTTCGGCCACTTCCTCCATCGGCGTATCGTCTCGTACGGCACTGTCCATGCGGTCGAGAAACTCGGCGTAGACCCGGTCGGCCTCGCCTTCGACGGCCTCATACGGCCGGGTCTGATGCAGCATTTTCATGAGGCAATCAACCAGCACCATGGCCTTCCACGCCGTCGTGCGAAAGCCTGTTCCATCGAGGCCAAACTGCGAGTATCCGTCGCGCGAGTTGGGTGAGAAGATCGGAATATCCCGGTAACCGAGCTCATCGAGGATCAGCCTGTGCAGCTGGCTGTATTGCCCGAACCGACACGGACCATCAGCCCCGGGCATGAAAAACACGGAGCGCTTCGGGTCGAATCCCGTCGATCGTATCTTCTTGATCATGTCGCCCGTGGTGATGACGCAGGGGAAACATTCTTTACCGGAGGTAAACTTCTGACCGAAGGCGAGGGTAGCGTCATCCGGTTCCTCGAGCACTTCGGCAGTCAGTCCATACCGGTCGAAAGCCGCCCGCAGCGCGTAGGCCTGGTCGCACATATTGGGAATGTATATGGTCTTTTCGAATGGTCGAAAGTCATCCTGCGAGATACTGAACTCGGTGATGGGCGGCCGATAGCGGTAAAAGCGCAGCGAGTCCAGAAACGCTTCGCACCGTGTGATCAGTCCTGCATCGGCTGAGTGTTCGTCGAGTTCGAGCTGCAGATACGGCTTGCCTGTCATGGTCCGACGGAAGTAGTGCGTAATGAAGGAGTCAGGACCGCACCCGAATGAGGTGATGTACACGGCAAACAGGTTTGGGTGAGTGCGGATGAACCTCGCAGCCGACATGATTCGGCGTCCGTAGCGCCAGTACATAGAGTCATTGAGCGAGCCTTCCTCTTCCGGAAGGGGCAGAAAGTCGATCGAAATGACTTTGTAGCCGAGGGCGCGAATTTTGTCGGGCAGTTCCATGGAGAGGCGGCGGTCGAAGCCGTTGTACGGGCGGCTGACAATGACCAGAACCTTCTCCCCGCTTTGGAGCCCTTCAAGTATTTTCTTTCCTTCCGCCCTCAGTTCTTCTTTGAACGCCCGGTAGGCATTGATTCCGGCTCGAGTGGCGCGGGTTAAATCGCGTTCGCCGATATTGAGTTCTTTCGCGATCGCGCGAAGGCGCCGGCGTGTGTCGGGGAGGTCGTAACTGAGCTGTACCGGCGCGTCGACGAACCGGATACCGAGTTTGGAAAAGTCAAATCGAGCGCGTATGGACGATCCGACGGACTGCACGTACGGACAGCTGTATGCTCCCTCGTCGCTGGACTCATTTTCTTCGGCAGTTTTGATGAGTGACGGAAGAAAAATAACATCGACTTTTTTCGCGATCAGGTTGTTGACGTGTCCATAGACGAGTTTGACCGGATAACACGTTTCCGCCGCAAAGAGCTCAAGCGAATCTTCGACAATCCGGTGGTTACTGACGTCGGAAAGCACGATGCGGAAGTCGAGCGCCTCGAAGAAGGCCATCCAGAACGGGTAGAACTCGTAGAAGTGCAGCGCGCGCGGAATGCCGATTCGTTTCAGAGGCTGCCGTGGCTGTTTGTACCGACCGCGACGGCGGTACAGCCCTTTCTGCCGCATGGTGGAGTAATCGCGCGGGAGGGTTCGTTCGGCGGTGCGATTAACCTCGTATTTTTCGCAGCGGGCGCCGTAGAACAGGGGTTGTTCACCTTCAATCTCCACGCGGCGGATTTCGCAGTGGTTCGAGCACTCTTCGCACGGAAACGTGGCCACGTTGTACTTTCGCTTATACAGCTCGAAACCCTTGAACCGGGTTTGGAAACCCGTCTCCCCGACCTTTTCGATAGCCAGGATGGCGGCGCCGATCGCGCCGGTGACGTCGTGGTGCGGCGGCACCGTTATCTTCCGACCGATCAGATTCTCGAAGGCGGCGACGACACCTTTGTTCCAGGCGACGCCGCCCTGGAAGAAGATGTTTTCGCCGATCTTGCGATCGCCGACGACTTTGTTGAGATAGTTGCTCGCGATCGAGTATGCCAGCCCCGCAATGAGGTCATCCTTTTTGGCACCCGACCGCATGTGGGCGACCAGATCGGACTCCATGAACACCGTGCAGCGTTCCCCGCATCCGACGGGGCATGTCGCACAGAGGGCGCGGTCGCCGAATTCGGTTTCGATGTTGATTTTCAGCTTCTCGGCCTGTTCCTGCAGGAAGGAGCCGGTTCCGGCGGCGCAGGCCTTGTTCATCTCAAAGTCGACGACGGCTTTGTTCTCGATTGAGATGTACTTGGAGTCCTGGCCCCCTATCTCGAAGATGGTATCGACGGTTGGATCTATGTTGATCGCGGCGGTGGCCTGGGCGGTGATTTCATTGCGGACGATGTCGGCGCCTATAAAGTCGCCGATGAGGTATCGGCCGGAGCCGGTGGTGCCGACGGCGGCGACGTTCACGCGACCGTTCACTTCCAGCCCGATTTCCGCCAGCCCCTTGCGAACGGCTTCGATCGGCCGGCCCTCGGTCATAAGATAGCGCCGGGCGATAACCCGGTGATCGGAATCGATCAAAACGAGGTTGGTGGACAGCGAACCAACATCGACGCCGAGGAAGACGTCGAGTTTGTCGAAGCCGGTCGGCGGATCAGCGGTCGTGACGGCGTAGAATTTGGAGTCGGGGTGATCGTAAGTCAGGGCCTCGCGACCGCGTTCGGCATCTTCGCGGTACTCGAGATAGGCGGCGAGCCGGTCGGGGTCAAAAGGGTCCACCAACGCGCGCTGATCGTTCGCCAGCGCCGCGGCTCCGATTGCCGCCACCACGTTGAAGCCATCGGGGATAACGAGCTCGCCGTCGGCGAGTTCAAGCACATCGGTGAAGGCGCGCACCATACCGGGGTTGGCGGCCACTCCCCCTTCGAACGCGATCGGTTTCTCCAGTCTTTTGCCGCGCGCGATCGCCGATTTGAAATTTCTCGCCACGGCAAAACACAGGCCGGCGACTATGTCATAATCGGGGGTTGCGATCTGCTGGAGGTGGATCATATCGGTCTTGGCGAAAACCGAGCATCGTCCGGCGATTCTCGGCGGGTTACTCGATTTGAGGGCGAGGGCGCCAAACTCGTGCTCGATATCAATCTTGAGACGACCGGCCTGCTGATCGAGGAACGAGCCCGTTCCGGCGGCACACTGCGCGTTCATGGCGAAATCGACGATCGTGCGGGACTCGGGATCAAGCAACAGCAGTTTGGAGTCTTCTCCCCCCATTTCAATGACCGTGCGGACATGCGGCACGACACGGAAATTGCCCGCCGCGAGCGCGGCGATTTCTCCGAACGCTTTTCCCCGAAGTACAGATTGGCTCGTCTTGGCCCCGATGCCGGTGTGCCCGAGGTAGATGGTTCCGCCTGCCAGATCGCCGAATTCGGTTTCGAGAAGTTGGCGGAGCGTTTCGAACGGCCCGTCGTCGAACCGGCGGTAGACGCGCCGCACGATCTGCCCCTCGGCCAGCAGAACCAGTTTAACGGCAACGGATCCAATGTCGATGCCGAGCGAAAGGACCGGATGTGCCATAGCAATCTAGAAAGTAGGTTCGAGTTTCCTAGACGGCAAGGAGAATGTCGCCTGGGCGGAGGCGTAAATATATACCTTTTTGGACCTTAGGTATCCGCGAGCATTGGCGCGACCATGCGGACCCGGGAGGCTCATGTGAAAATAGTAGCATGACACGTCGTCGGTCGAAGATGGGAATGTAGATTAGTTTTATCCGTATCCGACCTCACCAAGGGCTCCCCCTGTTTTGCCTAACCATCTATAAAGCAATATATTAGGTACAAGATTCACTTCTCCTCGGGGCGGGGAACTTTTTCTTCATGGAGTCGTTAAGAAAATACTTTACAAACCGGTAAAGATTTGTAGATTGCAGATAACTTTGACGATGAATTGGATTGAAAGGCTCTATTAACGAGAGATTATGAGAATATCTGCGATAGAAGAGTACGGACTTCGCTGCCTCGTCACGCTGGCTCGCGAAGGGACCAAGGGGATGTTGTCGATTGCCGACATGGCAGAGCGCGAGGGTCTGTCCGTGCCTTATACTTCCAAGCTGCTCTCCATCCTCAGGAAGGCCGGTCTGGTGACCGCAGAGCGCGGGCGTGGCGGCGGGTTTTCGATCGCGCGCGACCCGGCCGAGATCGACCTGTACGAGGTGATAACGGCGCTGGGCGGGCCGATCATCGACCCGGACCATTGCAGCCGCTTTTCGGGCCAGCGTGAGGAGTGTGTGCATGCCGAAAACTGCACAGTCCACGATGTGCTCGGGGGTCTCGCCGGGTACATACAGGAGTTTCTGTCGCGGACGACAGTGGCGGACCTGATCGCTACGGAGCCGATCATTGAGCTGCGGCCCCGCGGTGAGCGGGTCGAAGCGCGAGCGATCCCGGCGACGCCGAAAGTCGCCCGTCAGGCGAACAGTTTCCAGCCGGATGCAGAGAATTGAGTCGTAGTAACGATAGAGGAAGGATTCGATGACCGAGAAACACGCTTTGCTTTCGTTTACTGATATCCACGTCGAAGTGGAAGGCAAGGAAGTTGTCAAAGGGGTATCCCTGACGATCAACGCAGGCGAGACGCATGCGATTATGGGCCCGAACGGGTCCGGGAAATCGTCGCTTTCGCAGGCGCTCATGGGGCATCCGTCTTATGCGATCACCAAGGGCGACGCCTTTTTGGGCGGCCAATCCCTGCTGGAGATGGAGCCTGACGAGCGGTCGCGGGCGGGGCTGTTCCTTGCGTTTCAGTACCCGCTGGCCATTCCGGGTGTCACGGTGGCCAATTTCATGCGGTCGGCGCTGCAGTCGCATCGCGGCAAGGACGCCGACATGTCCGATTTCCGGAGCCTGTTTAAAAGAGAAATGGACGCGTTGGGGATCGATCATTCGTTTGCTACTCGCTATCTAAACGAGGGATTCTCCGGGGGCGAGAAGAAACGGGTCGAGATTTTGCAGATGGCGATGCTGCAGCCGACAGTCGCGATCCTCGATGAGACCGATTCGGGTCTCGATATTGACGCCCTCAAGACCGTTGCCGAGGGTATCAATCGCTTTCACACGGACAGCAACGGAATACTGCTGGTGACCCACTATCAGCGCTTGTTGAACTACGTCAAGCCGGACTACGTGCACGTCATGATGGGCGGTCATCTGGTCAAGTCGGGCGGGCCCGAGCTGGCGCTTCGGCTCGAAGAGCAGGGCTACGATTGGGTCGCCGCAGAGGCAAATCAGAAAGTTGAGGTCTAGATATCATGGGTGACGCAGCGCAGAGACAGAGAGAAGATCTGTCCCAGCTCAACAACGACTACGCCACCCGCTACGGGTTCCGCGACCCGGTGGACTATTTCCACAAGGGTGCCCGCGGTATAAATCACGAAGTCGTTGAGATGATCTCGCAGATGAAGAAAGAACCGCGCTGGATGTCGGACATTCGTCATCACGCATTGGACGTCTTTCTCGCGAAGCCGACCCCTCAGTGGGGCAACAGCAAGCTGCTCAATGAGATCGTGTTCGAGAACATATTCTATTTCATGAAGCCCATCGAGCAGCAGGGCAAAAGCTGGGACGACGTCCCGGAGTATATCCGCAAGACGTTCGACCGGCTGGGTATTCCCGAGGCCGAGAAGAACTTTCTCGGCGGGGTTTCGGCGCAGTACGAATCCGAGGTCGTCTACCATTCGATGCGTGAGGATCTCAAGAAGCTCGGAGTCGTTTTCCTCGATATGGACTCGGGGCTGCGGGAATACCCTGAGATCGTGCAGAAGTATTTCGGGACGGTTATCCCCACGGACGACAACAAATACGCGGCGTTGAACACATCGGTGTGGTCGGGCGGTTCGTTCATCTACGTACCGCCGGGCGTCGATGTCGCAATTCCGCTGCAGGCCTATTTCCGCATCAACGCCGAGAACATGGGGCAATTCGAACGGACGCTGATCATCGCCGACAAGGGCTCGCGCGTTCATTATATCGAGGGGTGCACGGCGCCGGTGTACTCGACGGATTCGCTGCACTCCGCAGTGGTCGAGTTGATTGCGCTCGAGGATGCGTCCATTCGATACACAACGATTCAGAACTGGGCTCGCAATATTTACAATCTGGTCACCAAGCGGGCGACCGCTCACAAAAACGCTACGGTGGAGTGGGTGGACGGCAATCTCGGTTCGCGCCTGACGATGAAATACCCCTGTATCCAGCTTGTCGGCGAAGGTGCACGCGGCGAGATATTGTCGGTCGCGTTCGCCGGGCAGGACCAGCATCAGGACGCCGGCGCAAAAGTGATTCATGCGGCGCCTAATACGTCGTCGCGAATCACCTCGAAATCGATCTCCAAAGACAACGGCCGGGCTTCGTATCGCGGCCTGGCGAAGATACACAAGAACGCGACCAACGCGAAGATCTCGGTCGAGTGCGACGCGCTGTTGATCGGCGACGATGCCCGCAGCGATACGTACCCGACGATGGAGATCGACAACGATCAGGTCCGGGTGGAACACGAGGCGCGCGTTTCCAAGGTGGCGGAGGAGCAGCTGTTCTACCTGACCAGCCGCGGCCTGACCGAGGATGACGCCCGTCTGCTGATCGTAAACGGCTTCATGGAGCCGTTCACGAAAGAGCTGCCGCTGGAATACGCGGTGGAATTGAACCGGCTGATCGAACTTGAAATGGAAGGATCGATAGGCTGATATGGCAAGCAACATCACGCAGGAAACTCGATACACGATTCCTGAAATAGCCAGTCCGGCGCTCGAGCGCGGGCCGCTGTGGATCCGCGACATTCGCCGAGCGTCACTTGAGGCGTTCAATTCGACGCCTGTCCCCCGCCGCGGGCTGGCGCTGTGGCGGTATACCGATCCGGAGACCTTCCTGATCAGGTCCGACGTCATGGACACTGCGTTCGGCGACCATTTCGATGAGGCCGAGTCAATCGAGACGAAGCACTTCGAAGACGGAACGCTCGACGGCCTGGTGATCGACCACGGTGGGCGTCGGATCGACGTCCGGTTGTCCGGCCATTCGGCGCGTAACGGAATCGTGATCATGGCGCTTTCGGACGCGATCGAGACGCATCGCGAGCTGGTGGAGCGACACCTCTACCAGGCGGTCAACTCCCGCACGGGGAAGTTCGAGGCCATGAACGGCGCGCTGTGGAACGACGGCGTATTCGTTTTCATCCCTGATAACAAGACCGTGGAGCGGCCGATTCACCTCATTCGCGAGGCCGGCCGAGCGGGTTCGGCATCGTTTCCGCGCCTGCTGGTCGTGGTCGGCGCCAACGCCGAGGTAACATTGGTCGACGAATATGCGGGCGGAGAGCGTACTTCCGAACACGGTCTTGCGTACACGAACGGCGCAGTGGAGATATTCGGCGGGCCGGACAGTCGCACGCGCTATATCTCGCTTCAGCGTCAGGCTGAGGGCACGATTTCTTACCTGACGCACCGTGCCCGGATCGGCACGGGGGCCAGTATGCTCACTGTCCCGTTTGCGTTCGGGGCGTCGATTTCCAAGCAGAATTTCGGCGTGGACCTCAACGGCGAGGGGGCCACCAGCAAGATGGTCGGTCTCGTGTTCGGTAACGGTCGTCAGCACTTTGACAATCACACGCTGCATCACCACACGGTCGGGCAGACGTTTTCGGACATCGATTTCAAGGTGGTGCTGCGAGGCAAGTCCCGGTCGGCGTATACGGGTCTGATCAGGATCGATCATCACGCCAAATCATGCGAGGCATATCAGGAGAATCGCAATCTCCTGCTGAATCGCGGCACGAAAGCCGAGACCATTCCGGAACTGGAGATTCTCAACGAGGACGTCAGCTGCAGTCACGGTGCGACAGTCGGACCGATCGACGACATGCAGGTCTTCTACCTCATGGCGCGCGGCATCCACTATCAGGAGGCCGTTCGGATGGTGGTTTCGGGCTTCGTGCGCTCGTCGATTACGGCAGCCCCGGCCGATTTGCAGGAGCGGCTGAGCAGCGTTATCAGCGAACGATTGGGAGACCTCTGATCGATGACCGGGTTCGTGAAGGTGGCGACAGTCGAAGAGGTTCCGGAAGGAACGTTCAAGAAGATCGAAGTTGAATTCGAGCGTCTGGTTCTCGTTCACACGGCCGACGGGTATTTCGCCCTGGCCGACGAGTGCACGCACGACGGGGAGCCGATCAGTTCGGGGTTCCTCAAGCGTAATGAACTGATCTGCAGTCGCCACGGAGCGCGGTTTGACGTCCGCAGCGGGGCGGTCACCCGTCCCCCGGCGCTCGTCCCGCTGGAGACGCACGAGGTGAAGGTCGAAGGAGACGAGATCTTCGTCAGGCTGGCTGAGTAAGAGGGTGTAACACGGTGACGGATATGACATCGCAGTCGCACAACGACCCGGCGGCGGTTCATCCGCCGGTACCGGGAATCGACGTCGAGCAGATCAAGGCGGATTTCCCGATCCTCGCCCAGGAGATAAACGGCAACCGGCTCGTCTATCTGGACAGCGCGGCGACATCGCAGAAACCGCGTGAAGTGATCAACGCCTTGCTGGAGTACTACCGCAAGACGAATGCAAACATACATCGCGGTCTCCACACGCTGGCCGAGCGAGCGACCGAAGCATACGAAGCGACGCGTTCGCACACGGCTCGTTTCATTGGCGGCGTGCAGCCGGAGGAGATCGTTTTCACGCGCGGGACAACCGAATCGATCAACCTGGTTGCCTATACATGGGGCGAGCAGAATATCGGTGAGGGCGACGAGATTCTCGTCTCCGAGATGGAGCACCATGCAAACTTCGTCCCGTGGTTCGAACTGGCCCGGCGCCGGAAGGCGGTCTTCCGCAGACTCCCGATTACCCTGTGCGGTCATCTCGACCTCAGCACGATTGACACGCTGATCAACGGGCGGACGAAGCTGGTGGCGGTGTCACACATGTCAAACGTGTTTGGCACCGTGAATCCGGTCGGCCGGATCGCGCGACTGGCGCATGAGCGAGGGGCGCTCGTGCTTGCCGACGGAGCGCAGGCGGCGCCTCATCTGCCGATTGACGTTAAGGCGCTCGACGTTGATTTCTACGCGTTTTCTTCACACAAGATGCTTGGTCCCACCGGTGTGGGCGTGTTATACGGCCGTCGCGAACTGCTTGAATCGATGCCGCCGTTCAACTTCGGCGGAGAAATGATCAGCCAGGTGGGATTTGACCGGGTGACGTTTGCGGATCTGCCGCACAAATTCGAGGGCGGTACGCCCAACATCGCCGATGTGGTCGCGTTTGACGCCGCGCTGTCGTATCTCGAGCGGATCGGGATGGAGAAGGTTCACGAGCACGAGACGGCGATCACACGTTATGCGCTTGACCGGTTGTCCGAGATTCAGGGGCTGGAAATCCAGGGTCCGCAGGATACATCGGAACGCGGCTCGGCGATCTCGTTCACGGACCCGGACATTCACCCGCACGATATATCGACTTTTCTGGACTACAAGGGGATCGCAATCCGAGCCGGTCACCATTGCGCGCAACCGTTGATGAAATTCCTCGGAAAGGTTGCGACAGCGCGGGCGTCGTTTTACATTTATAACGACAGGGCTGATGTTGACGCCCTGGTTGACGCACTTCGCGACATGAGGAGATACTTTGGCGTATGATGCCGCTCGATGAGATGTATCGCGAGATTATACTCGACCACTACCGGTCGCCCCGTGGGCGTAAACCGCTTGATGCCGCCACTCTCACGGCAGAGGGGCATAATCCGTCGTGCGGCGACGATATACGTCTGGAGATCGAACTGAAGGACAACATCCTCAAGGACGTCCACGTCGACTGCAAAGGCTGTGCTATCTCGGTGGCATCGGGTTCCATGCTCGCCGAAGCCGTCAAGGGAAAGACGTTTGCCGAAGTGTCCGAACTGGCCAGGATGATTCGACTCATGCTCAAGGGCGAGCTTGACGACCCGCCGGGCGATATCGGGGATCTCGGCGCCCTGGCCGGCGTACGGCAGTTCCCTGTCCGAATCAAATGCGCCCTGCTGGCCTGGGTGACCCTCATCGAGGGGTTGGACAAATACGCCGGCGGACATCCGGACGGCACCATCGTGGTGACGTCGGAACACGACCACGACTCAAAGAAGACGGAGTAGCGTCGAAGAAGCATGCCTATACCCACTACCAACCAGATTATCGAAGCGCTCCGGCCGGTGCAGGATCCCGAAATCCGGATCGGTGTCATCGATCTCGGCCTTATCTATGATGTCGCCGTAAACCAACAGGGAGAGGCGACAGTGAAGATGACGCTGACGACTCCAGCCTGCCCGTACGGCGAGATGCTGATGACGGACGTACATCGGGCCGTAGAAGATCTCGACGGGATCTCCAAAGTGGAGGTCGTCCTGGTTTGGGATCCGCCGTGGGATCCGAAGGAAATGTGTTCCGATCTTGCCAAGGACCAACTGGGCATCTGGTAGGCGCCCGGCGGCGCGTCTTGTCCGCCTTCTCGGCCCGGACAATGCGGCCTATCGTACAAACCTCCAAGAATGTGTTTGCCTTCAGCGGCCGATCGGCGTATATCAGTAACCTATCGAGTCGTGAGTTGTTTTATGGACACTGCGGCTACACGATAATCTGCGTCGGATTCATTCATGGAAAACGAGAAAAACAACTACGATCTGTCATCGTTGCGAATCGATCGCAGCAAGAAATTCAACGATCGCCCGAAATCCCGGATTTGGCTCTGGGGGGGTCTGGCCGTCATCGGCGCCGCGACAGTGCTGGCATACTTCTCACTCAGGGAGTCGGTGACACCGGCACAAAGCGTGCAGATAGCCTCGGTGACACGAATGACCGGTTCCGATGCGGCGGCTGAGTTGGTGGCAACCGGATATGTTGTAGCTCAGCGCCTGGCCGAAGTTGCGTCGAAGGGCACGGGTCGGCTGGCTTTTATCGGATTTGACGAGGGTGACGTGGTCGTCAAAGGCGAGGTGATCGCCCGACTCGAGAATGAGGACATCAAGGCGAACCTGGACCTGGCGCGGGCCCGGCTGGCGCAAGCGACCGTGGACACGCTCAACCTCGGACGGCAGTATCGTCGACAGGTGGCTCTTCGTGATTCAGGCGCCGTGACACAGGAGATGATGGAATCGGCGGAGTCCGCGTATCTTGGGTCGCTGGCCGCGGCGAAAGCGGCCGAGGCGACGGTGCGGATCGCTGAGGTCGATCTCGAAAACACGATCATTCGGGCGCCGTTCGACGGCACGGTGCTGACGAAGAACGCCGAGGTCGGCGAAATCGTTGCACCCTTCGCGTCGTCCGCGTCATCGAAGGGTTCCGTGGTAACTCTTGCCGATATGACGTCGCTGGAGGTTGAAGCCGACGTCAATGAGTCAAATATCAACAAAGTGATTCCCAATCAGCGGTGTGAGATCGTACTAGATGCGTACCCGTCGGTACGGTACAAGGGATACGTAAAAAAGATCGTACCGACGGCCGATCGGTCGCGCGCGACTGTCCTGACGCGGGTAGCGTTTGCCGAAATCGACGATCGAGTTCTTCCGGAAATGTCGGCGCGGGTGAACTTCTTTGTCGAGAATGGCGGCCCCGATGCGCAGGCAACGGCGCTCACGGTTCCGGACGAGGCTGTCACTTCGAGAGACGGCAAGACGGTGGTATTTCGGATCGTGAACGACGTCGTGAGCGAGGTGACCGTGGAAACCGGGCGTGATCTTGGGTCGCGCACGGAGATACTCAGCGGACTGGGCGAGGGGGACCGGGTGGTGCTGTCGCCTCCGGGCAAACTGACCGACGGGCAGAAGATCACCGAATCACCGTAGTTTGGATGACCACAAAGGAGCGCTATGGCAGAGCCGATCGTTCAACTCACTTCCGTATTCAAGTCCTATTACCGGGGACGGTTGGAAATCCCGGTCCTCCACGACATAAGCCTCACGTTTCGCGAAGGTCAGTTCGTCGCGCTCATGGGGCCGTCCGGATCGGGCAAAACGACCTTGTTGAATCTGATCGCGGGAATCGATCGTCCGTCGGCGGGCCAGGTGACGGTCGCCGGAGAAGATATCGACCGGCTATCGGAATCGGATATGGCGCGATGGCGGGCCGAGAATATCGGCTTCATTTTCCAGTTCTACAATCTCATGCCGGTGCTGAATGCGTTTGAAAACGTGGAGTTGCCGCTGCTATTGACCCGCCTGAGCCGGTCTGAACGCCGGCAGCAGGTGGAGACGGCGCTAAACATCGTCGGACTCGGCGACCGGATGGACCACTACCCCAACCAATTGTCGGGTGGACAGGAACAGCGGGTCGCCATCGCCCGAGCAGTGGTCACCGATCCGCGCTTGCTGCTGGCCGACGAGCCGACCGGTGATCTGGACAAGCAGTCCGCCGAGGACATCATGGAGCTGCTGTCGCGCCTGAACCGGGAATTCGGCAAAACGATCATCATGGTGACGCACGACCCGCGCGCGGCGGAAGCCGCGCAGGTGGTCCAGCATCTCGACAAAGGTGAACTGGTCGACGCATGAGGCTGTTGAAGATCATTTATCGGAACACGCTGCGGCACTGGCTGAGGACATCGCTGACGGTTTTTGGTCTGGCTATCGCCGTGGTGGCGTTCATTGTCATCAGGACGACGATCGACGCCTGGTACGCGCAATCCGAAGCGGCATCGCCCGACCGACTGGTAACCAGGCATGCGGTTTCACTCACGTTCTTTCTTCCCCTTGCGTATGCGAGCCGAATCGAGGACGTCGATGGAGTGAATATGGTGTCGCATGCCAGCTGGTTCGGCGGCATTTATGTGGAGCCCAAGAACTTCTTTGCGAATTTCGCGGTCGATCATACGACGTACCTCGATTTGTATCCGGAGTTTCAGTTGTCCGACGAGGAGCGCACCGCCTTCATGAGCGAGCGCAACGCGGCGGTTGTCGGGCGCAAGCTCGCGGATCGATTCGGCTGGCAGGTGGGCGACCGCGTCCAGCTGCAGGGCACTATTTTCCCGGGGGACTGGGAGCTGGTAATTCGGGGGATCTACACCGGCGCGCGTGAAAACACCGACGAAAGCAGCATGCTGTTTCGATGGGATTTTGTCGACGAGCGGATGCGCAGCGAGTCACCGGGGCGTGCCGGCTATGTCGGGACATTCATCGAGCGTATCGACGACCCTTCGCGGGCGGCGGATATTTCGTCGAAGATCGACGCGCTTTTCCTGAATTCGATCGCTGAGACGAAAACAGAGACCGAGGAGGCGTTCAACCTGAGTTTCGTAGCCATGGCGGGGTCGATCGTTCTCGGACTGAAAGCCATCTCGATTCTGGTGATCGGCATCATCCTGCTCGTGCTCGGAAATACGATGGCCATGACGGCCCGGGAGCGGGTTTCGGAGTACGCGGTGATGAAAACGCTGGGATTTCGGCCCATTCATATCGTGGGGCTCATATTCGGGGAATCCCTGTTTATCGCCGCCATCGGCGGAGGGTTGGGCATTCTGCTTGCGTTTCCGCTCGGTGCGCTGGTGCAAATCGCCTTGAGTGCTTTTTTCCCGGTGTACAACATTGCGGTCGTTACGGTGCTCCTGGCTTCACTCGCGGCGTTTGTGGTCGGGCTGCTCGCGGCGGTCTTCCCTGCGATTAAGGCGGTCCGGACACCAATAGTTGACGGACTGAGAATAGTCGATTGAGGACATAGTATGCGTTTGCTCGCGGCATATTCGTTTCGCAACGTCATCGCGCGTCGGTTGACATCGACGCTGACAATCATAGGCGTGGCGCTGGTGGTGTTTGTTTTTTGTGCCGTACTCATGCTTTCACATGGGCTCAGGCAGACGCTTGTGGATACCGGCTTCGATGACAACGCGATTATCATCCGCAAGGCGTCTCAGACCGAGATACAGTCAATTCTTCCCCGAGACATGGCAAACGTCGTTCGCGCTGATCCCGCAATTGCACCGGCGCCGGACGGCGGTCCATTTGCCTCGGGGGAACTGATGGTACTGATAAATCAGCCGAAGCGGGGAAGCAACGACCCGAGTAACGTTCCGATACGCGGCGTCAGCCCCAACTCCATGACCATTCGTCCCAATATTGGCCTTGTGGAAGGACGGATGTGGAAGCCGGGGACGTCGGAGATCATCGCGGGTGCGAAGGTGGCACGAAACTTCCAGGGATGCGGTCTCGGCGAATCCGTACGATTTGCGTCGCGGGACTGGACGGTGGTGGGTGTATTTGAAACCGACGGATCCGGTTTTGAGTCGGAACTCTGGGGAGACTATGAGCAGCTGGCGCAGGCGTTTCAGCGGCCCATCTTTTCCTCTATCACCGTTCGGGTGCCCGGAGAAGCGAAGTTTGCGGCTCTCAGAGAACGACTCGAGAACGACCCGCGCGTGACTGTCGACGTCAAGCGCGAGAAGGAGTACTACGCCGAGCAGTCCAATTTCACTCGCACGTATATCAACGTGCTGGGGCTGATCATCTCCGTTATCTTTGCCGCGGGTGCGACAGTTGGCGCCATGATCACGATGTATGCAAGTGTCGCGGGCCGGACCACGGAGATAGGAACACTGAGGGCGCTTGGCTTCTCGCGATTCACGGTTTTGCTCACGTTTCTCGTTGAAAGCATATTCATGGGACTTATCGGCGGTTCGTTCGGCGTGCTTGCCGCGACGTTTCTGCGTCAGTTCGAAGTATCCACGACCAATTGGGACACGTTTGCGGAGCTGGCATTCGGTTTCGAGACGTCGTGGGGGATTGTTGTGGGCGGGTTTTGTTTTGCAGTTGCCATGGGAGTGGTCGGGGGCTTCCTGCCGGCGCTGCAGGCGTCACAAGTCCGTATCATTGAGGCGCTTCGCGCGAAGTGAGGGGTGGTCCGTCGGCGACGGGCCGGGTTCAACTGGACATTGTGGGTCTACAGGCCGAGTGCGGCGTAGCGCACAATGCATTGTCACACAATGTTATACGGGTACCTGTACGAATGGAGGTTCCGGCAGTCTATTGATCGGTGCAGACGTGCACGTGTCTAATAGCTTGCTGAATGTCTCCGAATTGTTTAGATTTTATTGTCCGCGCGCACACACCAAACCACGACAACGTGAATATTGATCGCCACATTCCTTACGGGATGTAGTGCTGTTGAAGAGACATGGACTACAGAAATCGCATAGTAGGCGCTCACGGTCATCACTGGATAGCCAGGTTTGTTGATCGGCTCGGTGGACGCGAACCACGAATGGCGCGCCCGAACCGATGCCAGGAGACATTTGTCGACGAATCGCTCCCTTCAGGGATCTTCTGCATGCACAGTCGCGGGGCACGTCTGATAGCACGCGTACGGTCAGGGTTTGGTCTTGCTGAGTATGACCGGCATGACAGCGCGGGCAGAAGGACCTGTCCGGCATGCGGTCGTCTGGATTGGTCCGAGGCAGTTGTCGCACGAGTGCTGACGGTGATGTTTGCGGATGGTGATTCGCACGAGTACGTGTTTCCCGCGCTCGATCGGAAGGCGTGTTACTGCATGTCCGAAACGGCGCTTCATATATACCGGCATGATACGATCATCTCATATTCGCTGGAACTGGTAGAGGCCGTCAACTTCGGCACGCGAGTGGATGCGCCGGAGCCTGCGGAAGTACTCGCGGCGGAACGAATCATCGCCGGAATTTCGCGCTGAAGTCTCGGCGCGCGACCGGACGGCCCCTGCAAGCGATCCTCTCCCCTACCGCCGCATCAATTCCTGAACGGCCCGCCGGCGTCGGTACGATCTCAGCACCGCTCCGAGAATGATCACCATTCCCGCCAGGCCGCCGGTATACAGAATGGCATGGCTCACCCACGACAGCACTGACTCGGTGAAACTGGTCAGGGGTAGTTTGCCCAGCCGGGACAGATAGACGGGCAGCTCGAACGATCGGCTCACGACACACACGAGGATAATCAGTCCTGTCGTGAGGCGGAGAATCCGTTCTTTGAGGATGCGGGTGCCGTAGGTCCCAAAATAGACTCCAATGAGGGACCCTGTCAGAAGCAGGGCGACCAGCCGCAGGTCGACCATGCCGTCCCAGGCGTACGCAACAGCACCGCCCGCCTGCATGAATATGGCCAGGAACAGCTGAGTGCCTGCGGCAACGACGGTCGGGACGCCGAAGGCGTAGATCATGGCGGGAACGCCGACAAATCCGCCGGAACCGATGGCTCCCGCCAGGAACCCGGTCATCAGGCCGACGGCGGACACCAGCCAGAAAGAGATCCGTACGTCGGCGGTCGGGAAGTAGATCATGGGAGGGATCTTCAGATGCGAGAGGAATTCGGCGATCCGTGTAGACGGTCCGCGGTTGTCTTTTGCCGACGCATCTTTCAGCATACCGAGCGAGACGATACCGAGTACGCCGACATACACGACGCTGATATAGAGGTCGCTTGCCGCCGTGCCGGTTGCGGAAGTCGCCTGACTCGCATAGAAGCGGGTATTGAGCCAGACGGCAAGCCCGGTACCGATCAGCGCCGAGAACAGCATATATATGCCGAGCTTGCGATCGACATGGCCAAGCTCGCGATGCTTACCCGAACCGATCAACGCTTTTCCGAAGCGTTGTGTCAAACTCGTCCCCACCGCGATGACGCCGGGTACACCGAGGTTCATCATGCCGGGCGTCATAAAAAACGCGCCGCCGATACCCATGAATCCGCTCAGCACACCGCCGACAAACCCGAGCATGATAACGCGCAGGGCCGTGATGAGGTCGATGGTTATATAGGTATCGGGCGACATGATCGCGGGGATTCCTCCAGCAGTCGACTATTCGAATCGTGCGAGTTTCAGGATCACCTTCACGGCCGAGCCCCAGAGCCACGCATAGCCGGCCGTACAAACAACCACAGACAGGCCCGCCAGCGGTCGAAACCACATCGTGTCGCTCGTCCGCAGCACGCGGAGCAGGTCCTGCTGATGAGCGAGCAGGAGCCAGACCACGGCCGTCGAGAGCAGCACCACCGCTGCGAGCCGAAGAGTGTCGAGCGTTGAGAACCTGACCTTCTGGGAGATCTCCTCCGTCGTGACGACGGGAACGTGCAGCCGATAGGAGAACCGGCGCGCAAGTTGGTCGCGCAGCCGGGTGCGAATCGCCGCCGAGCGGTTGAGAAACAGTTCGCCAAGCACGACCATCGATGCGACTCGTGACGATTCGAGATGGGACAACAGCCAGTCGGCGGATCCGTAAAATGTCGCCACGCCGGCCGAGCGGCACTTTTCGCAGAGAATGGCGGCGCACTCGGCCAGATCGTCGCCGGCTTCGATCACGGCGCCGTCGGGTGGCTCCGGATGGATCAGATCGTGCACTTCGATACCGACCTCTTCCTCATGCGACGTGGAGGCGTCGAAGAAGTCCGCGCCCGGCGTTGCATCGGGTCCGGCGAGCCGCAACAACTGAACGGCGTTATCGGACCGATCGGCGAGCGTACATACGTCCTGAAGGCTGGGGTCGGCGCGTTTGAATCGGTCCTGTACGAAAAGTATGACACCGGCGGCAAGCGTGATACGCACATCGGTAACGCCCGGAACCGATTCAAGGACGTCGCGAACAGCCGGCATCTGTTCGGCATCCTGCGGCCGCCCGACTACCGTCAGGATGCCGGCATGGGCCCCGATCTTGACGGACAGGTGACGCGTGCGGTCGTCGTGCAGCAGGCGGTAGTGCGCCAACGACGCGAGTCGGAGATTGAGCAAAGATGAACGGGCGGCGTCCCCGAACTTGAACTCGGGCAGGCCGGCCATGGTCTTGACTTTATCCAAGGCGTGGTTTATCCCGGTCTGCGATATGTTGACGAGCACGTCGTAGTAAAACAGATCACGCCAGTCTACGTGGTAGAGGAAACGCGACCAGCGGTCACGGTCGAGGTCGACATGGGCGATATACTCTTTGGCCTCACGGTAGGATTTGCCCATGGTGTGCATGACGACATGGGTACGGAAGTCGGTGTCGGCTACAACCCGGACGCGCAGGATGTTCGGTACGCCGCTCAGCAGCATGTGTCCGGCGTGCCCGTCGTAGACGACCCCGCCCTGTAGAACTTTGTCGCAGAGCTGAACCCGCACACAGGCGAGGTAGGCGAGGCGCTCCTGTGCCATTTCCTCATACAGGAGCGGGGGTTTATGAATGGCTTCCTGCAGCAGGTCTACCGGCACGCCACAGCGCTTCGCCTCTTCGGCGAGTTGCTCCCGACTCACATACTGCCAGCCGAGTTCATCGGCCAGTTTCTGAGAGAGTTCGTGCCCCCCGCTGTAGGTGCCGCGCGAAACGGTTATAAGTGACATCTGAGCACACTATCCTCCGTACGCCCGGCCGGTCCGCCAACCGGCATATTGAGCGCCTGAATTGGGCAATAATACACACGACAGTCGTAAAAATCAAAGAAACAAAGGTCCTTCCGGTCGGCAAGACGGCGGTCGAGAAGATATTTGTTGATTTTAGGGGCCGTAAGCGTTCACTAGTGCCAGTTCGTAGGACCATTCGCGCCGAGAACCGTTTACAGTAGTCGGATAGGTCATGTTTGAAGCCTTAGAGAATCTCAACCCGATCACACAAGCATTGCTCGCGACGTGTTTCACGTGGTTTATGACCGGGCTTGGCGCAGCCATGACTTTTCTTACCCGTGAGTTCAGTCGGCGCACACTCGACATGATGCTCGGGTTCGCTGCGGGGGTAATGATTGCGGCCAGTTATTGGTCGCTGCTGGCACCCGCTATCGAGATGTCTGAAGGCGGATCGGTGCCGGTGTGGGTGCCCGCCGTGACGGGATTTTTGCTTGGGGCGATTTTCCTGAGGGGCGTCGATATGGTCCTACCTCACGTTCACATCGGCTTCAAGACCTCGGAGGCCGAGGGGATTCATACGCACTGGAAACGAACGACCTTGCTGGTACTGGCAATCACGCTTCATAACATTCCCGAAGGACTGGCGGTTGGGGTAGCATTCGGCGCCGTGGCGGCCGGGATGCCTTCGGCAACGTTCGCGGGAGCGGTGGCCCTTGCGATCGGAATCGGCATCCAGAATTTCCCCGAAGGTGCAGCCGTTTCCGTACCGCTGCGGAGGGAAGGAATATCGGCGGGCCGGAGTTTCTGGTATGGGCAGTTGTCGGGTATGGTGGAACCGGTTGCCGGGGTGGCGGGAGCCGCGCTGGTGCTCGCAGCCCAACCGATATTGCCGTACGCCCTTGCATTCGCGGCCGGCGCGATGATCTTTGTCGTGGTGGAAGAAGTCATCCCGGAATCGCAGAGCAAGGGACATTCGGATTACGCAACGATGGGGGCAATTCTGGGATTCGCCGTCATGATGACGCTCGATGTCGCCCTGGGATAGGCAGGAGACAATGCCTCGACGGATAGAAGCTTTCGGTCACTCACGGAACCGCCGCCGCAAGGCGCGAGTCAAGGCCATGCTGTTGAAGCGTGACCGTGCGGCGCCGGCGGTTTGGGAGGCCGATGAGAAAAACGGATTTCGGACGCTGCAATCGCTGCTGTGGGACAGCGACCTGCTGGTCGTCTGGCGGGCGATCGAGGCCATCGGTGAGCTGGCCGCCGCACGGGAATCGGGCGGACTCGACGAAGTCCGAGAGGTGATTCGCAGACTACTCTGGTGTATGAACGATGAGTCCGGCAACCTGTGCTGGTTTGCGGCCGAAGCAATCGCCGAGATTCTCACGAGGGTACCGTCGCTGCGGGATGAGTTTCTGGTCGTGTGGCTGGGGTTTCTCGATGAAGAGCCATTCGAGGCGGGTGTCCGCTGGGGGATAGCGCGCCTGATACGTGCCGGCAGGCTCAGCGATGACGAATTGCAGACACTGTTGGACAGGCGCTTCGCGATCGTGGCTTCTCTCGACAACGTCAACGCTTCCGTCCGCGCGACGGCACTTTTCGCATTGACCGCGCTTGGCGAACCGGTCCCGACCGACATGCGCACGACGCTGGCCAACGACGCCACATCCGTGAATATCTACGACATCGACTCGGGCGAACTCCGGTTTGTCGAAGTTCGTTCCCTGCTGCCCTGAGTCTTCGAAGCGGCGAGCGGTCGCATTGTTGCTTTGTAGACTACAATAATCTATATTTCGTGGTTGGAACCATCCTCAACAACACAAGGAATGCTGCGAAATGACACGTGACCCCGACATATCCCCCACGGACCTGGTCGGCGGCTTCACCATCGATCATTTCCGGCTGATCGAGAAGATCGGCGAAGACGGCATGGGCGGCGGCGCAGTTCGATCACCGTCATACCTTAACCGTACACGGGGGCGCGTATCAAGGTCGGCCGTACTTTTCCATGGCATATACGTCCCGGGGTGCACGCTCGATGCGTACGCGGCCCGGCACCGCACAGCCAACGCAACCGTTCCGATCGTCCGGTTTGTTGTCGATGCCGATGATTTCGACGCCGTCGACCGCATACTCGAACACCACCTGCGGGACAACGTGCTCGGCGACGAATTTACAGAAGCGACGATCGTGCGCGAAGATGTTCCGCATGTCGAACCGGCAAGTCAGGAGATCCTATTACGGCACACGTCGGACGTAATTGACCTCCTCGTGTAAGTTCGCCTGCGGATATCGGGGCGGACAAGAACCCCGCGTGCGGACTACTGCAGTACGCAGGGCCGACGGGAATTTGAGAAATCTCGATACTCGACGTATTACGATGCGGAACCGGATCCGCCTTCTGCGCCCAGTTTCTCCCGGCGGGCCGCCAGAGCGTCGGAGCGCACACTCATAGTCTTTTCACCGAAAAGAGCGAACCGGAGCCATCGGTATCCGAACTTCAGCAGCTCGACATCGTCTTCCTTGATCTTCTCTCTGGTCGTATCATCGACTTCGAACTTGCTGAAGAACGTGCTCCCGAACAGAAATCGGCGGAAGTTATCGATATCGTAACACACCGTATAGAACATATCCATCTTCTCAGGCGAAAGCATTTTCCCTTCGCCAAAGTAACGATGGGTGGTAAGATGCTTGAACATCTCGCCGTTGCGGTCGTAATCGTCCACACCCTGTGCGCGCTTGTAGTCGGCGATGGTCCATTCCTTTTTGTCGTCGAATCCGCGGCATACGGATTCCTGCAGGAGGAAGTAGAATTCCTCCTCAATCGCTTCGGCCCCCTCGCCGGGTGAGGCTACGCCGAGCGGATACATGCGGCAGGCCCAGGGACGGTCGGCATAGACGGAACACCCTTCCGGGCGGTTGAAAGGACAGGACTTGCGGTCATCGTCCTCCATGCGCAGCAGCACGACCGGGAATTTGGAGTCTTTGCTGAAGGGAGTAATCGTGTAACGGTCGAGGAAGTCATCGGAAGTGATACCGAGGTTGTTCTTCAGGCGGATGATGTCGTACGGGGTCAGGAAGATATTGACGTCACCGCAACAACGGTTGAAACAGGCAACACCGTGATGGCAGTCGAACCGAAAGACGCTGTCGGGTTTGAGTCGCGGGTATTCTTTCAGGACTTTTTCTTTGAAGGCATCGATTTCTTTCATGAGCCGCTCCTGTCAGTCGACGATACCGTCTTTGAGCGCGTCCCCGGACCATACCGGTAACGGTCCCGACTCGCCGTTGTCAGGGTTGAAGCGATATCGGTACGACACGTTCTGTTTGAATTGCGATCGCATCCACTCCCACCCCTCGATATAGTAGGCGCATTCGTCGTTGAAGCAGACGAACTGGGGGACGAATCCCCACGCCGATTCGAGCGAACCGACCCAGCGCCGCATCTTCTTGCCGCAATACGGACAGACGTCGTCGCCCGCACCGCTGAATTTCTTTTCCGCCATCACCACTCTCTGACTCGATAGATTCATCCAATCACGATACCGTTCCGTCGAGGCCACTTATACCCAGTCCGATTGCCCGGTACAAGCGGCCACAAAGAATCCTCCGGGGGATGGACCGCCCGGAGGACCATCGACTCAATGCTGTCGTTTATCGAGGCGACTGCCGGTCCCCTGCGGGAGCCGGCAATCGTCGGTACGGTCGCTATCCGCCGACCAGCTCGTGTTCCTGAGCCTTCGGATACAGATGGAGCATCGGCCGCTTGATCATTTCCCACTCGTTCTTTCCGGGGATCCAGCGGCAGTTGGCGAAGCAATGCCAATTGGCCTCGTCCATCGTCGGGAAGTCAGTGCGGCGGTAGTATCCCGGCCAGCGAGTCTCTTCGCGGAAGAGAATCGTGCGGGTGTGGGCCTCGGCCTGCCACAGGCGCTGGACGTTTTCCCAGCACCGGAGCAGTTCGTGCAGGTCCGCAGCCGCGAGGTTCGCAGAGTCTTCCTTCAAGAAGGCCAGCAGTTCGAGGGCACGGTCGAGACACGCCTTGTTGGTGGCGAACTGCGCGGAGACGCCTCCGACGTACTCGTCCATGATCTTCTGCAGGCGGAACATGAACATTTTCGGCTTGATGTAGTGCGGGTTGATTTCCGGGTCGGTCGTCTTGCCGGAGAATTCGGCAAAGACATCCAGCGGCTTGAACTGGGCTTCGATCATCTTGTCGACGGCGGCCGTGTCCATGGACGGCAGGGTGTTGTTCTCGACGACGAACTTCACCGCGGCCTTACCGCAGATGCGACCTTCGGCATGCGAGCCAGAGGAGAACTTGTGCGAGGAGGCACCGGAGGCGTCACCAGCACAGAACATTCCCTTGACGGTCGACATGTGGCTGTAACCCCAGAAATAGTCGTTTTTGGTCTGGCCGTTCTGGAGGTCTTCCGGACCGGAGATCCAGGCGCCGGAGGCGCCGGAGTGTGAACCGATGAAATACGGCTCAGCGGCAGCGATCTCAGACGAGCGCTTCTCGGGCTCGACGTTGTTGGCGGCCCACAGAATCGCCTGCGAAATCGTCATATCGAGGAAGTCTTCCCAGGCCTCGGCTTCGAGCTCTTTCAGTTTCTTCTTGGCGGCCTTTTCGTCGCCGGCATCGGCAGCGATCTTCTGGATGGCTTCGGCCGTCCGCATGAAGATCGGGCCCTTGCCTTCCATCACATCGAGCATGCCAAGCCAGTTGCGCAGGTTGGCCGGAATCGGCTTGACCAAACCGTAGGGCTTCCAGCTCTCCAGCTCGTCCTTGCGCTCGATCATGTAGTTGCCGCCCATGGCGTTGGTCGCAGCCGACTTGAACAGCAGGAACCATGCGCCGACCGGACCGTAGGCATCCTTGAAGCGCACCGGGATGAACCGGACTTCCTGCGACGTCATTTCGGCGCCGGCGCGAAGCGTGAAGTAGGCCGATGAACCGGAGTTCCACGGCGGATACCACGCACGGCCGAGACCTTCGCCGGTGCTGCGCGGCTTGAAGACGTGCACGGCACCACCCATGGCGACGATCACCGACTTGGCGCGGAACACATACGCCTTGTTCTCACGGGTCGAAAAACCGATCGCACCGGCGATCCGGTCACCATCGAGAATCGGCTCGGTGATGAACACGCGTTCAAAGTACTCTCCGCCCGCTTCCTGGAGCGCGTTCTTGGCGGCTTCGGCGACGATCACCTTGTACGATTCGCCGTTGATCATCAGCTGCCAACGACCTTCGTGCACGTAGCGGCCTTCCGCGTCTTTCCAAATCGGCAGACCCCACTTCTCGAAGAGGTGGACGGTCGAGTCGACGTGGCGGGCGATATTGGCCACCAGGTCTTCGCGGATAATACCCATGAGGTCCATGCGGACGTAGTCCACGTAGTCCTTCACGGTGTTTTTGCCTTCATGCAGGCCGACGTACTGGTTGATGGCGGAGAGGCCCATGGCCACGGCTCCGGAGCGATCCATCGCCGCCTTGTCAACCAGCGTCACCTTGAGGCCGTTTTTCTTCGCCCAGTAGGCAGCTTCCACCGCTGCGCCACAGGCTGCCATGCCACCACCGAGGATCAGAAGGTCAGTGGTGACTTCCACTTTTTCGAATTTAGCCATCGTGTTCGTTCCTTCCGATTCCTACTTGATCGTGTACACTTCTGACATGTTCAGGGCGGCCGGTTCCTGCGCGAGCACCTGGGAGTTCAGGTCGTTGTGCGGCGGGTATCCGCCAGCCGGCTGAGCCTGACCCTCCGGGGTAGTCCGGATCGGGAACTTAAAGCGTTTGAGCATGCCGTTGCGGAACTTGACCGTCCACATGATGCTGTCGGTCGAGCGCATCGGCGTGACGTTAGCGCCCATGGGAACAAAGTCTGCGTACCCGCGGACTTCGATAGCCTGCACCGGGCAGATCTTCACGCACGAGTAGCATTCCCAACACATCTCAGGCTCCCGGTTCCAGGCCTTCATGGCCTCCTTGTCGAGCACCATGAGGTCGTTGGGACAAATGTACTGGCATGCGGTCTTGTCCAGTGCCTTGCACCCATCGCATTTCTCGGGGTTTACGTAGCTAGGCATTACACCCTCCTTACACAGGATAAAGACTGAAAGGTCTTCGCGTACCTAACGTTATTTCTTCCTGGCGTCGCCGGTCGCATGACCGTGCAGTTTCACTTCCACTTTCTCGTCTTCCTCAAGCTCGGCGTAATACTGACGCAGAATCTCGAGGACTTCCGGACGGCTGAACTCTGCCGGAACACTTCCGCCCTCGGACAGCGCTTTGCGCAGTGCCGTGCCGGAGAGGAAAAGGCGGTCTTCCTTGCCGTGCGGACAGGTCTTCATCGAAGACATCCCGCCGCACTTGAAGCACCAGAAGGTCCAGTCGATCGGCAGCATCTTGCACAAGAGGGCTCCGTCCCACAGCTTGAAGAAGATTTCCTGCGCATCGAACGGGCCATAATAGTCGCCGACGCCGGCGTGGTCGCGGCCGATGATCATGTGCGTGCAGCCGAAGTTCTGGCGGAAAACGGCGTGCAGGAGGCCCTCACGCGGGCCGGCATAGCGCATGTCGAGCGGGTATCCGCCGGTTACCACGCGATCCTTCACGAAGTAGTTCTCAACCAGGGTATTGATGCACTTAACGCGCACGTCCGCCGGGATGTCGCCGGGCTTCAGGCCGCCCACCAGCTGATGAATGTACAGACCGTCGGAGACTTCGACTGCGATCTTCGCAAGATACTCGTGCGACCGGTGCATCGGGTTGCGAAGCTGCAGGGCCGCGATGGACTTCCAGCCTTTCTGCTCAAAGATCTTGCGGCTCTCGGCAGGGCGCTGATAGATGCCCTTGAAGTGCTCGGGGAAATAGCTCTCGGAGAGCACCTTCACGGGGCCGGCGATGTTCCACGGCTTCTGGGCCATGACCATCTTGACGCCGGGGTGCGCTTCATCGGTTGTCGAAAACACGTGCTTGCACTCGAAGGCCTTGTCGATCTGATAAGACTCGGTCACCTTCATCGTACCCATGATCTCCTGCGTCTCGCCGGAGATGAGGGTGATCTCCGTTCCCGGGTCGATCTTGCTGTCGTGAGAGAGCGTGACCGGAATGGGCCAGAAGATGCCGTTGGTCATCTTCATGTGCTCGCAGACACCCTTCCAGTCGTCCTTGCCCATAAAGCCGTCGAGCGGAGTGAAGCCGCCGATTCCGAGCATGATGAGGTCGCCGGTTTCACGCGATGTCATCACCACTCTGGGTAGCTTCTCGGCGCGTTTTAACTCGGCTGCCCTCTCCGCTCCTTCGAGCAGCAGGATCTTCAGTTTGTCACTGCCATGCGGCGGGATCAGCATTGAAGTTGCCATAGTGTTCTTCCTATCCTTCTCTATGATCAGCGTGGTTCTTATTGAAGTGATCGGCAGCCATGTGACTTTTTTCACAAGGCGCAACAAGGAATACAGGCTGCAATCCGTCCTTCTCCCTTTTGAGG
The DNA here is from genome assembly GCA_034003725.1 of Candidatus Zixiibacteriota bacterium. NCBI lineage: Bacteria > Pseudomonadati > Candidatus Zixiibacteriota > Candidatus Zixiibacteriota bacterium. The sequence goes on from JAVEYB010000004.1 coordinate 88,965, forward strand.
GACTGCTTCGAATCTAAAGCCGGTCCCAGTGAGTGTCAAGCGAAAAGTACCTTTTTTCACAAGTTTTTTGGTCGTGCAAGTCGCTGAACCCACCAGATTGCCGTAAGTTAGCAATATTGAACCTGTCCCATCTTGCCCATGATTGGCTACAACCATCAACTTTCACGGGCATTACGGGGTGACAGCCCTGCCCCGGGCGAATCGCTGTTTTTGACCAACACGTGAGGAGAGACACTGGACACACTTGCCCATGTTCGTGCGTGAAGCCCCGGGCCCGGCCCCCAGGCCACTCCCGGCACGAGCCGGGCATCTTCCGGGCCCCGGTGTGCTTTCCGGACCAGTCCGACGCCCACTGCAGTAACCCGATCATGCTGCCGCACAAAGCGTTAAGAGTCCGCCCCTCAGCCTCATTCGTCTTCGTCAGATTTTCCGATGGCTTGATATAGATTGTGAAAAAAATAACAATTCCCCTTGACAGCATAGATACGTCGGTCTATTATATACAGTGCCGAAACGGACCGGCTTCGGCAACCCGGCTTTCGTAGCAAGCAGCAGCATACAAAGGAGTTGCGACATGGCTGCCCGACGATTGGTGGAACCGGATCTTGCTCTGATCCGGGAGGTAAAACGGGTCGGCGGGGACACCGTAAAACGCTGTTATCAGTGTGCGACCTGTTCGGTGGTCTGTTCCCTGTCACCGGCCGACCGCCCTTTTCCCCGCAAGGAGATGATTCTCGCGCAATGGGGACAGCGGGATCAGTTGGTGGCCGATCCCGATATCTGGTTATGTCATCAGTGTAACGACTGCACCCAGCGTTGCCCGCGTGGGGCCCGTCCGGGCGATGTGCTCGCGGCCGTTCGTTCGTATGTATACGAGTATTTTGCGTTTCCACGGTTCATGGGCAAGGCCCTGGCGACTCCGGCGGCGTTGAGCTGGCTGATCCTCACGCCAATCCTGTTGCTCGCTGCGGCGGTATTGGCTTTTGCACCGAGAACCCCTGATGGTGCTTTTGCGTTTCTGCACAGCACAGTAGTCGATTTTGACATTTTCCTGCCGCACAGTTCGGTGGACGCCCTGTTCGTATTCGGTAACATCCTCGTATTTCTCTTTGCGGCTATCGGCTTCAAACGGTTCTGGAATGGTTTGCAGGCGGGCAACCCGGGCGAGCGGATGTCATTCGTCTCGGGATTGGTCTTGACGGTCAAAGAGATTTTCGCCCACAGTCGGTTCCGTTCGTGCGACGCCAACCGCGCTCGCGCGACCGCTCACATGTTGTTGTTGTTCGGATTTGTCGGTGCGATGATCACTACCGGCTGTGTGTTTGTGTTTGTATTCATTCCGCATTACCTGCATCTGCTGGGACTCGAGAGCATGAGTTCGTTTTTCGGACTGCCGATCGAATTGCCTCACCCTGTCAAGATCCTGGGGGCAGCAAGCGGGTTGGCTCTCGTAATCGGAGGGGCCATGGCCATATACCGCCGCTGGAGTGAGCGGGACCGGGTGGGCGCGAACGGCTATACCGACTACCTGTTCCTGTATGTCTTGTTCGTTGTCGGGTTAACCGGTATGCTTTCGTGGCTCGTTCGCTGGGCGGGGCTGGCGCTACCGGCATACACTGTTTACTTCATCCATATGGTCAGCGTGTTTTTCCTGCTGTGGTATATGCCGTACTCGAAATTCGCACATATGATTTATCGCACGCTCGCTCTCGTTTATGCCCGTCAGATCAATCGCCTTCCGAGGTCATGATCGGCGGACTCTGACGCACGGTCGAGAAGCGCGATTAATTGATTTTGTGCGAGAGGGATCGGGACCATGAAGCTGTTCAATCGGCACGTAGCGGCGCTGTCAGTGACGGCCCTGGCGGTCGCTGCAATCATCGTTAGTTCGAATTCGACTCATACCCGGTCACTGGAAAATCGAACACGGAGTTCAGTTGATCCAAGCATTGTCATATGCGCTGACAGTGTGCGTGCGGCGGATTCCCTCGGCGCCGGCCAGTCTGACTCTCTGTTAAGGCAACCCGGTGATTCGCTGGCTCCCCACGCTATCGGCACTGCCAGGGGCACGGTGTGTAACCCTGCCGCGGACGAGTGCCCATGAATCGGCTGCTGACGACGACTACTCGGTAAGCCAGCGCGCGGCATCGCATGCGTGATAGGTAATGATGATGTCAGCGCCGGCGCGTTTGATAGAAGTCAGGATTTCCAGCGCCAACCGGCGCTCTTCGGCCAATCCCGCAGCCGCCATCTGCTTCACCATCGCATATTCGCCGCTGACGTTGTAAGCCGCCAGCGGCCGATCGAAACGAGTCCGCGCCTCCCGGATAATATCGAGATAGGCCAAAGCCGGCTTGACCATCACAATATCGGCGCCCTCATCGACATCTTCTTCGATCTCGCGCATCGCTTCGCGGAAATTCGGCGGGTCCATCTGGTAGGTTGACCGATCGTCGAACTGAGGGGCTGAATCGACCGCTTCGCGGAACGGTCCGTAAAAGGCCGAGCAGTACTTGGCAGCATACGACATGATCGGGATCTGCTCGAAACCCTCGCTGTCGAGATGCGATCGGATGGCCTCCACCCGACCGTCCATCATATCCGACGGCGCGACGATATCGGCGCCGGCTTTGGCGTGGCTGAGCGCCTGCCGGGCGAGCTGGGCGATGGTCAGGTCGTTGTCCACACACTGATTCTTGATGATACCGCAGTGGCCGTGGTCGGTATACTCGCAGAGACACACGTCGGTGATGACCAGAGCATCCGGCACCTTGTTCTTGATTTCTCGAACCGCTCGTTGAATGATGCCATCATCCGATACCGAATCGGAGCCTCTCGCATCCTTTCGCTTCGGGGTACCGAACAAAATGATCCCGCCGAGTCCCAGCCGCCGGGCGCACGCTGCCTGCTCCGCAACCATGGTTATCGGGACATTGGCGATTCCGGGCATCGATGCAATCGGTTCAGGCGACTCCACAAGATCGCTCACAAAGACCGGGAATACGAAGTCGGATGGATGAAGCTTCGTCTCCCGAACCAGGTCACGTATCGCACGTGTTCGTCGCAGCCGCCGCGGTCGCGATTCTGGAAAAGCCATGGCAGTTACCTCTGCGCTTTCAGGAATTGAATCATCTTCTCAATCACGCCCGGCAGCGAATGGTGCGTTGCCTCTATCGTGACCCTCATTCCCAGCCGTTCGATTACTCGCGTAGTCGAAGGGCCGATAGACACCACTTTTGCCTCGGACAATCGGGCGCGTTCGTCGGGCGTCAGATTAGTCGCGAAGCCGTCGACGGACGAACCCGAGGTGAATACGATAAAGTCCGGCGGATACCGAAACAACTTTTCTTTCAGATTTTCCGGCCAGGTCGGGATGTATGTTTCGTACACGGTGAGCTGAGTCACCGAAGCGCCAGCCGATTCCAGTGCTTGTTCCGCGGTCGAATCCGCAAGATTGCCTCGGACGCGCACAACGGCGGCTCCTGTCAACGACAGCTTCGTGGTCATCTCCTCCGCGAGCACGTCGACGGTTGCTCTGGAGGGCACGAAATCCGGAGCGAGATGATAGTGCTGCATGGCTTTTGCGGTGCCGTAGCCGATAGCGGCGATCCGGAATTTCGAGAGCTTTCGGACGTCACCGTACCGCGTCACGAACCCGCCGATGAAATACCTGACCGCGTTTTCACTGGTAAGGATCAGCCACTGATCGCCGCCGTGGAGTCGGTCAAACTGTGCCCATCCCTGCTCGTCGACGTACGCGCGTGTCGCAATCGTCGGGTAACTGAGCACTTCCGCTCCGAGATCGCGAAGCTCGTGGTATACGTCGCGGGCCTGGTCAGCCGGGCGAGTGACCATCACGCGGTGACCGAACAGCGGCCGGCCTGAGAACCATTCTATCTCCTCTTTCAGGTCGACAACGTCGCCGATGACGATAAGGGCAGGCGGACGGACGTCCTTTTCTCGCGCGAGATGAGCAAGCCCTCGCAACGGTGATGTATAGACCCGCTGGGTGCTGAAGGTGCCGCGTTCGATCACGGCTGCCGGAGTGTCGGCCGCCATGCCGTGCGCAATCAATTCATCGGCCAGTCGCTCCAATTCGCTGACGCCCATGTAAATGACGATGGTCGAAAACCTGGCCCTGGCCACCCAGTCCCACTGCACCATCGACTCACACTTCGTTCCCTTGTGGCCGGTCACGTACATGACAAGCGACGCCTTGCGGCGGTCGGTCGGGGGAATGCCGGCATATGCCAGCGCGGCCGACGCCGACGTGACGCCCGGGACAACCTCGTAGGGAATGCCATGCCGCCGTAACAGCGACGCTTCTTCGGCGCCGCGACCGAATGTAAACGGGTCCCCTCCTTTGAGGCGGGCGACGCGCTTGCCCTGTTGGGCGAGTGTCACCAGCAGTTCGTTGATCTCTTCCTGGGGCAGTGTATGTACTGAGGACAGTTTTCCGACATATCGACGCTCCACGCGTTCCGGCAGTGTGACAATCAATTCGTCGGGGATGAGGTTGTCGTAGACGACGACGTCACACTGTTCAAGCAGCCGGCGTCCCCGGACGGTTATCAGGTCCGGGTTGCCCGGACCGGCGCCAATGAGATAGACGATGCCATTCATGCTGTCGCTTCCGCTTTCACTCCAGGAGGTCTTTCGCTCCCTGTGCAATCAACTCCCCCGCCAATCGCTCGGCGAGATCAAACCGGTTGGCGACGGTATCGGTCTGACTGACCTGCAGCCGGTTCACCCCACGTTTGTCGAGCACGGCAGCGATCATTCGGATGTCAGATCCCGACACCATGGCGGTGCAGCCGACCGCGGCGCTGCAGCCGGCGCCGAGTTTCTCCATGAGTCGTCGCTCGGCATCCACACACTGGTGGTCAGCCTCGCAGTCGATAGTGCGTGCAACGCCTATCACGGCATGATCGTTCGCCCGGCACTGTACCGCAAGGGCTCCCTGGCCGCCGGCGGGCACGAACTTGTCGGTCGGCAGACGATGCGTGACAAACTGCTCCATGTCGAGACGGCTCAGCCCGGCCGCCGCCATGATGAGCGCGTCGTAGTCTCCGGCGTGCAGTTTTTCCAGTCGGGTTTCGACATTGCCGCGAATGTCCCGCACGGACAGATCGGGTCGCATTGACAACAGCAGTGCACGACGGCGGGGCGAACTGGTTCCAACGACGGCTCCGTGTGGCGTATCGTCGAGTCGACGCGCGTCACGGGAGAGCCAGACATCTGCGCGCTCTTCCCGCTCGGGCACCGCGGCAAGAACAAGTCCGCTGGTCATGACCGATGGCAGGTCCTTGGCGCTGTGGACGGCGAGGTCGATTTCGTTGTCGATCAGGGCTTGCTCAATGCGCTTGGTGAATACTCCAATACCGCCCATCTGCTCCAACGGCTGCAGCCGTTCCTCGTCGCCGCTCGTGCTGATCCGTATAAGGCGAAAATCGATTGCGGGATGCATCTGCTGGAGGTGGGCCGTAACCCACAACGCCTGGGTCACCGCCAACCGGCTGGCGCGCGTGCCTACGCGGATAGATTCTACAGCCATGGATCACCTTTTCTGCACCAGGTCAACTCGGTCAAAAAGTCAGCATCCGATCAAGTTCCGACTCGACCTCAGCTTCGTTCTTTTCCTTCAGCATCGTCTTCCAGTCCGCTTCGAGAAACCGTTCGTAGCATGCGTTCTTCTTTTCGACATCCGACGACCACTTCTGCTGTACCCGGTTGCGGAAAATGCCGGCCAGACCCACGAGCTTTGCCCAGTGTTCCGGAAAGATGTTCTCGAGGATCAGCCGGAGGTGTCCCGCCAGAAACGGCGCAGTGCCGTCGGTGGATACAGCCAGCGTAAGGGTATCGCGCCGCACCACGGCCGGGAAGATGAAGTCGCACAGCGGCGGGTTGTCGACGACATTGCAGATGGAGGGCGTATCGCGCGTGTCGTCGTACACCTGCTTGTTGACCACTTCATTGTCGCTCGCGGCGATCACGATATTGTAGCGAGCCGCCTCGGGGGAAAGATACTGTCGTTTGACGACCGATAGCATGTCGCGCTGCCCGTAGTACTCGATCTTGGGATCGAGTTCCGGTGCGACCACCGTCACCGCGACCGCGTAATTCAACAGCGTATCGATCTTGCGCAAAGCCACGGTGCCTCCCCCCACCACGAGACAGGTGCGATCCCGGGCAGTGAGGCTGATCGGTATGTATCGATTGGGCATAAAGCCGGCTCCTATCCTTCAGGCGTTTCATTCACGCGGTTGTGAACGTGCAGCAGCTTCTGGACGAGATGTCGGCTGGCATGATCCAGTTCATCGCGCAACTCAATGGGCAGCTTCATCATCAGCCGCGCCAACTCGAGCCGGCGAATATGCTCAAACGACCGGTCCAGCATGCCGTTGGCAAGTTCCTGGTGCGCGTGCGAGTACCAGTACATGAATTCCGACAGCCGCTGCTCGATGATCTGCTCGGCCTGCGGCACGGCGTCTTCGCGGTGCTGCCGGTTGTTCTCAACAAATACTTTCAAGCGATCAAGATCAAGGATATTGAGTCCCGGCCGTTCGAGCCCGGGGTCGTAGTCGATATCGCGTGGCACAGCCATGTCGACCACCAGCAGTGGCCGTCCGTTTCGTCGGCGAAGCGCCTCATCCAGCAGGGAACGGGATACGACTGCATCCGGCGATCCCGTACAACTGACGATCACATCGGCTCTCTCAAGCAGCGACGGAAGCTCGGCCAGGGAATGTCCGCGCAAACCGAACCGGGCGGCCAATCCGTCGGCTTTCTCGACCGTCCGGTTGGCAAACATGAACTCACCAACATCCAGCCGTGAGAGGCTCGAGGCTGCCAGGGCAACCATCGGGCTCGCTCCTATATAAAGCACGTTTCGACCGGCGAGCGAATCTAAGTGACGTGCGATGTACTCGGCGGCAGCGGACGCAATGCTGCAGGCACCCTTGCCCATTTCCGTATCGGTGCGCACCTGCTTGCCGACACGGAACGCCTGATGGAAGAGTCGATGGAGGATTCTGCCGGCTGTCTTGACGGTACAGGCGCTGCTGTATGCGTCTTTCAATTGGCCGAGAATCTGGGACTCGCCGACGACCATGGAGTCGATCGCGGCCGCGACATCAAACAGGTGTCGGGCGGCCATCCGGTCACGCATGCAATAAAACCGGCCCGGAGGGGTCGGCGGATCAGGCCGCCCGATGCGGCGGTAAAACGCGCCAATGACCTCAAGCGGTTCGCTGACCCGGTCGGCGACAAAGTAGAATTCTACGCGGTTGCAGGTGGAAACGATGGTGGATTCGATCACCCCGGGAATTTCAGAGAAGGCGACCTGGCAGTCCGCCAGTTCTTCCCGTCCGATCTGCAGGGACTGTCGCTCGTCCTGCGAGGCGGTTTTGTGATTGACACCACAGACGTATAAATACCACGGTGCCACTGCCATACGAACCCTTTCTTCTCGCCCGGGCGTCGCGGACGAATATACGCTAATCCTTTAGCGCGTGCAACCCTCCACCGATGATCGCCACATCGGTAAATCCTGCATGTCGGAGAATCACGGCAGCCTGATAGGAGCGCGGCCCGCGGGCGCACAATATTCGGACCGGCCGGGCGGGGTCCAGTTCTGCGAGACGATGTCTTAGTTCGCCCATTGGAATCAGTATCCATGGCCGGGTTTCCGCATCCGGACCATCGGGGATCGTCTCCGCAGCGGCCTCATCGGCTTCACGAACGTCCAACCACTGCACTACCGGGTTGCTGTCTGAACCGAGGTCGGGCGGGAGAAACACCGTGCCGCGAACCTGGGCCGTTGCCTGGCAGGCCAGATGGAACAGCGGATCCAGTGCTTCGCTGAATGGGGGTGCATAAGCGTGCTCATGATCGAGCAGGTCGCGAATCGTGCCGGAGTGGTACAAAAACGCGGAAAAGACGTCCGTCCGACGACAGACGTCGCCGCGCCCGACGGCCTGCAGTCCCAGCAAGCGAAGATTATCCGGGCTATACACCATTTTGCACGTGATATCGGCGTGCTCCATGAAATAGACGGGGCGGTCGGTGTAGGTTCCCCATACTGCCTCGGAAGCAAGTCCGGCTTTCTTCGCCTGATCCTGAGTCAGCCCGACGGCCGAGACGTTCAACTCGCCGACTCTGACGACAAAGGCGCCCACGGCGCCGTTGAAGACCGCCGAGCCTCCGGCGATATGTTCGGCGATCACTCTTCCATGACGGTTAGCCAGTGAACCCATGGGAAGATAGAACTTGTGGCCGGTGATCCGGTTGTGCGATTCGACGCAGTCGCCGCCCGCGTAGATGTCGGGATCAGACGTCTGCATGTGCTGATTGACAACGAGACCACCCGAGCCGCCCAGCTCGAGGCCGCATGCCTGAGCCAAAGCCGTATTGGGACGCACACCGAGGCAGAGAAACACATGGTCGGTCTCGATCTCATTGTTTCCGAATGACACAACTGGACTACCGGTCGCATTCGTTTTCACGCAATCGACCCGGGTACCCAAATGGACTGTAACCCCCTGCGCACGGACGTGTCGGTACACCATAGCCGACATGTCCGGGTCCAACGCGTACGGCAGAATGCGGTTCTCGGCTTCAACGAGTGTTGTGTCGATTCCCCACAGATCACCAAGGGCGCCGAGCAGTTCGACCCCGATGAACCCGGCGCCGATGACAACGGCACGCCCTGCCTTGCCCTGCTCCGCGTGGCGGCGGAATTGCGTCGCCTCGGCCAGCGAATGAAATGACGTGACATACGGGCAGTCTTGCGGGACGGGAAACGGCGGAGACGCAGGCAGCGCACCCGTTGCGAGTACCAGTTTACCGTATTGATGTTCGATCATCTCTCCATTGGCAAGCCGCACTGTCACGGTCTTCGCCGAACGATTTATCGACAGGACTTCCGATTCCGGAAGGGCGAAGACCCCTTTAGTGTCCCGGAAAAACGAGGCATCCCGCTTGACCCCATATTGGGTCGCGCACAGCACGTCGGGTCCTTCAAGGTCGCCCGACGCCAGCCACGGCATGCCGCACGAGGCGTAAGACAGATACGGCTCTTTTTGAAAGAGCGTGATGCGCGCATCCGGCATGCGACGCGCCAGCACGGCCGCGGCTTTGGGACCACACGCGATTCCTCCGACAATCACGACATCGGAACTTTCCACGGTATAATCTTCTCTCTAATAACAGGTCGGTCAGGTCAGGCTGACCGACCGGCCGCGTGTGTTTCCCTCACCGGGCGGCGCGGTATCAGCGCCGCCCCGCTACTATCAACGCGAGCTATTTGTAGCCTTCCGTGCGCAGCTGGTGCCGCACCGACAACGTCATCTTGTAGAAGACGGTCACAAGCAGCAAACCCATCGCATACACTCCCAGAGAGATCAGCAACTCAGGAAGGGTGGGGATGTAGTCGACGACGTGCCCAAGCACGGTCGGCACGAACCCGGCGATCACCATCGCGAGACCCTTGTCGATCCACAGCGACAGCACCACTGCGATGCACGCAACCACCAGAACCGACTCTCTGCGACGAGTCTTCGGATTAAACAGGAGCACCAGCGACAACAGGGCGAGGATCGACGAAATCCACATCCACACCACATACGTCGCGTGTCCGTCGATACCGACAAACAGGTACTGGAAATGAGCCGTGTGTTCCGGCATGTCGGAGTACACCGCGGTGAACACCTCCATCAGCACAAAGAACACGTTGACGGCCATCGCGTAGGTCGTGATAAGCGCCAACTTCTGGACAGGTTCGCGCCCGGCGTCGAATTTCGTCAGCTTTCTCAGAATCAGTACCAGAAGGATCAGCAGGGCCGGGCCGGTGGCGAACGCCGATGCGAGAAACCGGGGTGCGAGGATTGCAGTGAGCCAGAATGGCCGTGCGGCGAGGCCCGAATAGAGAAAGGCCGTGACCGTATGAATCGAAAACGCCCATGGAATCGACAGGATAATGATCGGCTTGATCCATTTCGGCGGTGCAATGCCCTTGCGCTCCGCATCGAGCGTCACCCGCGAAATGAGCACGTTCAACAGGAGATACCCGCTCAACACGACCGTGTCCCAAAACATCAACGAATTCGGAGAGGGGTGCAGGAATACGTTCATGATACGGAAGGGCTGACCCATATCGACGAAAATGAAGGTCATACACATGATCACCGAGGCTACGGCGATAAACTCGCCGAGAATCGTGATTTTGCCGAACTCCTTATAGTCGTGGAGATAGTACGGCAACACGACCATCACGGCGGAGGCAGCCACCCCAACCATAAACGTGAACTGGGCGATATAGAATCCCCAGGTAACGTCGCGGCTGAGGCCCGTAATCCCCAGACCTATCTGGTACTGAAAACGTATATACGTGTACGCCGCCACCGCTATGGTTGCCACGAGGAAAGTGATCCACGCCCAGTATTGTTTATTGCCGGATAATGCTTTCTCTATCATGACAACCTCACACTATGTAGAAGACCTCGGGTGACGTTCCCAGTTCCGGTCGGCGCCGGATCGTAAAATGCTCTCGAAGAAGCGCGCGTATATCCGACTCCGGGTCCTCGAGATCGCCGAAGGCGAGCGCTTTTTCCGGACAAACCTCCACACACACCGGGAGCAGGCCACGGACCAGCCGTTCTTCGCAAAACGTACACTTCTCCACCACACCGCGGGTGCGAGTCGGGAAGTTCTCGTCGATCGTTTCGATATGAGGGCGGGGTTCCCGCCAGTTGAACGACCGCGAGCCGTACGGACAGGCCACCACGCAGTAGCGACATCCGATACAGCGGTGCCAGTCCATCATGACGATACCGTCCGATTCCCGTTTCCACGTCGCACCGGTCGGACAGACCCGCGTACACGGCGGGTTGTCGCAGTGATTGCACAGAAGCGGAACGTTGCTGTGACGTATCTCTTCGGTGATATACTCATGCTCCTGCCCGTGGAAGGCGTGCTCGAAGCGCTCCTTCCATATCCACTTGACCTCGTCTTTGGGGTTGCCGAAGTCGGGGACATTGTGGGCGAGATGACACGCCTTGATACACGCGTCGCAGCCTTCCTTTCGGCGACATTTGCTGAGATCGCACACCATTGCCCAGCGCTTTGCGGTCAGTGGGGTGTCGAAGGATCCCGTGCGCGGCGGTTCGACCTTTGTCGAATCATCCTGGCCGAGAACGCTCATCTGACGGCCTCCGGCGAGGGCCAGTGCCGTAAGGCCGGACACCTTCATGAATTTGCGTCGGTCAATTCCCATAAGCCACCTCCTGACTCAGCGGCGTCTCCGGGACGATATGACAGTCCCAGCAGTAGGGATCGACCGCCATATACGTGTGACATTCATCGCAGAATTTCACCTTATCGGCATGACAATCCAGACACGTGTTGGTGAGACTCATTTCATAGCGCTGGCCGTCGGCAGCCACGTACACCCGTTCTCCTTCGCGGACGACCCGGTCGCGCCAATCATTGAGCAGATTCATGTGGTTTGCGCGCATGTACGCGGTTTCGGTCACGCAGGCTTCGCCGCGAATGGGTTTGGCGAGATCCGGCTCATGGTCGATCTGGCCGCTGGCAAGGTTGTACCACACCGGAAACAGCAGCAACACGAGGAACGCCAACACACCGATTATTACGGTACCGGAGTTATACATCCTTGCTCACCTCCTTCTCGGCCGGTTGGTCGGCAGCGCCTTCGCCGTCAGCCCCCGCTTGTCCCGGAAGTGGCTCTCCGCGCAGGTCGCTGACCCGGTGCTCTCCCTTCATCACGAGGGCGTTACCGATCAGCTCATGCACGCCGCAGACCTCCACGCCCGGCACCCAGAACTCCAGAAGCGGCGGCAACGTGGCCTTGTCGATCGCACAGATACATGCCAGCATGTTCACGCCGTGTATCTCGTGAACGTATTTCACGGCGTTGGCACGGGGGAAGCCGCCGCGCATCCGCATTTCGAAGTTCTCATCGGTTCCAATCCCGGAGCCCGAACCGCAACAGAATGTTTGCTCGCGGATGGTATTCTCGGGCATCTCGAAGAAGTGGTTGCAGGCGTGGTCGATGCAGTACCGCGGTTCGTCGAGTAATCCCATTGCGCGTGCCGGGTTGCAGGAGTCATGGAACGTCACCCGCACGTTGTCATTGCGGCTCTTCTCCAGTTTGAGCTTCCCGTTGGCGATCAGGTCCGACGTAAACTCGCAGATGTGTACCATCTTCGTCGCACGGGCATGGTCGAATTTGGTCCCTGTGATGGGGGACACCGGCTCTTCCAGAAAGTCCGCAGGTCCGTTCATGGTATCCATGTACTGGTGCAGCACACGCCACATGTGGCCGCATTCACCGCCCAGAATCCACTTCACACCGAGGCGCCTGGCTTCAGCGTAGATTTTCGCGTTAAGCCGCTTCATCATATCAGACGAGTGAAACAGCCCGAAATTGCCGCCCTCAGATGCATATGCCGACCACGTGTAATCCAGTCCGATTTCGTGGAAAAGGGCCAGGTACCCCAGCAACGTATAGTAGTGGGGGCTGGCAAAGTAGTCGGCCGACGGCGATACGAACAAGATTTCGGCGCCTTTGCGGTTGATGGGCGCTTCGACCCGGACGCCGGTAATCTCGGCGAGTTCGTCCACCGCAAAATCGAGGGAGTCCTTGAACCCGTGCGGCTGAATGCCGAGGTGGTTGCCCGTACGAAAGCAGTTGGCGGCGGGCGTCGTAATCCAGTCGATACCGAGTCCGATGGAGTTGAGCAATTCGCGCCCCATCATGGTAATCTCGGCCGTGTCGATACCGTAGGGGCAGAACACCGAACAGCGCCGACATTCCGTGCACTGGTAGAAGTACAGAAACCACTCTTTGATGACCTGTGGAGTCAGGGGTCGGGCGCCCGCCAGCTTGCCGAGAATTTTGCCGGCGGTCGTGAAGTCCCGGCGATACACCGAGCGAAGCAGCTCGGCGCGCAGGACCGGCATGTTTTTCGGATCGCCCGATCCCAGAAAGAAGTGGCACTTGTCCGCGCAGGCTCCACAGCGCACGCAGATGTCCATGAACAGCTTCAGCGAGCGGTATTTCTGCAGCCGGTCGGCCAGTCCTTCGAGCACAATCTGCTGCCAGTTGTCGGGAAGTTTCCAGTCTTCATCGGTCGGCTGCCACTTGCGAACATGCGGCAGATCGAGATATGCTGCATTGGCCGGGTTGGCGGCCCAGTTGAATGTCCCGGGACGCACGTTGGGCGGGACGTCCATCCAGCTTTGTGACGGCGGATGGTAATCAACCGATGACAGTTTCTCCGGTTTTGGTTTTGCTCCCGCCATGGTTACTTCGTCTCCACGTCTTTTTCGAGCGGCATGTCGGCCGCCTTCATTACGTCGCGGAACTCATCCTCCCATTCTTCGTAGGTGTGCACCTTCACGGGGTAGTTCCACGGGTTGATATGTCGCTGCTCTCGGTTGTTGTTGCTCATATTCCGGGTGGGGCTGAAAAACACCCCGGCCATGTGCACGAGCTTGCTGAACGGGAAGTACAGCAGCAACACGCTGAGCATGGTCAGGTGAACGAAAAACACGGCCCCCAGAGATTCAGGCACGACCGGATCGAGGCTGATCAGCCCGGTTGCCAGGAGTTTGACGTCGGTGATATCGACCCGCAGCGACGTGTGTCTCATAATGACACCGCTGGTCGCAAGACCGCCGATCAGAAGCAACGGGAAGTAATCGCCGGCGAGTGACAGGTAGCGGAGTTGCGGATTAACCACCCTTCGGAAGAACAGATACGTGATCGCCGCCAGCAGGATGCCGTCGGTGATATAGAATATCGGCAGTCCGATCTGGAAAAAGCCATCGAGTTCCTGTATACCCGAGACCCATCCCGGTACCGGCTCCACGAAAAACTTGAAGTGTCGAACGAAGATGACAAGAAACGACCAATGAAACGCGAGTCCCCCCAGCCACAGCCACCGCGCATCTCCGTAGACCAGACGAGGTCCATCTTTCAGCTCGGCCTTCGTATTTCGGAAAAGGGAGCGGAAGAACAGCACTTCCAGCGCCATTCGTCCGAGGACGCCCCAGAGGTTGTGCGGGCTTTCCAGGTTATCGTGCTTAATCCAGGACAACGATCGCTGCTGCCCGCACGTGGTCGTGATCTTGAACGGCACCGGCGAGCGCGCCCAGTGCAGAACGCGGTAGATCATCCCCACGAGAAAGGTGGCGATAGCGGCGTAGGGCAGAATCGTTCCAACGAAGAAGCGACCGCCCGAGGTGGCGACCGCCGCGATTGTCAGCAGCACCACCACCGCTACCACAGACAGGGAAAACAAGGCCCTCATTGCCTCTCTCCTCCCTCAACCTGAGGTGTGATATCGTCACGTGTGATTTTTTGACCGGTTGCATGACGTTCGATGATCTGATGTGCTCGTGCGAGCAGTTTGGCGGACCGGGCTTTTTCCTCTCGCGCCCGGATGTCATAGACCTGCTCACGACACGACATATAGAGATCGAACGCGAGAAGAGCGAGTTGATCGACCCGCCGGTCAAAGGCAGACAGGTCCTCACGCAGTGCGGATTCGCCGGCATGGCCGTTGAGAGACGCGTGCACGATTTCCTTGAGCGCGAACACGAACCCCACCGCGTCCTGCGCAGAGAAATTCTGCACCGACCGGAGCCTGATGACGGCGTCGATATCCTCACGCAGCCGCTCGGGATCGGCGCCGGCGACGAGACTGTCAAAGACGGCCGACAAGCCCCTTTTGATGGTATCACCGACCGGATTGGCGAACCGATCACTTCGGGTTGCGAAGAAGCGAACGGAATCCGCCGGATACGTGGCGAAGGTTCGCCCGATCCATGAGGACAGGATGTCCGCACGGTTAGTCAGAAGATGCTCGCGGATGGACATAATCGGCACACTCCCAGCAGCAGAGTCCGCGTCGGTCTCGGGTGTACGTTGAATACCGCACAGGTGACCGACCAGCGAAAACAGCCCGGAAAGGACGAATCCTCGCCGGGCTGTTCGTTTCTTTCCGTCTCCTCAGATTCGTGTCTGATCAGACACAGCCCGTCGGCTTCGCCAAACCGGCAACCTTGCAGGCGCCTTTTGCGGGACCTGACGGGAACAGCTCGTAGACCTTCTTCAGCGGAAAACCCGTCTCCTTGCACAGCTTCCGGATCATCGGTGCGATACCGTATTTCTGATAGTAATCGCGCAGGTAGTTGACCAGCTTCCAGTGTTCGTCGGTCAAGTTGTCGACACCTTCGGTGCTCGCGAGGGCAAGCGCCACGCGCTCGTTCCACTGATCCGGTTCTTCCATAAATCCGTCTTCATCGACCTGGATCTTCACATCCTGCCATTCAAATGTCGGCATAGCAAACCTCCACGTACTTTACTCTATGCGTTGGCGTTCTAGTGCATTTCGATATATCCGCACGGACAGTTCTCCGCGCATTTCTTGCAGCCGATACAGTATTCCATTTTGACCTTGTAGGGCTGACCCTTGATTAGCGGTTTGACAATAGCGCTGTCCTGGCAGAAGCTCCAGCACGTGCCGCAGTCGAAACACTTGCCGCAGCTCATGCATCGAAGCGATTCGGCGGTTGCCTCGTCCAGGGTCAGGGTAGACGCAATCTCCGCCGTAAGCGATTTCAGCCGTTCATCCGGGGCAAGCTCCTTAGTCGCGGTCCGCGGCCGCTGTTCGTAGTAGGCCAACATCATGTTCTCGGCCTTGATCAGTTTACGCTCCTCCGGCTTATACGGGACTTCGCCGGTTAACATGGCGTGAATCTCCTCTGCCGCACGACGACCGTGGAATATGGCGGTGACGGCGATATCGAGGTTGATATTATCGCCTCCCGCGAATACCGCATCGACTTTCGTCTTCATATGTTCGTCGATCTTGATCCAGTCCCGGCCCTCGATGAGATCTTCGAAACCCGCGAAATCGGGCTGCTGTGAGATCGCTGCGATCAGTGCGGTGCACTCGAGTTCGTAGGTATCGCCATCGATCGGTACCGGCCGACGCCGACCCGACGAATCGGGTTCGCCGAGCTGCATGCGCTGGCAGGTGATCGAAGTCGCCCGGTCACCGCTCCTGGTAATGGCGATTGGCGCGGCCAGATACTCGATAGTCACGCCCTCCGCAAGAGCCCCCTCGATTTCCTCGGCAATGGCCGGCATTTCGTTGCGGGTGCGGCGATACAGGATGGTAACTTCGGCGCCCAATCGCCGCGACACCCGAGCGGCGTCGATCGCCGTGTCACCGCCGCCGACGACGACCACCTTCTTGCCCACATCGATCATATCGCCGACATTGATGCGGTGCAGGAAATCGGTACCGGTGTACACGTTGGCGGCATCTTCACCGTCGATCTTCAGCGAGTAACCGGTGTGTGCGCCGAGACCGACGAAAATCGCCTTGTAGTCTTTCTTGAGATCAGCGTACGGGATATCTTTTCCAATTATCGTATTCAGCTTGAGTTCGACGCCCATGTCGAGGATGCGCTGTATTTCGGCATCGAGAATGTTTTGCGGCAGACGATAATCCGGGATGCCGTAGCGCAGCATGCCGCCGGACTTGGGGAACGCTTCGAACACCGTCACCGGATATCCGCGTCGCGCCAGTTGATATGCGGCGGTCATGCCGGCAGGCCCCGATCCGATAATGGCTATTTTCTCCGGGCGCTTTTCCTCGGTGAGCTTTTTCGGCTTCAGTCCCTTGCGTAGTCCAAAGTCTCCGAGCGCCCGCTCGAAGGCGTTGATTGCGATCGCACCCTCGAGTTTCGCACGGTTGCATTCCGTTTCGCACGGGTGCGGGCAGACCCGGCCGCATACCGACGGGAACGGCGATGTCTCCGTCCACCGATGCCAGGCTTCTTCGAATGCCTGCTCCTGAGTCTTGCCGTACGCTTCCGCCTTGTGGACGATCATCAGGCATTCGCGAATCTGGTTCTGGTTAGGACAGGTGTTGATACACGGCGGTATCTTTTCAACAAGATATGGCCGAAGGTCCGATGTCTCCCGGCTCGATGCCCCACCGGAAGAGCGGCCCAGACCTCCAAGTTTCTTTACCTTCTTGACTACTTTTGCCATGCTGCTTCTCTCCCGCTCTCGGGGAGTGGACTGCCCGGACAAAAGGTCCACTCCCCTGGGGCCATTCGTTCTTTCGTCGTCGGACACGGCTCCGGCGTTTGGATTCCCGTGGCCGTCCGTTCCTCTATCTGGTTCACATCGTCAGCGACTTCGCCACAGACGGCTCAGGTTCCTCCTCCGGAGAGCTGTCAGTCGATGCTGTGGACGACGATCGTTGTTGCCGATATCGTGCAGCCGCATTCACGAACGACGGCGCCCAACACGACACGCCGTCGGCATGGATATGAACATACGAGGCCATCACGTTCTTCTTGAGCAGACCGTCGCGTCCGCCGCCGAGGCCGACGCCTGTTTCGATTTTCAGACATGTCTGTGTCGACATTGAACCGGATGCCCCGGTATAATGAAACTCGTGCCCTCGGATACGCGTCCCGGGTGCCAGAAACGGGTTGACGACGTCGACAGTAGCGTCGACGTACCCGTGACCGCAGGGCTTGTGCTGCATCGTAAGGTCTATGTCGAAAACACCGGCGAGCTGGTACGTTCGATCATCCCGGCACAGCGTCCTCGCAAGGTAGATCAGTCCACCGCACTCCGCATAAACGGGCAATCCGCTGTCGGCAGCCCGGTGCACGGATCGCATCAGCGCACGATTTCCGGCCAGCCGGTCGAGTTGTGTTTCCGGAAATCCGCCGCCGATATAAAGCCCGTCGAGTCCGACGGGAAGCGATTGATCCGTCAGCGAATCGATCGCGACCAGGCGTGCGCCCGCCTGCTCGAGCGCCTCCAGGTTTTCGGGATAGTAAAAGGTGAACACGGAATCCCGAAAGACACCGATCGTGCACGTAGCGCGAGCCGGCGACACCGGTTCGGCGGTGTTGACGGGTTGGTCGAACCGGTGAGCGATTTCGATAAGCGCGTCGAGATCAAGATGGTGCAGTGCGAGTTCGGTCAGGCGGGTCTTGATCTCGGCGCATTCATCGGTTTCGGTCGGCGGCACCAGGCCGAGATGGCGGCTCGGGATGAGCGCGCGGCCACTTCCCAGCTTCGGCAGCGCGCCCAACACCGGAATACCGCATCCTTGCTCAATGGTGGCGCGGGCAATTGACTCGTGTCGAGTACCCGCGACGCGATTGAGAATAACCCCGGCGATCGCAACGCCGGGTTCGAATACCATCGCTCCCATCACCAGTGCGGCCAGCGTCCGGGTGGCCTTGGTCGCATCGACCACGAGGATGACCGGTGCCGCCAGAAGTCTGGCGAGGGAGGCACTTGAGTGAGTGCCCTCCAGGTCTTGACCGTCGAAGAGTCCCCGGTTGCCTTCGATGAGCGCCAGATCACGGCCGGTGCTGGACGCGCCGAACCGTTGGCGCACGGATTCCGCCGGCACCATAAAGGTGTCGAGGTTCCGGCACGCGGTATCGGCCGCCCAGCCGAGCCAGGCGGCATCGATATAATCCGGCCCTTTTTTGAACGGAGCGACCTTTACGCCCCTCGAGCGCAGTGCTCTCAGCAGGCTTAACGAGACAATCGTCTTGCCCGTATCACCCGAGAGCCCCGCGATGAGCAACCGTGGTGTACCGCGCATGGGCTTATTCCTCACACGCTCGGGTCAATCGTTGGCTGCACCCTCTCGATGCGGCAGTTCCAGGAAACTCCCGCCGAAATAGGTGTAGACACACCGACCGCTGTCCACGAGCTGCTTGATCGCAGCCTTGCAGACCTTCTTGTCAATATCATCGCCGTAGAGTTCCATCATGGCCTTGGTGAGGTCCATGGGTTTGAGCTTCTTCTGCCCCTGGGCCTCTTTGACCATGTTGAACATCGCGTCGGCGATCTCTTCGACTGTCTTTGCCATGGCATTACCCTCTAGAACGTTAGGTGGGTTGACCGCTTATAGGTCAGCCCGGCATGCTTGAAGTCGTCGATATGTTCTTTCTGGAACGGGATGTCGGCCATCCGGAAGAACTTCGGCCAGCCGATTCGCTGAATCCACTCGCCCATCCGTTCGTGGTTGCGGGCGTTCGCCGCCCACAGTTCCACCAGCCTTCGGACCGCATCGGTCACTTCCGGCCAGCGCGGCGGATTGTTGGAAATAAACGGAATAGCGAGTTTCGAGAACATCGGCTCGTGACGCGCGTTGGACACCTTGCCTCCGACCCAAATCGACACGCCATCATTCAGCGGATCGTTCAACGGCATCGACGGACAGACGGTGTAGCAGTTGGCGCAGAACATGCAGTTGTCCTCGATCACTTCCACTGACTGGTTGCCATCGACGATCGCCGGTCGAATTGCGGCCGTCGGGCACGCGGCAACCACGTTCGGGATCTCACACTGCTTCTTGAGCATCTCGTGGTTTACTTTCGGAGGACGGCGGTGAATGCCCAGGATGGCGATATCCGAACAGTGTACCGCGCCGCACATGTTGAGACAGCACGCCAGTGCGATACGGAGCTTGCCCGGCAGCTTCTTCCGACCATCGAAGTACTCAATCAGGTCGTCCATCACGCACTTCACGATTCCCGACGCATCGGTGGCCGCCGAGTGACAGTGCACCCAGCCCTGTGTGTGTACGATCGAAGTGATCGCGTTCCCGATGCCACCAACCGGGTGACCGATCTTCTGCAGATCGGCGATAAGCGGGTCGATATTCGACGGGTCGGTCAACAGGAACTCGACATTGTGCCGGCTGGTGAATCGCAGATAGCCGCCGGTGTATTTGTCGGCCAAGTCCGCATAAATGCGGATTTTGTCGATACTGAGCAGACGGCCAGAGGACGCGCGAACCGTGTACAGCTTGTCGCCGGTTTCCGAGACGTGTACCATGACACCCGGCTTAAGGATCTCATGATATTTCCACTTGCCGTAATTCTGCTTGATAATCGGCGGCAAGAACCTCTCATAGTGTGGCGGGCCGAAGTCCGTCCGTCTTTCTACTGCCATATCAAACCTCTATGTTCCACTGGTTTTTCGTTTTCAGACTCCCTGGAGAATCGATTACGACTCGGTCTCCTCTTCGTCGCCGCTGTCTTCCTCGAAGTATTCTTCATAGAAGACGTAGGGATTCTCACGGGGATGAGCAACCATCTCAGGGATGGGCTCGACACCGATCGCATCGAGGAAGTTCCCCAGACCGACACGCTGGATGAACTCGCCGACGCGTTCGCGGTTTTTGCCCTCTTCGCACCAGAGATCCCAGATGCGCTCGATGAGGTCCTTCAGCTCGTCATACGGCGGTTCCATTTTCATGAACGGAACGAGAACCGATGACAGCTGAGCGCCCTCCACGATCGGCGCTTTGGAACCGATCAGGATCATGCAGCCTCGATCCTTGCCGGGGCGCAGCGCCTTGGGCATTACGTTGATGCAGTGCATGCACTTGACGCAGTAGCTGTTTTCGATAGACAGCTCTTTGCCGTTCCATTCCATGCACTTGCCGGGGCAGTGCTCGACTACGTCTTGCTGGATATTCAGGCCCGTATCCACGTACTTTTTCACCTCGGCCTGATCCATCTGGATATCGTCGCGCCAGGTTCCGATGAAGGACATGTCGGCACGCGCTATTGAGGCCACGCAATCGTTTGGACACCCCGAAAATTTGAACTTGAACTTGTAGGGAAACGCCGGGCGATGCAGCTCATCCTGGAAATCCTGGGTGAGTGTGTAGCATGCCTTCATGGTGTCGTAGCAAGCCCACTCGCACCGCGCCATGCCGTTACAGCAGCTGGGGGTCCGAAGGTCCGATCCCGAACCACCGATGTCGAAGTCAATCTTGGCCAGCTCTTCGAATATCGGCTCCAGTTGTTCGGTGCGGGTACCGAGGAACACGATGTCGCCGGTTGAACCGTGCATGTTGGTCAATCCGGAACCATGGCGTTCCCAGATGTCGCACAGTTTGCGCAAGGCCTCGCTGGTGTAAAACCAGCCGGCCGGCTGGTTGATTCGCATCGTGTGAAAATGCGAGATTCCCGGAAACTTGTCGGGCAGGTCGGAATACCGACCGATCACGCCGCCGCCATAGCCCATGACGCCGACGATTCCGCCGTGTTTCCAGTGTCCGATTTTCTCGTGATACGACTGCTCCAGCTGCCCCAGAAGATCGTTGGCCATCGGAGAGCGCTTCGCCGCCATCTTGATTTCCTTGACGAAACTCGGCCAGGCACCCTTTTCCAGTTCATCGAGCAACGGGGTCTTGTATGTTGTCTCCGCCATGATTTCTCCTCCCGGCTACCACAGAGTAACGCGGTTTGTTACAGCATCTATCCGTACCATCTTTATCGTCATGGCTCGTTATTTTTTTCACAAAGTGCAGTGGGCAAAACGCCTCAATATCGACTCCAACGGCCAATGAGGATCGGTTTGTCCATTTCCCTCCATACTATCTAATGAATTCCGGTTAATGCGTCAAGCCCAAAATGTGAAAATTTTCTTTAAGTCCGCCAAGCGTCCCATTTTGCACGGCGTAGCAAGAAACGACACGATAACAACTGAAAGTGTTATGCTGCAATAACTACGGAGATAGCCCGTGGATCAATACGGTCCAAAAAGTAACCGGGCATGGACTCTACCATGCTAATTAGTATAGTAGTTCTTCCGTCTTCAAACTGAAACGGACCCGCCTTTGCGGCGGGCCCATACCGCGAACCAGCTTCAGCCGGTTACATCCCTTTGTAGGGATTGAACCCGATCCCGCTTATCTCTTCCACAAAATCATCGAAGATATTAGGGAGCTTGTAGTATTCGTTAATGGCCAGTTCCACGATCTGCACGCGCTCCTCTTCCAGCACCAGCTGAGTCAACTTCTCACGGACGTTATCCATCCGGTAGTTGGCTAACTCCGACCCGCGGATAAAGTGGCACTGGTAGTCGTCGCCGCGCTTGCACCCGATCAGTATGATGCCGTCGAATCCCGACGCCAGCGCATCGGACACCCACACGGCGTTCATCGATCCGAGGCAGCGCAGGGGGATAATCCTGACAAACGGCGAGTACTTCATCCGTTTGATCCCGGCCATGTCGACCGATGGGAGGGCGTCGTTTTCGCAGACAAACGCCAGGATTCGCGGCTTCTCGTCGAACTCGTCGGGCATGCTGATGGACTTGATCATCTTGGAAATCATGTTGACCGAGTAGTTCTTAAACGAAATGATTCGCTCCGGACAGGCGCCGAGGCAGACCCCGCACCGACGACAGCGGGTCGGATTCGGCAGCGGAGTCCCTTTCTCGTCCTCGTCCAACGCACCGAACGGACACTCTTCCGTGCAGCGCTTGCACTGCGTGCACTTGGTCATGAAGAAGTCGGGGAAGCTGCTATCACCGGCCCTCGGGTGGACCGCACTCCCCCGTGAGATCGCCTCGACCGCCTGGATGGCCTTCAGAGCCGCTCCGTAGGCGTCGGAGACCGACGCTGCAAAATCCATAGGGGAACGCACCGGGCCGGCCGCATATATGCCCGTGCGACGGGTTTCGTACGGGAAGCAGATGAAGTGGCTGTCGGGGAAACCGTACTTGAGGGTCGGCAGGTCGGTGCCCTGGCGATACCCGAGGTTGATCAGATGGGCGCCTTTCTCGGCGCCGGCGGCGGCCTTCTTGCCGTCTTCGAGCAGAGCCTCATCGGCCGCATCCGCTGCAACAGGGATATCGTCGGGTTTGTTGGTTGTCACCATGCCGGTGGCAAGAACCACCATGTCCGCCTTTATGGTGATGTCTTCTCCGAGAAGGGTCTCAGACACATCAATGGCAATCTGATCACCATCCGGCCTGACGCTGCCGATTTCTCCCTTGGTCAGGAACATACCGTCGTCGGTCTGCGCGTGCTGGTAGAAGAGCTCGTACTGCTGCGGTGAGCGGATGTCTTTGTAAATCACGTAAATCCTGGCATCCGGGTACTTTTCGCGCACGTACATCGCCTGCTTCAAGGAGACACGGCAGCAGACTGTCGAGCAGTAGGGCAGGTGGTCCTGATCGCGGGAGCCGGCGCACTGAATGAATGCGATTGAGCCAATCGGCTTGTTGTCGGACGGACGCTTCATCTCTCCCGACAGCGCCAACGCTTCCATCTTCACGTTGGTGATGATGTTCGGGCTGGAGCCGTAACCGAGATGGGATAGCTTTTCGGCCGGATATGGCGTCCACCCGGTCGCGACGACCATCGCACCAACTTTGAACGACGGTGCGTCCGAGCCGTTTCTGAGCGTGACGTCGAATTTCCCCGGTGCGCCCTTGGCCGATTTTATCTGTGAGTTCGTATGAACCACAATGTTGTCGTGCGTCTCGACAGCCTTGACCAATTCAGGATACCCGGAGTCCTGCAGTTGCCGATACGGCGGTCGTTTCGGAAACACTCTGGAAAATGACCGTGCCCAACCGCCCAGCTGCGGCTCCTTCTCGACCAGATGCACGCGGTAACCGGCGTCGGCCGCGGCTCGGGCCGCGGTCAATCCGGTCATACCGCCGCCGATGACGAGAATGTCCTTGCTGGTTTCCTCGATAAGAGGCACCGCCGGTTCAGAGGTCTGCACTTTGACGATACCCATGCGCAGGTAGTCCTCGACGAGCATCTGCGTGTCTTCGTCATTCGGCTCGTGCGCCCACGCGCCGTACTCGCGGATATTCGCGCGTTCGGTCAGTACCGAGTCGCCGAATACGAAGAGCTCAGGAAATACGCGCTGGGAGCAGGCCGCGACAACGACCCGATTGAGCCCTTCAGTTTCGACATCTTTGCGGATGGTTTGTATTCCCTCGGCGCTGCACCACGCGTCATGCGTCTTGCAGACAGGCACGTGGTATTCGCCGGTCGCGACGGTAACCAGCTTGTCGACGTCGATCGATGACGCGATTTCGCAGCCCTTGCATATATAAACGCCAACCTTGGTGTCCATGGCCTACCTCCTCGCTTCTGCCGTCATTGCCTTGAGCGCAGCACCGGTGGCGTCTTGAATCGAGCTTGCCACATCCATCGGCCTCAGCGCCGAGCCGGCGCCGATGATGCCGCAATCTCCGTCGGCAACCAGAAATCCGAACTCGTCGATCGGTACATCGAGCGGCGGCGGTTGATCAGCTGAATTCGGCACCATACCGATCGCGAGAACGGCCATATCAAGTTCGGCTTTGGTTATCTGTCCGGTCATCGTGTTCTCGGCCTCGAGAATCACGTTGCCGGTGGCCGGGTTTTCCACGATTTTGCCGACCTTTCCGCGGTGGAAATGCATTTTCGTGTCAGCCTGCCGGGCGACATAGAAGTCTTCATACCGTCCGGGTGACCGGACGTCTATGTAGAACATGTGGACGTCGGCGTCGGGATACCGCTCCCGCACGTAGGTCGCCTGTTTCATTGACGCCAGGCAACAGACTGCAGAGCAGTACGGCAGGTGGTTTTCGTCGCGAGACCCGGCGCATTGGACGAACCCAATACTCTTGATTTCTTTCTTGTCGGACGGCCGCAGGATCCTGCCTCCCGTGGGACCGGACTCCGACGCAAGTCGTTCCATGATCACGCTGGTAACGACGTTTGGAATACGTCCGAAGCCGAGATTGTCGATTTTCGTGGCGTCGTAAGGTCGCCACCCGGTTGCCCACACGATCGCCTTCACGGTGGCTGTGATCGTTCGCGGCTGCATTTCAAGATCGATCGCGCCGTGGGGACACGCCTGCGCCACCTTCTTCATCCGCTCATCCGCTGCGTGTGCGGCATCGACTACATAGCGATGCGGGTAAGCCATCAGATGCGGCAGATAAATCGCCTTTGTCTTGTCGAGGCCGTAGTTCAGGTCGTTGTCCCGCTCGATGTCGCAGACTTTTTCGCATTCGCCGCACAGCGTGCACTTGTCGGTCACATATCGGGGGTTAAGACGAATGGTTACCTCGTAACGGCCGGGTTGTCCGGTCACGGACACAATCTCCGCGAGCGTCAGAACCCGAACCTTGTCTGTTACGCGAAGTCGCTTGAGATTGATCTCAATCCCGCACGATGGCGGACAAAGCTTCGGGAAGTACTGATTGGTCGCCAGAACACGCCCGCCGATCGTAGGCTTTCGTTCGATGAGAATGACGTTGCGACCGACCTCAGCGGTCTCAATCGCAGCCGTCATGCCGCTGATTCCGCCTCCGACGACCAGGGTGTTTGCTGATATTTCGTTCTGGAGAGGCTCAAATTCCGCCATACCCATCTCCTTCATATTTGCCGTGAGCCATAATGCAAACCGACCGAATCGACAGGTTCGGGCAGGAGATGCTTGTGAAATTTATAACAAACATCTCGGCGCAAACGCGCTCGCGGAACGTCCTGATTGGACATTCGCCACGTGTCAATATCGTCAGTAAAGGCACACGTGTCCATATTGTCAAGGTCTTATGTGAAAAAAGTAACTAAATACCTCACTATCCGGGCACCATCGGCAGGCCCTCAATGCCATCCGGCCGGCGGCACTGGTGGCAGCATACCAAGCCGCTAACCTGCTCATTTTAAATACAATAGTGATGGTAAAAATGGTGCCTTCCCCTGTTTCAGACTTCTCGAGGGTCGCCAACGCGGCCGCCGCCGGCAAGATGGAGATAGATATCGATAGGGTCTATCATCGATGGGAGGGAAAAACGGATGGACGCAGCAGCATTCGCCACCGCCATCAAACGTCTGCGCGCGTTTCCGCCATCATGGCATCTGTTTACCGATAATACAGTGGACTTCGGCAGTGTTGGGGACGACGTCAGACTGGTTCAGGAATGGCTCTCTCTAAACTCATTGCCGGTCGAGATAGACGGACAATTCGGTCCTCAAACCCAGGCGGCCGCGTCCGAGTTCAGGAGGGGGCAGGATATGGACCCGCTCGGGCCGGTCGACTCCGGTGTTTTAATCCGACTGATCGAACCGATGCTCAAGGCACTCGCCCCACTGTCCGTACCGCCGGTCTCACTTTCCGAAGCGATCACCACGATTGCGGGCCATCATCTTGAGGCTGCCGCCCGCGAGGTCGGCGGTGTCAACCGAGGTCCCTGGGTCCGACTCTATATGAATGGACAAGACGGCCGAACCCTCCCGTGGTGCGCCGGGTTTGTCTGCGCTGTCGTACAGCAGGCGTGTGGGGAGACAGGAAACCCGACTCCCATCCCCCTGTCAAGGTCATGCTCTCAGATGGCCGGTCGAGCACGGCAGCTAAACATGCTCCAAACGATCGAAAGCGGCGTAAGGCAATCGTCTCTGCCCGGTTCGGTGTATCTCATCCGATCCGGAAAGAACCGATGGAGCCATTGCGGGATAATAACCGAGGTGCACTCCGATTCGATCGAAACGATAGAGGGGAATACAAACAGCGGCGGGTCGGCGGAAGGATACGCGGTGTGCCGACGCACGCGTCGCCGCGCCGGAAACGACGTTATTTTGCTACCGCCACCGCGTCATTCAGGCTACGGACGCTCGGGCGAGCGCTGCTTCTGGTGAAAATCGGACGTCCCGCCAAGCGGCAACTCCCTCGCGGCATCGGTCACGGCTCCAATCTTGACCGCATAGCTGGATTTGTCGCGAATGTCATCGTCAGTAACCAACTGGATATCGAGCAGGCCGCCCCGGCGATACCCTGTCCGCAGAAAGTTGATCTCGTCGAGACAGAAACTCCACCCGCCGAGCCACTGCAACAGATCGGCACGCTGTTGCTCGGATCCCCGGATGTGCACGATCAGGTCGATATCGCTGCCCGGTCCGGCCGTGCCATTTTTGGTGCTGCCATAGACATAGAAACCAACCACGCCGAAGCGCTTCGGGTCAATCAGCCGGGCTATCCTTTCTGCCATATGCAGTCGCCAGTGCCAGTGTGATTCGGTCGCCATCGGTACCGCCGGGTCGTGCTCCGTGACGATGGGACGTTCCGACGTCGGCCGTGAAAACACCCCTACCGCTTCGTCGAGATCGGCATTCAGCAGAACGCGCAATACGCTTCCGTTGGTGGATTGCCCGACATCAATCACGCGAATGGTACCTTCAAGATGGGAGAACTCGGGAAGCAATTCGGCGAAGATGCTCCGTGACTGGGTCAGGAACTTCTCGTTGAACACGTTCCCCGGTTCATCGGGATAGAGGGGCAAATAGCGGATTCTCGCCTCAACCAGGTCCTGGAAGAAGTGCGTTCCAAACGACAGGTCCGGTGTGTAGTTGCCCTGGGAGCGCGCTATCTCCACGAGAACAGCGGTGTTATTGATGTCTGAGTAGGTGACGTTTACGCCGAGCTTGATATCGCCACGGCTGCCCCAGCGTCCCGGTCCCATCAAGATGAACTGCCGTTTGGGCAGGATCTTATTCAGACGGGAAACTGCCCTGCCGACGGCGTTGAGGTGATCGCGGTCGGGTAATCGGCTATACTGGCCGGGATCCACGTACACAATATGGGAGATATCGGGCACAACGCCGTTGGAGACGAAACGATTCGCCGTAAACAACACGCGATCCCGGGGCAAGTCACGCGGAATGGCGACCGGCTGGCTGTTATCGGAATGACTTTGCGGCCGGCACTGCAGGAGATACAGATCTTTGCCATCGTGCGCGAACTCGATATCGACCGGGGACCCCGTCCGCTCCTCGAGTACTTTGAGGATTGCATGCATTTGCCGCACGAACTGCTGATTCTCCATCAGCCCCTCGAAGGTCACTATCAGGTGTTCCCGGCCGTACGCCGTCTCGGCGAGCGACATTCGCCGCACACCGCCATCACGCAAAATCGAGATGATTTGTGAGACACCGGGAATGGTGTCTCCCCACTCGGCGAACAGGCTGGCCGCATCAACCGTCTCGAAAGAATTCGTCTCGAGATTAATAACGTCCACCCAGCGCGGAGAGTAGCGGACCATCTCGTCGACCGATACATTCACGCGGAGCCCGGGCTGGCCGGGTGAAAACATGATCGGGTAGTCATTGCTGAGCCTGTCAACCGCCCGGGTGCCCAGTCCGGGAACCAGCCTGATAAGCCCGTCCTCCCGCTGGATCCGTGGCGACCACCTGAATTCATTTCGGCTGAATGCCACCCCGGCAAACGACGGCAGGAAGTACTTTCCGACCCGAGTACCGACAACCTCCTGGATCATGATGCCCATTTCTTCGGCGAAATCCAGCAGACCCCGTTCGCATCGATACTCAATCGGATCGGGACCAAACATCGAAGCATAGACTTCGGCGATAGCATCCTGCAACGCCTCCAGACGCTGTTGTTTGGTTCCCTGATTGGCCAGAAACAAGCTCTTGTATTTGCCGGAGAAGGCCGCCCCGACACGATCTTCGAGTACCGAGGAACTCCTCACGATAAGAGGTCTTTCGCCGAAATCGTCAAGGGCGACCGACAGCCCCTTGGTCAACTCCGGGGGAAAACGGGAGTTTTTGCACGTATGGACGATATAGGGATACTCAAATCGGATCTGCGAAATCTCCTTGTACTTTTGTTCTACGATTTCATCCAGGTTGTTGTAATGCATGAAATTCAGTTGCATGTCGGAGGTGATGTGCCAGGTTTTGGGGATTTTGATCCGCCCCAGTTCGGGCCGATGCGACGCTTCCTGCCTCAAAATTTGCGCCGCCAGGTACAGCCCCGCGCTCTTGCCGCCCAACCGACCATGGCTCTCCGACGAAAAGATGATGTACTGGAGTAGTTCGTAAAAATCACGAATGCCGAGGTATTCTTTTGCGATACTGATATAATTAAGCTGGTCTGAGAGGAATCGACGAATCAGCGACACGCGCACACCCACCCGTGAAGGCCGCGACAACTCGTCTTCCTGGCTCGAGATATGATGGTACCGTCGAATAGCGTCGGCCACCTCGGGCAGCGACAGGTTGCGCTCCACCGCCCTCACCAGAAAGCCGAGTTTCTCCTCCTGCATCCACTTCTGGATGCGAGCGAGAATCTCAAGATCATTGAGATGTTTTGAGGCGAGCCGGAACGTCGCCTCCCCGAGTTCCATGGGGAAGTGATATGAGCGCTTCTGGTACGGTCGGTTGGAGTCGACCATCAAGTCTTCTGCGTCGCCCTTGCGATAAAGGTCTGACTTCTGGAGTAGCTCTTCAGCCTCTTTGTTGCCGCTCCAGCACAGCTGGTTCAGCATCTTGTGTGATATGCGGGTGTACAGATTTTTGTCGGTGCGCGCCAGCATGTCGAGTATAATCCGCCAGTCGCCCGGCTCGCGCCCCTGACGGTCCCGTCGGGCAACTTCCCAGTCCTGCAGCACCTGGCGCATTCGGGAGTGAGAAACGAAATTGCCCAGCAGATCGGCGATCGTCTTGATGAGCCTGGCCTCGTCCTTCAGAAACGGACCATCATCGGCCGCGGGCATCTGCTCGGTGTAGTACACGGCAATCCGACCCACAATTCGGTCGGGGGTGACGATATCGGCGGACTGACTCCAGGGCGTCTCGACAAACCCTGTGGAAAAATACTCTTCACCGTCCAAAACGATCATCGTCTGGCAAACGTCAGGATACTGCCACCCTGTGGGTATTGCGGCAAGCAGCCCCCGGATGACGTCGTCGAGCTCATTTTGGGGGTTGGCCAGCAGCTCTTCAACCGCGTACAGGCAGTTCAGCTCCTTGGCACGCTCGCGAAGTCCATCATGTCGTTCAGTCGATGAATCCCTGCCGTCGTCCATCTGTGTCTGTCTCCCGTCCCAAGACGCGTGTTGTCACCACACCGTCACTGCCGCCGATCGCCGAGCGGCGGCTGCCTCGTGGGCTTGTCCGGCGCCGTTCCATACGAAGATATTATCGGTATCGGCAAATCCAAGCGGAAAAGGTCGCCTCGTCCGGTGTCGTACAAACAGCAACGGCGACCGGTCTATCCGGTCGCCGCTGCATGAGATCGCCAACAAGTGTAAGTGGGTGTTACACCCAGCCGCGGTCGCGACAGGCCCGGGCGACCCGGTCTACCGCGATGAGATACGCGGCGTTGCGCATGTTCTGTTTGCGGCGCTGCGCCAGTTCGCTGACCGCCAGATATGCGGTCGTCATCTTCACATCCAGCTTGCTCAGGACTTCCTCTTTTTCCCAGAAGTAGTTCATGTTGCTCTGGACCTGTTCGAAATAGCTGCATGTAACGCCACCGGCGTTGCAGAGAAGGTCGGGGACTTGCAGCACTTTCCGATCGAAGAGTACCTGGTCGGCTTCCGGAGTGGTCGGACCGTTCGCTCCTTCGGCAACGATTCTCACCTTCGAGCTGATTTTCTTGACGGTGTCCGCGGTAATCTGATGCTCAAGGGCCGCCGGTACAAGTATGTCCACATCCTGAGAAATCCAGGAATCTCCGGGCAGGATTTCATAGCCGAGGTCCTTGGCTTTGGCCTTGTCGATGCCGCCAAATCGGTCGGTAATCCCCGCCAGCTCGTCGACCTTCACGCCGTCGGACTTGCGGAAAGCGTATGAGGTCTGGTCCCTCTGATCCCAGCACGACACGCACACGCAGGTTCCGCCCATCTGGGTATACAAACGGATGGCGTGTTGAGCCACGTTTCCGAATCCCTGCACTGACGCTGTCGTATTACTGGGTGGAATCCCGAGTTCCTTCAGCGCCTCGCGAACCGTGTACATGACGCCGAACCCGGTTGCTTCTTTTCGTCCCAGGGAGCCGCCCATACCGACCGGCTTGCCGGTGATGAATCCCGGCGCCTTTTCGCCGCGAATCATCTCATACTCATCGAGCATCCACAGCATGTGCTGGGCCGATGTCATGACGTCGGGAGCCGGTACATCCTGATACGGACCGACATTGCGCGCCAACTGACGGACCCAACCGCGACAGAGTCCTTCCTGCTCGCGCGAGCTCAGGTTGTGCGGATCACAGATCACGCCACCTTTGCCCCCGCCAAGCGGAATGTCAACGGTCGCGCATTTCCACGTCATCCACATCGCCAGGGCGCGCACCGTGTCCAGCGTCTCCTGCGGATGGAACCGGATGCCGCCTTTGCTCGGACCGCGCGAGTCATTGTGTTGAACCCGGAATCCCCGGAAAACCTGTACCGATCCATCGTCCATTCGCACGGGGATCAGAAAGCTGTATTCCCGAACCGGATTGCGAAGAAATTCGCGGACTGCTGAGTCCAGTTCCAACATGTGCGCAATCTTGTCAAACTGCGACTGTGCCATTTGAAACGGGTTAAAAGACGAAGCACTCATCAAAGTACCCCTTAGGTTGTGACATCAGATATGATCGTTCACGTGTTTCGGATCTTATACGAACGAAGGCTGCAGCCTAAATCGGGCGACAGTATTCAGTCTTCTGGCCGAAACGCTCCGACCAATCGACTTTCCGAAGCCGAAATATGCGCCGCCTCCCATTTGTTACAAAATTCACAAGGATTGATATATAACCGAAAAGCGATTCTGTCAAGTCCAACCGTACTGGGGAACTTGCGAAATCTGAGGAGGGGAAAAACCGGAGCCCGCCGAACATTCGCCTTAGGTCCCAAAAGACTGGACTCCGCCGCTATCCTAGAATATTCCGACCGCCGTCGACCGTGATAAACTGACCGCAGATCATTTCGGCTTCGTTGGAGCAGAGGAACGCCACAACCCGGGCGATGTCGTCGCCGGTTACAATTCGCCCTCTGGGGGTATGCTGGGAGGCGTGCTGGATAACGTCATTGGCGCCCGGAATGGAACGTGATGATTTGGTATCCGCCAACCCCGCAAGGATGCCGTTTACCAGGACTCCGCGGCGTGCCAGTTCGTAGGCCAGGCCACGGGTAATGGATTCCAGGGCGGCTTTTGCCGGGCCAACGACGCCATACCCCGGGATAACTTTCTGCCCTCCATCGCTGGTGATGGAGATGACTCGGCCCCAGCCGGTTGTCATGAGAGGGAGGGCTCTCTGGGTCATGGCGATCAGAGACCACGCCGACGCAGACATCGTCACTTCCCAGTGATGGGGGGTAGCTTCCAGCACGTTTCCCGGAACGCCAAAAGCCGCGTTGGCGACGACGATATCGAGCGCCCCGAGTTGTTCCTCAATCGCCCGAAACATCTTGTCGAGGCTTTGTTCCTTGCCGACATCTCCACGAATGGCAACGGCTTGGCCTCCCGCCTGCTGGATTTCCTCAACGACTGCTGCCGCATCGGACATGCTCCTCCGGTAGTTTACGACCACACGAGCTCCTTCGGCAGCCAATCGAACCGCAATGGCGCGCCCGAAACCACGAGCCGCGCCAGTAACCAGGGCGTTTTTCCCCGCTATTTCTGGATACATCGATGCTCTCTTGAGCCTCCTTGCTGGATAGAAATGTCACCCGGGACCACAGGGGTTTCGTCCCGGTGTGGCCGACCAAATCAGTCTATGATAGCCATCTGGATGTGGCGTGTAAACCTAAAAAGACGGCCCCGAGACAGTCAAAAAAACACCCCCGGCGCGCCGGGGGTGTTTTAAGTCGCTGATTTAAGGGCGCTGATTAGCCTTCGGTCTTCTCTGCTACCGGCATGTCATGGATGCCTGTCGCCTTCATCTTCTCAAAGTCAAAGGCCGGCAGTTCCTTGTGGCCTTCCGGGACTTTGCCTTCGTGGCAAGTTTTGCAGGTCTCGGCGGTCGGGATAATCATGCCGTTCTTGATGGCCAGTTCCCGATCTTCCATAACGGACTTTTTCCAATAATCGCCGCCCGCGCCGTGGCAGGACTCGCACTGTACGCCTTCAAGCACTTCACCGGTAGCCAGCTTGCCCGTGGCATGGCAGGTCAGGCAGGTGGGATCAGCCTTTTCTGCGTCGGTCTTCAGACTCGCGAAAGCAGTGGCGTGGGGGGTCTTTTCCCAACTCGGGAAAGTCCCGTCCTTCTTGTGGCAGAACGAGCACTTCTTCACGCCGATAAACTCATGACCGGCAGCCTTTTCCCCTGTTTTGGCCTCCTCCTGAGCGATCAGGATCGGGCTCACCAGAGCTAGTGCCACGAGGGCTACCATGGGCAGCATCAGCTTCTTGACCATTCGTTCCTCCAGTTCAGTCTAAGACGATCAATCAAGTTGTCATTTCCTACTCGGCTATTTATACACCCCGACACCCGCCGAAGCAACAGAATTCTCATGACACTCACATGACATTCTATCAGTTATACGCTGTCGGCTCGTCTTTCTTCCCACAAAACGGTATGCTGTACAATGACTCGCACTCCTCAACGCCTCCTTGTCCAACGAGAATTGCAGATATAGTATCACTTAGATCGACTTAAGCTGATACTAACGAGATACTTACGGGGCGGAGCAACGATTCCGATCGCTCAGAGGGCCTTGTCACTCACCGAAGGCGCACCGCCTATGATGGCGATGCAGGTAAGCGATGCTTTGGGGACTCTACTAATAGGCTTACAATCGGTGATTTCGCGGAAACGACATATGCAAACAGGGTGTTGCAGGAGAAGCCGGCTCCGCCGGTCCCGAAGAGCAACCAGTAGCAATGAGGACACCCGTGTGACCAAACAGCCGGTCTGGGCCCTGGCCGCCGTCTCCTTTTTCCTGTTGATAGTCGTGCAAACGGCAGCGGGGCAATCCTATACGCGCTCAGTAACACCTTTCCCGGTCACTCGCGAAGGCGAGCCGGTGGCACTCCCGTTTCTCGGTGGCATCAACGAGGCCAAACCGTCGCTTGTAGACTTTGACGGGGACGACCGGCTCGATCTGCTGATCGGCGAGCGATCCGGCAAAATCCTCTATCTCCGAAACACGGCTCCGTCCGGCGAACCGGCGTTTGAGGTTATCTCCAACCGACTGGGCGGCGTCGATGTGGGCAGCTGGTTTGCAGCCGTCGATATTGACGCAGACGGCGATATGGATCTATTCTGCGACAACCGAAACGGGGGCGTCGAGTTTCACCGCAATGACCAGCCCGGTCTCTCCCCTGACTTCGTCTTGGTCGATTCTTCGTATGATGGATTGATGACGGGGGTCAACAACACGCCGGTCCTCTTCGACATCGACAGCGACGGAGACCTCGACTTCTTCCTGGGAGGGGTAACCGGCACTCTTGCGTTCTATCGCAATGACGGCGACAGTACCACACCGTCATTCACATTTATCACCGACAGCTATGATAGTATCGCAGCATTTCCGGGTGGTGGCGCGAAGCGCACCGCGGACCAGAGACACGGCTTTTCGTGCATTCACTTCGCCGATATCAACGACGACGGCGACGGCGATCTGTTCTGGGGAGATATCAATAATGTCAATCTTTACCTGTTCGCGAATCTGGGCACCCCGAACGTTTCCGATCTCACGTATGAAACCGATACGTTCTTGCCGGGTAATACTGTCGGGTTCAATCATGCGACGACCGCCGATATCGACGGCGACGGCGACCTGGATTTGCTGATCGGCGTGGGCAACGGTTCGGCGCTCGACAACCTGAGACTATATCGCAATAACGGGAGCGCCTCATCCGCATCCTATGTCCTCGAGAATCTGAACTTCGTCGACAACATAGACGTCGGAAGCAACGCTTTTCCTGCAATCGGCGATATTGACGCGGACGGTGACCTGGACATGATAATCGGGCGTTTCGATGGCCGGCTGACTTTGTATGAAAACACCGGTACGCCGCTTCGCCCGGTTCTGAGTCATCGGACAGACTTCTTCGCCTCCATCGATGTCGGGACGTTTGCAGCGCCGGTGCTTGTCGATTGGGATTCGGACGGCCGCCTTGACCTGCTGATCGGCACCGGCGGAGGTCGAATCGAATACTGGCGCAATATCGGAACCGCCGATTCGATCCAGCTCGTACAGGAATCAAATCAACTGGCCGGCATTCAGGTCGACCAGTATGCGACTCCCCGGAGCGGTGATCTCAACGGTGATGGGCTGACTGACCTGGTCGTAGGAGAATGGGATTTCAACAGCAGGGCGAATATACGCCTCTACCAAAACACGGGGGCGGAAGGCAACCCGTCGTTGTCACTGGTGACAGCAGCTTTGCTGCCGGTCATCACGCCGCGCGATTATGCCTCGGCGCAGATATATGACGGGGACGGCGACGGGCGACCGGACGTAATTGCCGGCACTGCCGCGCTGGGTCTAACGCTGTGGCGCAATGCCGCCGCTCCCGGACAAATGCCCGACTCGCTCACACTCATTCCGCAAAGCGCGGTCATCCCGGGCACCGATGACGGGTTGTTTCCGGCCGTCGTCTTTGCCGATTTCGACGGTGACGGCGATGATGACGCTGTCGTGGGCGAAGGCAACGGAGGATTGAATTACTGGAGCCGCGATGGTTCGTGTTGCTCCGGCACCGCAGGCAATGTCGACGCCGATTCCTCCGGCGCCGTGGAGATCGCCGATATCGTGCGGCTAGTCGATTGGCTTTTCCTCGGCGGTTCCGATCTGAGCTGCCTCCCGGCGGCCAATGTCGACGGCGACGCGATGGGTGTGGTCGATCTGCGTGATGCGATCTACCTCATCAATGCTGTCATTCTCGGCGGCCCGCCGCCTGCCCCCTGCAATTGACGCGGGCGGCGATCGAACTCCCTCAGTGATGGCCGCCCTGATGGTGCAGGATGCTGAACCCGAACGGCTCGGACCCCGCCGCGACCGAATCGATCACCTGATAACTCTGCCCGTCGATGACGTATAGCGTTCCGTCGTCCGGACGAAAGCCGGTAGTGGAGACATACACACGGTCACCGGACTGATCGGCCATAACCATAAACGGGCGTGCAGTCCCCAGGGGAATGGTCTGGACGACACTCGCTGTCGACAGACGCACCACCCAGACGCGGTTGTCCGTAAATCCGGTCACATAGACGATGTCGTTATCGGGGGCGACGTGCATCATCGTGGGCCCGGCCATAGCTGAAGACGTCTGGTCGGCGGTGGGAATGACGATGGAATCAACAAGCTGACGAGTAAGAAGGTCGATCACACGGATCTGATCGACTCCTTTGCGACATGCTACGATCGCCAACTCAGAGGCATTATCGACACGAACGCCGTAAGGGCCGTAGCCAGCCGGCGGCGTACCGAAACCGGTGGATGCATCCTGAACCAGCAGCGGCGTAGTGGACCCGGAGTCAAGATTCACGATGGTGATGTCATCGCTGTTGAAACCCACGGAGACGAAGAATTCGCCGCTGGAGGCGAAATGCAGGTCGTGCGTCTGATAGCCGGCCTGCAGGGACGAATCGAGATACGCGAAGTTGTTGCCGGACGCAGCATAACGATGGATACGCCCTTTGGTATCGGAGAAATCGCACACGTACACGGTGTCGTCATTCGGGCTGATGGCCAGTGCGGTTGGAAACACCGTCCCCGGCACCGTTACCAGCTGCAGCAGTGAGTCGTCGGCGGTACGGTACTTTGCAATCTGACCGCCCACTTGTCGACCGATCACGTAGTAGCAGGAATGGTCGCGCGAGAACTCGATGAAGTGCGGTTCGACGACCGGAGTCGAAAGAGAGTCTATCCGCACCAGCGTCTGTGCGTTGTACTTGTAGATTGTCTGGTCGGCCTGGTTGAGGACATACAGGATATCGAACGCCGCCGGTTCCGGACTGACCGGGTTGTCATCACTGCAGGCAAACCACAATACGCTCGCCGCAGCAACGCCAAGCAGCGTACGGACTGCGAACTTTCTCATAGTGTCTCCGCAATAGGTGTAGTCATTCGACGACAATGACGGGCGGCCGGCGCGACCGGCGCGGCACGGTGATCATCATCCACATGTGCTAACCGCGAGGTTATCTTTACGTCGGCGAAGGCGGCGACTCGCTACTGGCACGCGGCCGGCCCGGCTCCTCCGAGAAACAAGAAATTAACCAGGGCGATCAGATCGGAGAGGTCGATTGCGCCGCCGGCGTCACCATTCACATTGGCCGCCTGTTCGCATGCAGGGTCCGGACCTCCGAGAAACAGATAGTTCACCAAATAAATGAGGTCCGAGAGATCGACCGCCCCGCCGGCATCCTGGTTCACATTGCCGGCCGTCCCCGCGCAGCACGGCGGCGCTCCAAGCTCGATGACGGCAGGCGACGTCTCCAATTCGAATTGAAGGCATGCGGCCATGATCTCAGGAATGGTGGACGAGAAGGCACTGAAATCCACCAGGTTTGAGTCGCCGGAAGCGCCGGGCGGCACGCTGAAATACAGGCTCATGACCGGTCCGCTGCCCGGCGGAAGCGGAAGCTGACCGGAACCCGTGACAACCGCGTAGGCAGCCCGATGATTAACCGGGTCAAACACGGTGTATGTTTTCTGGAAGAAGTAGTCGGTTCGCAGCCCGGCCGTCGAAACGGAGTCAAATGTCAAATTGAAGGGTCCGCCCCATGCGAAGGGCACGTTGATCCCGGTCAGGGGCGAATGATTGTTGATGGACACGTCCACACGAACGTCGCTGCCGGGCGCTGTCAGGACCGTGTCTCCGAAAATGGTGTCGGTCGTGATGACCGGGCGTGCTTCCATGATGAACAAGCGGTTGTCGAGATTCGAGCCGTACACCTTGCCTGATGTCGTAAACGGATACGTCCCCCAACATCCGTTGAAAGACGAGCTTTCACCGGACTGATACGTGTCGTACAAGTCGAGTTCCACCGGCGAACCCGGCACGGAGAAATCGACGATAGCCACTCCACTCTCATAGTGGGAAATGTATGCGGTGTCGCCGATCATGTGCGCGTTATGCGCCAGGTTGGATGGCGCCAGGTACTGTCCGACAAGCTGGACGTCACTATAGTCTTCGACATTCCAGTATTTGATGGTCTTGAAGCCTGTCTCTTCGGTCGTAACCACGTGACGTCCGTCGCCGGACGGCCAGATATTGTGCACGTACCCGGCGGCGGGCACCGATACACGCTGGATCAGCTGCGGGGCCGCTTTGTTGGCCAGATCCCATGCCGACCAGGTCCCGTTCGAGCCTTCGGCAATCCACACCGTGTCGTTGCGGGCGTACATATCATGGCAGTCGGGTGTGGCGATGAAGCCCAACTCGACCGGTGCGATTGGATTGGCCAGGCTTATGATGCGAACTCCGGTGTAGAATCGCTTGACGGCGTACAGGTACCCTTCGGCGGTGTCGACGACAAGATTATGCGACGTGAAATCGCTTGCGGTGGAGTACGCGCCGACCAGCCGCACGGAATCCGGCAAAAAGGACATATCCATGATCATGATGCCCTGATTAGCCCCGGAGCATTCGGAGACGGCGTAGCAGTAGTGTTGATAGGTTTTGATATCGCGCCAGCGCGTACTCCCACAGCCCACGGTCGGTCCGGGCACTTCGTCGGCAACCTGCATTGTATTGGCATTCACAAACGTGATACCGTTGTACGTCCCCATGATGGCGTATTCGGTACCGTCGGGGGCCTCCCAGCCCCAGCAGTCGGTTCCTCCGGCGGCCGGAGAGAACTGGATAATCCCAATCGGACAGAGTGAGAAGACGGTGTCGCCGGCGGCGGTGTAGTCAGCCGCAGCGGTCGAGGCGTTCCGGGAACCGGAGCCCGGCGCATCAGGGGCGTTCTGATTGCCAAAGCCGACATCGTGCCCCGGCGGGACGGCGCTTGCCGACGGTGCACAGAGCAGCGCACCAAGAGTCACGCCCGCAGCCAATAGCGCCCGGGCTGTTGAGCCGCTTGTCATATCTGAGTCTCCACAAGATTTGATGATATAAGCAACGTTCGTATTCGTATCGGTCGGGCTTCGGTGAGGGTTCTCGACAAGATAGCCGATGCGGACGGAAAGTCAACATTAATATGGAAAAAATCGGCCCAGTAAGCCCACTATTGGCGGGGCGGAGCGGCCCGACGCGGTCGACCGGGGACTCTCGCTCAGAGTTCCACCGTCTCGCCGAGCCCCGGACGGTGGCAATTCCAGCTGCGCTTGACGCGGAAATGTCCGGCCATCGCCTCGGCCTGATCCGGCTCCCCGTGGGTTATAAACACACGTTTCGGCGCCGAAGCGATCGGCTCAGCCCAGTGGAGAATCTCATAGTAGTCGGCATGACCCGACAACCCCGACAAGGTCACCACTCGCGCCTTGACCTCAATCGGTTGTTTGTGGATATACACTTTCGTGGCACCGTCCATCAACTGCCTCCCCAGCGTCCCCTCGGCCATGTATCCGACCAGCGCGACGGTGGTTCTTGGATCGGGCAGACGGTTGATCAGGTGGTGCAGGATTCGCCCTCCAGTCAGCATGCCGGACGACGACAGGATGATGGCGGGACCCTTCAGTTTGTTCAGCTGTTTGGACGACTTCCGCTTGCGGTGCAGGTGGACGCGCTTGCCATGCAAGACGCAACCCGCGCCGCCAAGCTTGTGGAGATCGATGGAGTGCATGGACGGGTACTTGCAGTAAATGTCGGTAGCCGATATGGCCATCGGCGAGTCGATGTGAATGTCGACATCGGGCACCAGGCCGTGTTCGATCAGCCGGTCGATCAGGAAGGTTACCTGTTGTGTCCGGCCGATTGCGAACGCCGGAATCAACAGGATGCTCTTCCGCTTGACAGCATCGCGTACCAGTTCCATGAAGTCCTGGTGCGCGTCCTCGGGAGGATGAATCCTTCCGCCATACGTTGATTCGCACACAAGGTAGTCTGTGGTCGGGGGCTCGGCCGGGTTTCGCGTCAGCGGATTGCCGTACCGGCCGAGATCGCCGGAGAAGAGAACCGACACCGTACGGTCGCCGTCATGCAACTCCAGTTCCGCGCTGCCTGCACCGAGAATATGGCCCGCCGCGTGGTATCGAAACCGAATGTTGTCGGACACGCTGGTCCAGGAGTCGAACGGGACGCCCCGATACAGACCCTCGATCAGGGCGACGTCATCGGTATCGAATAGCGGCAGCGCCTTCTCGTAGCGAGTCAGTTTCTTCTTGTTGCGGTATTCCGCGTCTTCCATCTGGATGTTCGCGGCGTCGAGCAGGGACAGCTTGGCTATGTCGACCGTCGGGTGTGTGGCGTACACCGGTCCATTGTAACCGAACCGGACGAGACGTGGCAGATATCCGATGTGATCGATATGTCCGTGGGTGAGAATGACTGCGCTTACCGAGGTTGGCTCGAATGCCGGCGGCTGCCAGTTTTTCTGACGCAGCTCCCGACGACCCTGAAACATGCCGCAATCGACTAGAATATGCTCATCATTGACCGACAGCAGGTACTTGGAACCGGTCACCATACCTGCGGCGCCGTGAAACGCCAGGCGGATCATCCAGAAGTCCTCTCAACATCAATCCGCGCGATCGGCAACCGGCATTATCAACGAAAGGCGCGCCGGTTCACGTCGCGGAAACCGAAAGTGCTGATCCTATGTACACTGGATTGTCGATTTAGGCAAACAGATTATTCGGTGATATGCAGGGCCGCCGGCTTCTCCACCTGCCACATCGAGTCGGCGAAGTACCGTCGGGAGTCGAAATAGTGGCCGGACACGGAGAAGCCGGTCTCGCCGGCGAGACGTTCGATTTCCGGAACGAGGTACTTATATGAGTATTCGGTGTGAATCGGTTCCCACGGCAGAAACGAAAAGGATCGCCCTATCATGTCGATATAAACGGTTTGGCGTTCCAAGGACACGAGGAAGCTTTCCATCCCGCCGGAAAACACGTCGTACGTTCCGAAGTGCCGGAACCGCGAGACGTCGAAATGCCCCCCGAGTTCGCGATTGATGCGCCTGAGCAAGTTGAGGTTGAACTCAGCGGTCACGCCCTGTGAGTCATTGTACGCGTGCAGCAGCATTTCGATATCCTTCTTCAAATCGAAACCGATCAGAACGTGATCGCGGTGATTGAGACAGTTCCACAAATTGCGAAGGAAGACGCGGGATTCGTTATGCGAGAAGTTGCCGATCGACGAGCCGAGAAACAGCACGAAATTGTGCCGATCCCCTCGGTTGTTCAGCCACTTCAGTCCGTTGAAGTAGTCCGTCACCAGACCGTGCGCTTCGACCTGCGGCAGATTATCGCGTAGCTCGGCAATGAGGCCCGCCATCGCCGACTCGGAGATGTCTATCGGGACGTAACGATAGTCCAGCCGCATTTCGGAGAACGCCCGCAACAATATCCGAGTCTTGCGGCCGAATCCTGCGCCCAGCTCAACGAGGTTGAACGGCTGTCGGGAGACGAATTTTGCCAGTTCACCGACACGTTTTTCCAGCACCTCGATCTCGCAATTGGTCGGATAGTATTCGGGAAGCTGCGTGATCGATCGGAACAGCTCGCTTCCGCGAGCATCGTACAGGTATTTCGACGGGATAAACTTTCGCGTCTCCGAGAGCCCGACCAGAACATCGAGTGCGAACGCATCACGCTCTCCGAAGGAGTCCGAGTAGTCGGTCGCATTGATTACCTTGTATTCGGCTGCCATAGCGTTTCGGATTTATGCGTCGGCTGCCAGCCGGAAGCCCGTAAACTGCCAGCGTCGGTCCGATTGAAAGAAGTTGCGGTAGGTCGGTCGGAGGTGGCTGCGCGACGTGGCACAGGAACCGCCCCGAAGCACCGTTTGATCGTTCATGAACTTGCCGTTGTATTCGCCGAGCGCTCCCGGTTCCCGACGATAGCCGGGATACGGAAGAAACGCCGACGACGTCCACTCCCACACATCACCAAACATTTGACGAAGCGCGTGATTCTCCGCGAACGTTCCGGCCGGGGCCGGGTGGAAGTACTTCTCCTCGACGAAATTCCCGATGTAGGCCTTGTCGTCGATAGATTGCGCCGCGACCTCCCACTCCGCTTCAGTGGGAAGTCGCTTCCCCGCCCACCGGGCGTAGGCTTCCGCTTCATAATGGCACACGTGGCACACCGGCTCGGCGGGCGACACCTCGCGAATACCGGACATCGTTATGATCTGCCAACCGCCGTTTGCTTCCACCCAGAACAGCGGCGCTCTCCATCCCCGAGACGTGATGACGTCCCAGCCGTTGGACAGCCAGAGATCGGGATTGGTATATCCCCCATCTTCCATGAAGTCCAAATATTCGCCGCATGTTACCAGACGATTCATTAATGAGAACGGGGCGACATAAACCGTATGGCGAGGTCCCTCGCAATCGTAGGCAAAGTCAGCGCCGTCGCAGCCTATTTCCCGGGTGCCACCGGTAAAATCCACGTATTCGGCCGGCGGCGCGGAGCCGACGGTGGGAAGTCGGCGCTCGGTGTACAGCGGCAACAGTGGGTTGCTCGCAAAAATGTATTTGATGTCAGTCACAAGCAGTTCCTGATGCTGCTGTTCGTGGTGTAATCCGAGTTCGATGAGTGCAGCCACATCGCTTAGCTTGTCCTCTGGAATCGACTCAATGAGGTCCCGGACCCGTCGGTCGATCGCGGCCCGGTAGGCGTATACCTGCTCTACTGTCGGGCGCGACAGGGTCCCTCGCAGGTCGCGACTGGCGCGATCACCAAACGCCTGGTAATACGAATTGAAAATGAAGTAAAATGTATCGTGATACCGACGGTAGGCGGGTACAAACCGTTCGAGTACAACCTGCTCGAAAAACCAGGTAGTATGAGCGAGGTGCCATTTGGGCGGCGAAACATCTTCGATCGGCTGGACGACGTAGTCTTCAGTTGCCAGCGGTCGGCACAACTGCTCGGTAAACTGGCGAACCGCATTATAGCGGCTGGTCAACTGGCTTCGACTGAGGGCGGCCGGGTTCTCGATAGTTTTCACGGGATCTTCTCCACTCCCGTCAATCCGGTCACCGGGCCAACCTGAGAGTCGGGATTTGTTGCCGAAACATAGACCATTAATATACATGTTGCGGAGGCGATGTCAAGCCGGTGGGAGCCGGCTGTCCATCAAGCGATGAAATCACGCTGCCCGTGCCCGGCAGCGAGATACACGGCTATAAGAGTAGTAACGCCGAGAATCGAACGAGGTTCTCCGGAAATAGAGAAAGTGATACAGTCGCCGCAAACGACTACTGAGGAATCACTCGTACAGGAGGCTTTAGATACGGCGTGAACAGAGATGAATCTGTGGCGCGTGTGAGTTCCCCATCGCGATACCACGCTTGGCCGATAACGTGTTCGGTACTGT
Source organism: Candidatus Zixiibacteriota bacterium (assembly GCA_034003725.1). Taxonomy (NCBI): domain Bacteria; kingdom Pseudomonadati; phylum Candidatus Zixiibacteriota; species Candidatus Zixiibacteriota bacterium. The sequence goes on from JAVEYB010000004.1 coordinate 132,023, forward strand.
CCAGACGAACCCAATGCCCCTCCCACCATTCCCAGTTCGAGATAGGACCGACCAGTCTTCCTGCATTGTCCGGCAGATAGTACACCGCCCCGCCGGTGTCGTCGGTCGGCCACTCGCCTTCGCAGCGGATCGAGCCATCCCGTTCATAATAGGTGATACCCCGGTTTTCGCCGATGCGGAGATTGTGCGTAAATGAGAAGTCGGGATTGCCGTTGGAAAACCAGCCCCGAACAACTATGACGCGGCTTTGCAGGCTGTCGATCTCCTCACGCTGAATCCGGCCGTCCGGGTGGTAGGTCGCATGGTATCGCGCAAGACTATCGACGTCGATCGACCTGATCTCTTTGAGGGTACCGTCCTCGTACCATTCGCGCATCGTTGCCGGAGACATGCCTCCGTCGTAGGTCGCCTCAAGCTTCGGATCGCCGTTTCTGTACCACTCGGAACGGCTTGTGCGGTGTCCCGATGAATCCCGGACTTCCAACAGCCTCATCTGACCGTTCTCAAACCACTCACAGGTGGTGTTGGGAAAGCGAACGCTACTGAACGCGAATTGAAGCTGACCGTCGTCGTACCACAACGTCTCCGCAACCGTTTTGCCGCCCTCGTAAACCTCCAAGTTATAGGTCTGACCGTTGGGGAACCAATTGCGATATACACCCACCGACGTACCGTGCTCGTGTTCTCCCTCCATAGACTGCACACCGTTGGGATACCACTCTCGAAACCGACCGTGTTCGTTACCGTCGACGAACGGCCGCTCGATCATCGGTGTGCCGTCGGCGTAGTGCTGCTTAAGGACTCCCGTACCATCGTCGAAAATCGACTCGCCTCCAAACGACCCGTCGTAGTGCCAGTAGCGATAAGTGCCGTCGCGAACCTGACCTCGCACATACTGTTCGATCTTGATTTGTCCGTTGGGCCAATAGGTGGCCATACGCCCGTCGGGTTGATCGTGATGATAGGTGACCTCCGACTCCAGCCTGCCGGGACCGGACCACTCCGTGTGTACTCCCTCTCGCTGCGGGCGACCGAACGGCATCACGCGAAAGCTCTGCCGCGAGCGCAGCCAACCTTCCGGCGCATATTGCGCTCTGGTAATGATGCTGTCGATCGGGGGAAGGGTATCAGTCACTCTCACCCAATAGCATCCGTCCGACCACTGCCAGTCGGCTCGGTATTCCTGTGTCAACTGAGGAACGACCTTAATCCAGACGTTTCCCGCACATAGAAAAAGTGCGGTATCCAATGGAGCCAGTGTGTCCACTCGCGGATTGACGCAACTCTGATCAAGGACGTCTCCCCCATCAATACCTATGATCTGCAGCTCCGTCCACACTTTCATCTCAATCTCCACCGATCCGTCGGATAGATACCCGTTGAAGATCAACCTGGGACGATAGCTCTTGATCTGCAGTGTATCCATGATCTCCCACCATACCAGCCGCGCGCCCTCATCCGCCTCCACCATGTACACTTGCGGCTCGGGCTCATGCTCTCGGGTTGCTGATGTGAGAATCGTAAACGTAGCTGTGCGGCGGGCGCCGCTATCCGGCTGCGCGAAACCGACCGTACCGGCGAGCAGAACCACAACTGTCAATCGAATAAACGGCGCCATCACACCCTCCCGGAAAGGTGGCTAACGACATCCCCTGTCACCGACAAGGTAGGTCCTTGAGCGCATGGTGTCAATAATGTGACGACTCTATTCTCCTCTACATCCAAAGGCAAAAAAAACCCGGCGAGAGTAACTCGCCGGGCTCACAATCTTCACGCGGTGTGCGAACTAGTACTTCACCGCGCAGCCGTACGCGGCTGTCGCCTTGGTCGCCACCGGCTGACCGGCCACAACTGCGTCGAGCGCTGCAACAACGTAATTGGCAGAGGTCGGGATGTCGGCGGTTTTGGTCGACGGCGTGTCGTCGATTGCCCCGGCATAGATCAACATTCCTTCCGGACTGATTACGTACATGTGCGGCGTGTTCGTGGCGCCGTACGCCTTGCCGACTGCACCGGTGGGATCAGCCAGATACGCCGTACCCATCCACTCCTCTGCCTCCATCCGGCTGGCCAGCTCTTCCCCCTCGAAATATCCCTGCTTGCCCGGCGCCGACGAACAGATTGTCAACCATACGACGCCTGATTCCATGTACTTCTTCTGCAGAGACTGCATGTTGCCTGACGAGTAGTGTTTCACCACGAAGGGACAGTCGAAGTTGATCCACTCGAGGACGACGTATTTCCCCTTGAAATCGGACAGCGAGTGCACCGTACCTTCGGTGTCGGTGAGCGTAAACGCCGGTGCGGGTTGGTCGATTGTCGCAACCGCAGGGGTCGCGCTCGTCTCCTGTGGCGCCGCCGTCTTCTCTGTCGCGTCGTTCTTACCGGCCTCCGCCGAACACCCTACCAACGCACTCAGCGCCACGGCGCCGAACAGCAAGCATGTTGTCTTTCTCATGAATCGCACATCTCCGTCTGATATGGTTGTCGCACGGGTTCGCAGTCAATCATCGACGGCGTCACCCTTTGATCTTTATCGCAGCCAAGGCCTCCAGAACGATGCCGGGGGTAATAATCTCCGGCAGTATCCGAGGCTCGGTCTTTCCGTTTCCCTCGTACAGAACATACAGGGGTACGCTGTTGCGCCCGTAGCGGGCCAGCGCCTGCGTGATGCTGTCATCGCGCGACGTCCAGTCGGCTTTCAGTGTCACCACGCCCTTCTCCGCGAACGTCCGCTGAACTTCTTCGACGTCCAGGGCCACTTTCTCGTTTACCTGGCAGCTCAGACACCACGCAGCGGTGAAATCGATAAATACGGGGGTGCCCGACTCGACCGCTTGACGGTAACGCTCGGGCGTGTACGGCTCCCACACGAAGTCTTCGCCCATTTCGACCAGCTGCGACCGGGACGGTGTCACCGCGAATCGCGATACACCCGTCAAGCCGACAGCCAAGCCCCCGACCAGCAGCAGCGCACTCGAAAGATACGCAACTCCCCGACGCGGCATCGGGACGGCGATCGTTCCCCACCGCCCGAATACCCATCCGCCCACGCCTATCAAGAGCAACGCGAGCATGAGCACGGCGGTCGCATTTGCTCCTGCTTGTAGACCGAGCACCCATACCAGCCATATGACCGTGGCCAACAATACGAATCCCATGACCTGTTTAAAGGTTTCCATCCAACGACCCGGGCGCGGAAGGAATTTGAGCAAGCGAGGTGACGCGGATAGAATCAGGTACGGCGAGGCCATGCCGACCGCGAGGGCCGTAAACACGAGCATTGCGACCCAACCCGGCTGTGAGAGAGAAAAGCCGAGCGCCGATCCCATAAACGGCGCCGTACAGGGCGTCGCTACCACGGTGGCGGTAACGCCGTTGAGAAATGAGCCGGTCCATCCGCCGGATTTGCCGACGGTCGCGACCGATGTCAACGACGTTCCGATCTCGAATACTCCCAGAAGAGACAATGCGAACAAAAAGATGAATGACGAGAGAACAACCAGAAACACCGGGGACTGCAGCTGAAATCCCCAACCAAGGTTTTCGCCACCCGCTCTGAGGATCAGAAGCGCCCCGGCCAGAATCCAGAACGATACGAGTACGCCCGCGCTGAAAACCAGTCCGTGGCCGAATGCAGATCTCGTGCTGTTCCCGGCCTTATTGACAAACCCCAGTACCTTCAGCGAGAGCACGGGTAGAACGCACGGCATCAGGTTCAGGATAATTCCCCCCAGAAACGCGAACACCAGAGCCCTCCAGACACCGCCTGATTCCGACTTCGCCGCCGCCGTGGCAGGCGGACTACCGACGGGAGAATCGACAATGATCGCCTTCTCCGAACCGCTGCCGCGCCATCCGCTCTCGGTAAACAAGATACCGGTAATACGTTCCGGCGCCGATGTTGAATTGCGGAAACGCGGAACTGACAGCTCGTAGTTTGTGCTCGTACGGCGCAGCACCTGCTGTCCGGCGTTGTAGATAATCCCTTTTTCGAACGGATAAAAATAGACGTCTGCCAGCGAATCGTTGTACCACTGAGGTGGCCTCAGACTGATCGTGATGAGCGAGTCATCGACGGTGCCGCTTATCCCCCAATCCGGCAAGTCCACGGGAAGCAATGCGCGTGTGTGATTGAACGACTCGGCAACCGAAGCATTCACGTGTGGGGTCTGACGATCAACCGGGATCGTCAAACTGAGCTCGGCCCCCCCGGGAATACAGGCCTCACGACATACCAGCCAGTCGACCGTGGCTCGCAGCGTCACTTCACGTCCCGCCTGAAGATCAGCGGGCGGCGTGATCAACACGGGCAGAAGGATCTCCCCGTGGTAGCCATAACTTGTGAGGGGTCCGGTTTCAAATCGTTCCGGATAGGGCCACTGTATCGGACCGGAGACAAACCCGTCCGGCAGGTTCCAGGAAATGGTCGGAGGCAGACCCGCGTCACCGGGATTGCGCCAATAAACATGCCAGTGCTCGTCCATCACCAGGCGCAGACCAGTCCAGAATGGGCGCCCCGGTTGGATCGACTCCGTCTCACTGATTAGCTCTGCCCTGACGTGCCCCACGCGGATCGGCTCTCCGCGAAGATTCACCGCACCGGCTGCAATCAGCAGTACGACAAGCGAAGCGGCTATGACGCCGTTGGACAGGCGCAGAGACGGGGCGAACAATCCGGACAGGGACTGGAAAATCATAGAGTAATTGGCTCTCTAAACTGCAAGTTGGATAAGCCCGGTCAATGCTATCTTAAACGGTCAGGCGGGCACTCTGTTCCAAATTCTTTGCAGACGGGCAATGTCGGCTTCATTAGAGCGTATCGAGGGTGGGGGTCCAGGAGGCGGCTGGTGGTCAGTTGTCGCTTGGCTCGGCAAGCTCGCGGTACCGCGTGCGCGGCAACTCCTCATCGGTGCGAAAACCGTCGCGCTTGATTATCCGTGCCGGCGTACCGGCGACCGTACAATCCGGGGGGACATCGCACATGACGATGAAGCTGTTGGCTCCGATTTTGGCGTTGGAGCCGACGGTGATGGGACCCAGGAGTATCGCTCCTGTACCGATGAAGACGTTGTCACCTATGGTTGGGTGACGCTTACCGACGTGCTTGCCCGTACCACCGAGAGTTACGTTGTGAAACAGGACACAATCGCGGCCGATCACCGTTGTCTCACCGATCACAACCCCCATGCCGTGGTCGACGAACAGACCCGGCCCGATCTGCGCACCGGGGTGGATCTCCAGGCCGGTCAGGAAGCGGTTGATCTCCGACAAGAGGCGTGGAATAAAGGGTATCTTGAGCTTCCATAACAGATGTATAAAACGATGGAACGTGACGGCGTGGAATCCCGGATACAGCAGGAATTCGATATTACGGCACGCCGGGTCGTTCCGGTATGTCGCCTTGATGTCTTGCAGGACCGCCCACATACGATGTATTGTCACTCTCCCGGCGAAAGTTGCGGCTATTCGGTGAAGAGCGGCGTAGATACGTACCGCTCCCCGGTATCACAAACAAAGGTCACGATCGTCTTTCCCTTTCCCATCTCTCTGGCGACCTGAAGCGCCGCCCACACGATCGCGCCGGAGGAGATCCCGGACAGCAGGCCTTCCATAGAAGCCAGCTTTCTCGCGGTCCGAAGGGCGTCCTCGTTCGGCACCCGGATAATCCGGTCAACGATCGAGCGGTCGTAATTGTCAGGAACGAACCCCGCTCCTATACCCTGCAACGGGTGCGGTCCGGGCTGACCGCCGGATAACACCGGCGACGCATCCGGTTCCACCGCCACCACAAGACAGCCATAGCGATCTTTCAGTATCCGCCCCCCGCCGCTGATCGTTCCACCGGTGCCGACACCTGCCACGTATGCGTCAAGATGTATATCCCCAAGATCAGCGACGATTTCAGGTCCGGTCGTGTGAGCGTGGATCATGGGATTCGCCGGATTCGAAAACTGGAAGGGTTGAAACCAGTCGTCCTTCGCCGACAGTTCGTTCGCTTTGGCGATGGCCCCCTTCATACCCTCCGCGGCGGGAGTCAGAATCAGTTCGGCGCCGAATATTTTCATGAGCGCTCGCCGCTCGACGCTCATCGATTCGGGCATGATTAAGACGCAGCGATATCCTCTCGCGGCAGCTGCCATCGCCAGCGCAATGCCGGTATTGCCTGAGGTCGGTTCGACAATTGTCATCCCCGGCCTGAGCGCGCCGGACCGCTCGGCCGCTGTAATCATCGCGGCGCCTATCCGGTCTTTAACCGAGCCGCCGGGGTTGAACGCCTCCATCTTGGCATATACAGTGGCGTCTTCCGGCCCGGTGAGTCGATTGAGACGAATCAGCGGCGTCCGGCCGATAGCTTCGAGTACGTTGTTGAATCGCATGGGATAACCTCACTGTTCTCTATCGGAATCGGCGGCTTTTTCGATAGCCCCGCCCAGACCTCCCCAGTTGGAAGCCCGGTTTTCACCGGCAGACCGGTGATGTTAGAAACAGAACCACCCGGTGGCATGGTTCCTTTTTCGACACCGGCGCCTCCATTACGCCGCTCGGTTAGTCACGCAATTGACTTGCGTCCGCCTGCAATAAAATTGCGACGCCCGATCGGTCAGAGCATGGTCATACCGCCGTCGACCGGGACGTATGCACCGGTGTTAAACACGGCCAAATCAGACAGCAGCACGATCACCATTCCTGCGATATCGTCCGGTCGTGCGATACGCCGAAGGGGCGTAATGGCAGCCATCATGTTCTTGCGTTCGGCCGGCATGAACGCGGTGGCATCGGTGTCCGTCAGCCCGGGCGATACGGTATTCACGCGAATGCCGCGCGGAGCCAATTCCGAGGCCACCGCGCGGACCAAGGCGTTCAGTCCGGCTTTCGCAGCGCTGTGCGCGCAGAACCCTTCCCCGGGATGTTTGGACAGACCGCTGGACACGGCCACGATTGATCCCCTCCCCAGCTCCAGCATCGAGGGGACGAATTCCTTGAAACAGTGAAAGGCCGCCGACAACTCGCCGTTCAGTTTCGATGCAAAATCCTCCCACGGATAGTCCAGAAACGGCGCGATGCGAAACTGGATCGCGGCATTGATAACCAGCGAGTCGATCGGCCCCAGTTTTTGTGCAGCAGTCCGCGCCAGGAGTCCGACTTCATCTGGAATCGTGACGTCGGCCTGCACTGTCACTGCGGTACCACCATCGGCAATGATTTGTGACACGACCCTCTCGGCAGCCTCGCGATTGGTTCGGTAGTTCACCACCACCCGCGCGCCGTGACGGGCTGCAAGCCGGGCGGTCGCTGCGCCTATCCCCCGGCTCGATCCAGTTACTACAACGTTTCTCCCTTCCAGCAACATCAGGTCATCTCCTTTCATCGAGCGTTAGCCACACGTGTCGAAAGAATTCGGAACTCCGGCAGCTTCGAGCACTACCGCGTGTCATTGTATATGAGCTTGCGACGAGCGGAATCATGCGTTGAAAAGCCGGCCGTTTGTATCGATTGCGATCGCGCGTGTTGTGGACGTCACCCTTCGTGAAGGGCCTCAGATTACCGCAATGTAGATACTGAATGCAGACACAAGGCCGGCAGAGGTGCCGCCGGTGATCTCGTCGGGACTCGCGCGGGCGCGAGAGCCCACACGCCGACTCTTTGCTGGACGGATGGTCCGCAAAGTGAGATTCTATCTCAACGGAATAGCCTGTCGAATTGGATGAATCGAACACAACACCCCCACCGACAGCCGTTCATAATTCGATTACCGCAGTGTAGAGAATCTGTCAAAACCGGTCAAGTCGGGTGTGTTTTCACGGCAGAAATAATAAGACCGGCGGGCAGGAAGCTGGGAGGGGGGCAGAAACCCAGCGAAGTAACCCACCCGGCCGGTCGAAGTCTTAATGGCTCATACGGATCCAAGAAATGGGGTCGTGTCATATTTTGTCAATAACAATATTTGACACGTAAGAACCTGCCACAAAAGAAAAACGGGCGTTCATGCTGCCAAAGAGCAAACCCCCGTCTGCGATCTGGTGCCCCCACCTTGTCTGCATGAAGATACGTACATTTGAGAGGCTTCTACAACAGAATTTGCGAACTTTCGCAAGCGATATTGGACAAACGAGCCCGGTCTTGTCCAATAAAGGATCATCTTGTATAATGTCGTAGCCCCTGGCCAGACCTGCGTCGGACGAGGCGCTGCCAATCCCTAGCACGCGAAACGGAATACTTGATGACCGATATTTGCCACGCCAAAGGTGACTCCGACAACCGTGAGCCGTTGTCCGACTCCGAACTCTGGCAGCAAATCCTTGACGGGAATACGGCGGCGTGGAACATCCTGGTGCGACGGTACCAGACACTGGTCTACACGGTGGCAAATCGAGCGGGATTATCCCTGGCGGACGTTTCAGACTGCTTCCAGCAGACCTGGGTCTTGTTACACCGCAATCGGAACTCCATTCAGGATCCCTCCCGCCTTTCCGCATGGCTGATCACCACGGCCAAGCGGGAGGCACTTCGCTTAAAGCGCCGTTCCGACCGCGACATGCCAATGGACTCCGTTTCCGACCCGGTCGATTCTGCGGATCTGGCCGACGACGCCCTGATACGGACCGAGCGGCAGGCCCATTTGGAGGCGGCGCTGGAGCAGCTTGACTTGAGGTGCCGCCGGCTTATGGATCTCATGTTCTTCGCGGATGAAAGACTTTCTTACGAGGATATCGCCGGGCAGGTTGGATTATCGACCAATGCGCTCGGTCCTGCCCGCCGTCGCTGCCTCGACCGTCTCCGCAGGATTCTGGAAAAATTGGGCTACCTCGATGCACGAAACGGCGTCGATCGGACACTGTAAGTCAAAGATGAGCAGAAACCTGGGAACCAGTGGATGAGCATCGACAAACACCCGAGTCGAAAACAGATCATCGAAGCAGTTAAGTCCGGCAGTCTCGGCCTCGCCGACCACTTTAGCGGGTGCGAGGATTGTCGTCTGCTGTACGAATTGCTGACGCAGTTCCGTCTGGCGGGTGAGCTCAGGCTGCCCCTTCCGCCGTCCGAGTGGACTCGACGGGCGATCGCAATCGCCGAGCAGCCTGAAAAGCAATCTCCCCTTCGTCGGCTGGCGGGCCGCCTGACCTTCGATTCGTGGACGGCAACTCCCGCCGTACAGGTGCGTGGTGCGGCCGCAGACGAACGCCGGTTGCGGTTCGAGGCAGATGAAGTCCGTCTCGATCTCCGTGCGGAACGCGACCCCTCGGGATGGCAGTTTGTTGCTCGTGTGTCCGACGTTGAAGCACGGCCCGAGTCATGGAAGCTTGTCGCGGGGACGCAGATCGTAAGCTCTGATGACCACGGGTTCTTCCTTTGGGCAGCATCACAGCCTCCCGAACAACTGGTCCTGCAATCCGGATCTCTTCGTGTTGAGGTAACCCAACTCTCGTGGACTCCGCCCTCGTCATAGCAGACCCGATCCTTCGGCATTTCGTGACCACCGGAGCGCTTCCGGATTCGGCCACGGAGCGAGCGGCCGCCGAGGCGCTTGATCGCTACATCCTCGGGGAAGTGCAACGCTCGCTGCCAACCGCCCTGGAAATCGCCCGGGCGATAGTCCGTAAAGCTTCAGGTCGCCCCGGCTCGCTGTTGCTGTCTGCACACCGGGCACGAGCCCGCGCGGCGCTGATGAGCGGGCGGTATGCCGAGGCCGAACGGGCCTATCTCGCCGCCCGAGCACTGGCGGTCCGCGATTCGCTCTCGCGTGGGCGGATCGATCGTACACTGATTGACGTGTACATGTATCTGGGCCGGTTTGAGGAGTCGCGGCGGCGCGCCCGGCTGGCCCTGCGCACGTTTCGAAGCCTCGGTTTGCAGGCAGAAGTCGCAAAAACCAAGGTCAACTACGCAAACCTGCTGCACCGCCAGGATCGTCATCGCGATGCGGGTCGGCTGTACCAGGAGGCGGCCGAGTTTTTCGTGAATCAGAGCGACGAGCTGTCGGCTGCGCGCTGTCTGTTCAATCGCGCCAATACGCTGGTGCAACTGTTCCTTTTCCACGATGCCGAGTCGCTATACGAAGAGTCGGAGCGCATTTATCGCAGACACAATCATGAACTTGATGCCGTCGACGCACGGTGGGGTATCTCCTGGCTCCACATGCTGCAGGGGCGGTTTCATGTCGCGTTGCGGGAACTGCAAACGTGCGAGACCGCTTACGAGCGAATCGGCGTCCCACTTCGCATCGCCTCCTGCATTCTCGACCGTGCGGAGGTCTATCTGAACCTCAACCTGTTCCAGGACGCTCGCGACATGGCTGAACTCGCCGAAGAGCGGTTCGCCGACCTTGGCATTCGATATGAACGTGCCAAAGCTGCTTACTATCGGGCGAGAGCGGCGTTGGTGCTGGGAAATAATGACGAGAGCCGGCACGCTCTGAGGCGGGCTCGCGCTGCGTTTCGCAGGGACAACAACCACGGTTTTCTCGGTGCCGTTCATCTGTTGAGCGCACAGGCGACACGAACGCCGAAAGTCCGCCGGCAGGAACTCGGCACGGCGCAGCGACTGTTTGCCCGCGCGCAACTTCCCCTGTGGCAGGCGGTCTGCGATTTGCAGTCCCTGCGGGATGCGCCGCGTTCCCGATCCGCCTTGCGACGGCTGAGTCGAAACAAAGCCGCCCAGCAGGTTCCGCACTTCTATGCGGCCTGGCAGACGGCGCTGGGTGATTTGAAAGCCAGAAACTCGCCGGGCAGCGCCATAGAACACTGGACCCGGGCCGCCGATCGGCTCGATCTTGTACGAGCACAGCTTCCACCAATCGAACTGCGAACATCGTTCGGCAAGGACATTGACAGCCCGCACAAGCGCCTGGTCGACGCCGAGGCGACATCGTCTCCGCTTGAAGCCGCTGTCTGGTCGGAACGTCTCAAGACCGCCGGAATCTGGGCGCCGCCGCTGGACGGGTCCGCTCTGACGGAAGCCCGTGAACGAGTATCACGGTCCCTCAGCGAACTTGCCGGTCAGGTGGCTGCACTGTCGCAACAGATCCCGGGAAGTGGTGAACGAAGCGTGACCTCAGTTCAGAATTCGCCGCTGGTGAAAGAACTTCAACGGCGAGTCCGGCAGGATCTTCTGGAGGTGGAGCGCGATGATTCCGCGGATGACAGCAGCCTCAACAACCTCGCCGTTCAGTTCGGCGCAATCGCGCAACTTCAGCCGATCGTCCAGTGGCATATCGGCTCAAGAGATATCCTCGCGTTTATTCACGAGTCGTCAAATGTGCGTTCCGTTCGATTTCCCGGCGCGCGGACTCGCTTGCAGCGATGGGTGGCACAATGGCGGTTCGTCCTTGAATCAGCGGCGCTCGCCGACGTGCTTGGTGATTCCACGCCCATCCGCGATGAACATCGGATGCTCGACGAGCTCGGCGAATGGCTGATCAGACCACTCCAGCTGCCTAACGGCAACCGCCGTCTCTTGATGTTGCCGGAAGGCGAGTTGTCGAACATCCCCTGGGCAGCGGTAAGATTGGACAGTGCCCCGCTTGGCGACTGTTTTGAGATCATTCTTTCTCCCAGCCTTCGCCACCATGTTCGGGCTCGTGGTGTCTCCCCACGATCCTCCCGCGTCCTGCTTTTAGCGGGACCCTCGGATGATCTTCCCGCGGCGCGGGACGAGCTGGACCGGCTGTCGAGACTTGTCGGCACGGAGGTTTATCGCTACGACCCGTGCCGTCGGACCGATTGGCCCGAGACGGAACGGGCCCAACTCTGGCACTACTCCGGCCACGCCGTGCTGAATCGGGAAAATCCGTTCTACTCGTCACTTCGGCTGGCCGACGGGCCGTTATTCGCCGCCGACTTGAGACTCCGAAACGCCGCGGTGGGCTTGGTAACGCTCGCGGCCTGTCAGTCCGGCGCTCACGTGGCACTGCCGGGGGAAGAAGCCACCGGGCTGGTGCGCTCCTTTCTGGAGATGGGAGCGCGCAACGTGGTCGCCGGACACTGGCCGGTAGCCGACCGGTCGACTGCACTCTGGATGGAGGCCTTCTACAGTCGCTATTTCACCGGCCATCCAATTACCGAGTCGGCACATTTTGCCAACAACGCTGTTATGGAAGCATACCCATCAGTTTATCATTGGGCCGCCTTCTCCGTCTTCGGAGCCGGTTGCTAAGGAGCCGAATCGATGCTATCCGCCCGCACGCTGCAATTTGTCGTCAGTATATGTGTGCTCTTGATTATCTCGTCGTCGGACGTCGGAGCTGAAGAAACGGAGTATGTGGCCGGCCAGCTGGTTTGCAGAGTCACCAATTCCGTATATATCGACACCATAAATGTTGGGTACGGTACGACGTCGGAGTCATTTCTGCCCGGTATCAGCAGCTACCTGCTCCTTGCCCCACCCGAACTGGATGCCGAAAGTCTTGCGGCTGTAATCGCCTCGGAACCGTACGTCGTTTACTGTGAACCAAACTACATCCTCGCGGCCCCGGAGCCCGTTCAGGGGAGCCAACCGTTCATCGATTTTGACAGAACCGGGACCTTCAATGGTCAGACTGCCGCCGCTCAGGTTGATCTTGCCTCGGCCCACTCCCTGAGTTCGGGAGCAGGCGTGACGGTCGCCGTTGTTGATGTCGGCGTGAACGCCAACCATCCCGTGCTGCTGGGCGCAACGGTCACCGGCTTTGATTTTGTGGATGAGGACCCGGTAGCACATGACGAACCCGGAGGGAGCGCCAGCGGCCACGGTACGTTCATCGCAGGCGTTATCCGCCTCGTGGCGCCGGAAGCGGGAATTGCATCTTACCGTGTTCTCGATACGGCCGGACGAGGCGACGGATTCACGATCGCCCGGGCAATCTTGACAGCCGTTAACGCACAGTGCAAGGTCATCAACCTGAGCATGGTTATGTCGGGAGTTCATAGCAGTGTCGACCACGCCATCGAATACGCCCGCGCCCACGAGGTAATGGTCATCGCCGCGGCCGGCAACGACTCAACAGAGGTCGATCGGTTCCCGGCCAGTGACTCTTATGTGTTGTCAGTGGCCGCTGTCGATTCGAACAATCTCAAAACGGCGTTTTCAAGCTATGGCGGCAAGGTCGATGTCTGCGCGCCGGGCGCGCACGTCTATGCTCCGTACGATGATTCGTTGTTCGCGTGGTGGAACGGCACGAGCTTCGCCGCCCCGTTCGTCTCGGGACAGGCGGCGCTGTTGTTTGCTGCCCGCCCGGCCGCCACCTGGAATGAAGTCCGTGATGCCATTGTCGGTACCTCCGTCTCGCTCGACTCGCTCAACCCCGAATACGCTGGAGAGCTGGGCAGCGGCCTGATTAACCCGCCGGCGGCGGTTCTCGAGGTCGCGCCCGCTATGTGTGGAGACTTCAACGAGGATGGGAACGGGCCGGACCTGTCCGACCTTACGGCCTTCATCAACTATTTGTTCCTTGGCGGCCCATCACCGACCGCTCTTTCGATTGGGGACGTAGACGGAACCGCCGAGGTTGATCTGAATGACGCTGTTTACCTGATCAACTACCTGTTTCTGGGAGGTCCGGACCCGGCCTGCCCAGAGAGCAGGTGAACCTCACCGGGTCACTTTGTGGTCCTCGAGCGCACCGCAGATTGTTGTATCAAAGATTCGGCAATGATCGTCTAACAGTAGATATCGCAGCACAAAGTGCGGTTCAGAACCCGCAAAAGGAACTTTCTGCGACCTGATTGATTACACGCATAAAGCCTCCCCCGTTAATCGCTAAGGGGATTCCACCGACGCGCTCCGGCGGTGGACGCAAAGCGGGATTGGGAACCTCAGCCAATTTCGCTTTTTGCGTTTGTACGGCGCCGCCGGACTTTTCGTTGGCGCAGGGCTTGCGCCCCTGCGGCCGATGTCAACATATGCTTCCCGCACCCTATTCCATCCGTGGATACATGAGCATTTATGGATTCAAACTATCCATATAATGTACTTTTTCTGCACGAAACACGGTTGCCGTTTCTCTGTCTTCTGAAATTCTCCTGTCATCCAGTCAACAACCATGGGAGGGAGTGACGATGAATCGAAGGTTACGTGCTCTCGCGACGGCAGCCGCGCTGCTCTGTGTATCCGTACCGGTCCGGGCGACCATTCACACCGTTCAAGTTGGCAACTTTTTCTTCAACCCCACCAAAACGACAGTGAACCCGGGCGACACCGTCCGGTGGGTACTGGTAAGCGGCGTGCATACGACGACATCGATGCCCAGTTCCCCGAAACAATGGGACTCGGGGATTCTGTCCGGGTCCTTCGACGTCGTGTTCACGGCCGGCGACGGTCCGGGACCGTTTCCGTATCTGTGCAGCGTCCATCCAACGACCATGATCGATACCATCTTCATGGCCGTACCCGCCGAGCCGACTCGGTTTGCGTTTGTTCTCGGCCAATCGCAGGCCGATGCCTGTGCCGGAACGGGCAGCACGGCACGCGGATACGGACTTGCGGTTCTGAGCCCCGACTCGACCGAGCTTTCGTTGTATATTGTTCACGACGTTTCGTCACCTACTCTGGCGCACGTCCATCGCGGCGCACCTTGTGTCTCTGGGCCGGTAGCATTTGGATTTTCTTCGCCGGCCAGTCCAATAAGCGACACCTGGAGCTTGACGCCCGCGGACGTTCAGGACTTGTTCGATGGGGACCTGTACGTCAACGTGCACTCGAGTACATTCGGCGATGGTGAGATTCGCGGGCAAATCATACAGGACGACATCCGCTTCCTGTTTAACCTCGATGAGAGCCAGGCGGACGGCGGTTCCGGAACGGGAAGTTTCGCTACGGGGTTCGGCGAGGCGGTGCTGTCAGCGGACGCCACGGAGATGTCTTTCGTGATCGGGCACGACGTTGCATCGCCGATTGATGCCCACGTTCACATCGGTGCCCCGGGGGTCGAGGGGCCGGTACGGTTTGGGTTCACTAGCTTCACGAGCCCGATCACCGGGACCTGGACGCTCGATACTACGCATATAAAGGAGCTCTTCAACGAAGAACTCTACGTCAATGTCCACTCCAACACGTTTCTGACCGGCGAAATCCGCGGGCAGGTACGTCGTGAAGTTGCCCGCTTTGCATTCCGACTCACGGAGTCGGAGGCCAACGGTGGAGCCGGGACCGGCAGCAGCGCAACGGGGTACGCGATCTGCGATTTGAGCGCGGATCAGGAATCGATGTCGATTCTGGTGGAGCACGACATTGCCTCGGCTATCGACGGGCATGTCCATCTGGGCGCGCCGGGAGTCGAGGGACCTCCCGTCTTTGCCTTCTCCAGTTCAATCAGTCCCATCAACGAAACCTGGCCCCTGACTCCGACCGATATCGCCAACCTGCTTGCGGGCGACCTCTACATTAATATCCACTCCACGGCCTTTCCGTCGGGAGAGATTCGCGGGCAGCTCCTTCAGGCACCGACCTCACTGAACGTGGGCCTCGATGAGTCCCAGGCCAACCTGTGCGCGGGCACTGGAAGCTCGGCCACAGGAACGGTCTCGGTGGTACTTAAACCTGAGGGGCGGCAGCTCACTGTCGTCGGGACCCACGATGTCGGAGGCGCCACCGATGTGGCGGTCGAACTCGGCTTCCCGTGTATCGACGGTCCCGCCCTTTTCTCGCTCGGGGCGTCGTCGAGCATCGCGGACGTACTTCATCTGTCGTCTTCAGATGTCAGCGGTTACCTCAGGGGAGAACTAAATCTAACCGTTACGTCGGCCACGTTTCCTGACGGAGAGATCAGGGGACAGATAGCAACTGCGACCGGCACTGCCTGCTGCACAGGAAACACCGGAAACATCAATGACGACGCGGGCGGAGCGGTTGACTTGTCGGACCTCATTTACCTGGTGAACTTTCTGTTCCTCGGCGGACCATCGCCAACGTGCGTGGCATCCGCCAACACCAACGGCGATGTCGGCTGCAACGTCGATCTCTCCGACTTGATTTACCTTGTGAACTTCCTCTTCCTCGGCGGGCCATCACCTGCCCCCTGCGACCCGGCCTGCGAATAACGCGTCCTCGTCACCGGTATGATCTACCGGCATGACAGGGTACCTCGGTCGAACGACCGCCCTTTACCGAAGGGCGGTCGTCGATCTTTTGTGCTGCACGCAGGGACGAAAATCTACTCTGGGGCTAAACTTAGGGTATTGACAAAATGGACTATTGCAGTATACTATATCAGCAATCAAGCAGGACACATAAGAGAAAGTAATCCATCGGAACGATCATGGCACGATACAACTCACAGATCAACCGCTATTGGTGGTGGTATCGTGATACCCGTGTGCCTGATCGTGGCCCTGGGTGCGTCTTGAGTACGCGCTAAACGCGAAACCAAAAGACACCAACACGAGCCCGCTGTCAGGCACCTGACAGCGGGCTCTTTTTTTTGAAAGGACGATTATGACGGTAAACCCACATCCGGCCGCTTCGGCGCTCGGCAAGCGCCCAATGTCCATCCGGTCGCTGGATATGCCTGCTGATCTCGAGACGCCCGTCACGGCGTTTCTCAAGCTGAGGGGGCATGGGGCCAAAATCCTGCTCGAATCAGTCGAACGCGGCGTTCAACTCGGAAGGTATTCGTTTATCGGCATCGCGCCGGACACGAAAGTCACGATCAGTACCGCCGGCGCTGCTATTGAACGGCCACAGGGGGTATCACTCATCCCGGCCGACGTCGTCCGACAGGATCCACTCGCCTGTCTCAAATCTCTGCTCGGTTCATATGCCCCGCGCGACGATCAGAGCCTTCCTCCGCTGCTCGGCGGCCTGGTAGGCTATATCGGCTATGATGTGGTCCGTTCCATTGAAAGAATCCCCGAACTCAGACCTGATAATCTCGGGCTGCCGAGTGCCATGCTGTATTTGGTCGAGACGCTGCTCGTATTCGATCACGTACAGCATCGCCTTCGACTTATAACGTTGTCGGAATGTGATGAATCCGACAGAGCCCAGGCCCGCCTTGAAAGTCTTGCAGCGGCCCTGCGCAAACCGCTCAGCCACTCTCCGATTCGCGGCGTGGCCGCGGGGGTCGAACCGCAGTCGGAATTCACGAAACCGGCATTTTGTGCCGCCGTGGAACGCATAAAAGAGTACATAAGCGCGGGCGAGGTTTATCAGTTGGTGCTGTCCCGACGGCTTACCGGCCATACCGACGCCGACTCGTTTACCATTTACCGCGCTCTCCGTATGCTCAACCCGTCTCCGTACCTGTTTTATCTCGATTTTGGAGACACGAAGCTCATCGGCTCGTCGCCGGAAGCGCTGGTCACGCTGTCCGGACGCGAAGCAACTGTCCGCCCGATTGCCGGAACGCGGCCCCGCGGAGAATCCGCCGAAGAAGACCACCGCATGGCGGCGGAACTCCTGTCGGACGAGAAAGAACGCGCCGAACACGTTATGCTGGTTGACCTCGGTCGAAACGATCTTGGCCGGTGCTGTACGGTCGGATCCGTACGGGTCAGCGAGTTCATGGAGATTGAGCGGTTCTCCCACGTAATGCACATGACCTCAACCGTGAAAGGTATGCTGCGCGACTCGCTGGACCAATTTGACCTGTTCCGCGCGGCATTCCCGGCCGGGACTGTCACCGGCGCTCCGAAGATCAGGGCGATGCAACTCATTGAGGAATTGGAGATGCAGCAGCGCGGACCCTACGCAGGGGCAGTCGGATACTTCTCTCTGTCAGGAGACATGGACTGGTGCATAGCGATACGCACGATAGTCATGCAAGGCTCGCTTTATCATCTCCAGGCGGGGGCGGGCATAGTCGCTGACTCCGTTCCCGAGCGCGAGTTCGACGAGACACGGCACAAGCTGGCCGCCCTGCAACGTGCGATCGCGGCGGCAGAGGAGGGTTTCTGATGGTCGTCCTGATTGATAACTACGATTCGTTTACCTACAACCTCGTTCAGCATGTAGGCGAACTTGGCGCCGAAGTGACGGTGGTTCGCAACGACAGTGTGTCTATCGAAGACCTGGAAGCGCTCGCCCCCCGCTACCTCATCGTCTCACCCGGCCCGGGCAATCCCGACAGTGCGGGTATTTCAATGGATGCTATCCGGCACTTCTCTGCGACCACCCCAATTCTCGGCGTCTGCCTGGGTCACCAATGCCTCGCGCAAGTCAACGGCGGCACGGTGCGGCGCGCCGACCGCCTCATGCACGGCAAGGTATCGCCGATCTACCACCATGCTCGAGGCCTTTTTCAGGGTCTATCAAGCCCGTTCGACGCTACCCGATACCACTCCCTGATTGTCGAGGAGTCGACACTCCCGGAGCACTGCGAAGTAACCGCGTACACGTCTGATGGCGAAGTCATGGGACTGCAACTCAAGGACCGCCCGGTCTTCGGTGTGCAATTCCATCCCGAGTCGATTCTTACCGAACACGGACGGCTCTTGATGAAGAATTTCCTGACGAGGAGCTACTCATGATATCAGAGGCTATCAAGCGGCTGCTCGAGGGTGAAGACCTGAGCTGCGAAGACACGCAGGCAGCGATCGAGGGTATTATCGACGGCGCTGTAACCGCCGTCCAGGCCGCTTCGTTTCTCACTGCCCTGCGTATCAAGGGCGAGTCTGTGGAGGAACTGGTAGGCGCTGCCCGGGTGATGCGCAGCCATGTCACACCGATACCGCATTCTCACGCACGCGTAGTAGACACCTGCGGGACCGGCGGTGACGGTACGGGAACCTTCAACATTTCAACGACTGTCGCGTTCGTTCTCGCCGCGGCGGGCCTCAGGGTGGCCAAACATGGCAATCGGAGTATCTCAAGCCGTTCGGGCAGTGCGGACGTTCTCGAGGCGCTCGGCGCCCGGCTCGATCTCTCGCCCGACCAGGTAGCGGCCTGTATCAACCGGGTCGGCATCGGATTTCTCTATGCGCCGAGCCTGCATCCGGCAATGCGTGCTATCGCTCCGGTTCGTCGCGAGCTTGGCTTCCGCACGGTATTCAACCTGCTGGGCCCGCTAACCAACCCGGCGGCAGCGTCACATCAAATCATCGGGGTCTTCGATCCCGCGTACACCGAACTACTGGCCCAAGCGGCATCAGCGCTGGGCTTGCAGAGGGTGTTCGTCGTTTATAACTCACATGGACTCGATGAATTGGCCACCTGCGGCACAAATCGAGTCTCGACATTCGAATGCGGGACGGTGCGCACGTTTGACATTGATCCGAGGCAACTCGGCTTCCAGCCTTGCTCGGCCGAATCACTGCGCGGTGGCGACGCGGTTGACAACGCCGAGATCACGCGGCGAGTGCTTGCGGGCGAACCGGGACCGGCGCTTGACACTGTCGTGCTGAACGCTGCCCTCGGACTGTTTTGCGCGGGTGCCGCTGACAGCCTCCCCGAGGGGATTGCCATCGCGCGAGAGACAATTGAATCGGGAGCCGCCGGCGAAACCCTGAACAGATTCGTAACCTTCACCAATCGGGTGCATCGTGCTGCATGAGATCGTGAAACACAAACGCGCCGAGCTTGCCGCACTCTCGCGCCGGGGGATCGTCGGCCTCCGCGAAATTGTCGGCAGTCTCCCCCCGGTTAAAAGTCTTCGGGAAGCCCTGCTTCGGGGTCCGGGTGTCTCTCTGATCGCGGAAATCAAACGTCGTTCTCCGTCACGGGGTATGTTAGCACAATCGGTCAACGTTGCGCAACGCGCCGAATTGTACCAGCGGGCCGGCGCGCATGCGGTTTCCGTGCTTACCGACAGCCGCTTTTTTCATGGTTCGGCTGATGATCTCAAGCTTGCCCGCTCCCGAGTTTCTGTCCCCATCCTGCGAAAAGACTTCATCCTTTCGGAGTATCAGGTCTATGAGTCCCGGGCCATCGGCGCCGACGCAATCCTGTTGATCGTAGCGGCGCTCCGGCCGGAAGAACTCGAGTCGTACTTTCATCTGGCGTTGTCAATCGGACTCGAAGTGCTGGTTGAGGTGCACGATGAGACTGAAGCAGCCGCGGCCTGCGCAATCGGCGCAGGAGTTATCGGTATTAACAATCGTGACCTCAGGACCTTCACGGTGGACCTCTCGGTCACGGAACGGGTCGTTCCTTTCTTGCCCGACAACGTAGCCATCGTCTCCGAGAGCGGCGTGAAGAACGCCGACGATCTTGTGCGGCTGCGAACCGCCGGAGTGCACGCCGCGCTCGTAGGTGAATCGCTTATGACTGCGACCGACCCAGCTGCGATGATCGGTAATCTTCTGAGGGCGGCCGTATGACCAGGGTGAAGATATGCGGTGTCACAAACACCGGCGACGCCGTTGCAGCTATCAACGCCGGCGCCGACATGATCGGGTTCGTATTCGCACCGAGCCCCCGACAAGTCACTCCGGCGGCCGTGAAGGAGATCATCGGAGAGCTGTCGCACATGGTGATTACGGTCGGCGTGTTTGCGAACGAAGATGCCTCTCACGCTGCCCTGATTTCGCAGGACTGCGGCATCGATATGCTTCAGCTGCATGGCGCCGTTTCCGGAGACACTACCGTAGACATTCCGATCATCCGTGCCGTTTCCCGACCGGCCGATCTCGAATGCATCCAACTATCCAATTGGAGGTATGTGTTGCTTGACGGATCTCATCCGTCCCTTCACGGAGGGACCGGACGAGTCTGCGACTGGACTGCTGCCTCCCGGATAGCGCGGCTGCAGGATTTATTTCTCGCGGGCGGGCTTACACCTGAAAACGTCGGTGAGGCTCTATCACAGGTGCGGCCGTATGCGGTAGACGTGTCTAGTGGCGTCGAACACGCGCCGGGCCGCAAAGATCACAAAAAGATCCAACACTTCATACACGAGGTACGCTCATGGGAGTGCCGAATGCGCGCGGCTATTTCGGGAAATTCGGGGGACGGTTTGTCCCCGAGACACTGATGGCAGCGCTTACGCAACTGGAACGTGAGTACTGGTCCGCGCGGCGAGACCCGGTCTTTCGCCGCGAATTGCACGCCTTGCTGCGCGATTTTGTAGGGCGGCGGACGCCGCTGTATTTCGCCGAACGACTGACCGACCGTTGGATGGGGCCCCGCGTATACCTCAAACGCGAAGACCTCAACCATACGGGAGCGCACAAAATCAACAACTGCATCGGCCAGGCCCTGCTGACTCGCCGCATGGGAAAGCGGAGGGTCATTGCGGAGACCGGCGCCGGCCAGCACGGCGTCGCAGTAGCAACGGTCGCAGCCCGCTTCGGCTTCTCCTGTACCGTCTACATGGGAGCCCAGGATATTAAACGGCAGGCTCCCAACGTTCTCCGCATGACCCTGCTCGGCGCCGAAGTCGTGCCTGTTACCGGAGGCAGCGGTACATTGAAGGACGCCACCAACGAAGCGATGCGCGATTGGGTGGCGAGCGTCGAGCATACCCATTACATCATCGGATCAACCGTTGGTCCGCATCCCTTCCCCATGATCGTCCGCGACTTCCAATCCGTCATCGGTCGTGAGACTCGTCGGCAGGCCTTGCGGTCAACCGGTCGGTTTCCAGATGTCATCGTCGCCTGCGTCGGCGGCGGCAGCAACGCCCTGGGTATGTTCCACCCCTTCGTGCGCGAGAAGCAAGTGCGGTTGGTGGGCGTCGAGTCGGCTGGTGACGGCCTCGCATCCGGCCGTCACGCGGCTACTCTCTCCTGCGGCAAACCGGGCGTCCTCCACGGCAGTTTCAGTTTCATGCTCCAGAGCACCGACGGTCAGGTACAGGAAACACACACGATTTCCGCTGGATTGGACTATCCCGGTGTCGGCCCGGAGCACAGCTATCTTCGCGAATCGGGACGAGTCGAGTACGTGACCGCGACCGATCGCGAGGCACTCGATGCATTCAATGAACTGAGTCGATACGAAGGCATCATCCCCGCCCTTGAGTCGTCATTCGCCCTCGCCGGCGCCCGGAAGGTGGCGGCAACAATGCGACAAGACGCGATTCTTGTCGTAAACCTGTCCGGACGCGGCGACAAAGACCTCGGCACGGTCGCCGATCTTATCACAAACCAGGTGTCTGAATCCGAACCCACAGCCGAACGAAAGGCGGCCTCATGAATCTTCCAACTCGTCGTTTTTCTTCCGTGCGCCGCGCGTTTGTCCCGTACCTCATGGCGGGGTACCCGGATCCCGACACGTTTTGCAGGCTCTTTCGAGACGTATGTGTTGCCGGCGCAGACATTGTTGAAGTCGGCATTCCTTTTTCTGATCCGCTGGCTGACGGACCGACCATCCAGCATGCGTCGGAACGCGCGCTTGCTCACGGAGTCACGGTATCGCAGGCGCTCTCGATGCTCGCTGAGTGCGGTGCGAGTAGCTCGACACCAGCCGTGATCATGAGTTATCTGAACCCGCTCCTGCAATATGGGCTGGAGCGGTTCGCGCGGGAGGCGCACCGCGTGGGCGTACGCGGGTTGATCGTCCCCGACACCATCGTTGAAGAGACTGCACCGCTCGAACGCATCTGTCGCTCGTGCGGAATCGACCTGGTCCAGTTGCTCGCCCCAACGTCACCCCCTGAGCGCCAGCAGCTGATCCTTCAGCGAACGCGCGGTTTTGTGTACCTGGTGTCAGTCGCCGGGGTGACCGGCGCCCGCCCGTTGCTCGCCGACGATCTTGTCCAGTGGATCGCGCACATCAAGGCACAAAGCCCGGTGCCGGTGGTTGTCGGTTTCGGCATTTCCACCCCCGAGCAGGCCGCCCGGGTTGCGAGCGAAGCTGACGGCGTGGTTATCGGAAGCGCCATCATAGACATCGTCCGACACAGCACTTCGTCCGACGCGGCGTGTGCAGAAGTGAAAGCGTTTACGTCTGCAGTTCGTCATGCTCTCGACGCTGTTCCGCCCGTAACACAATCACCCCTACCATCGAGGCGAATATGACGGTTGTTGTAATGAGACCGGGGGCTACCGTACGTGAGATCAGTTCGGTTCTGAAGAAGGTCGAGTCGCTCGGTTACCGCCCCCACCTTTCGCAGGGAAACGGACGGACGGCAATCGGCCTTATCGGCAACGGGTCGGAGCTTAGTCTGCAGGACATACTGTCGCTGCCGGGCGTGGCGGAGATCGCACCGGTCGCCAAGCCGTTCAAGCTCGGCAGCCGGGAATTCCGCAACACCGCGACCGAGGTGGCGGTTGGCGATGTCGTCATCGGCGGCGACCGCGTGATAATGATGGCCGGGCCATGCTCGGTGGAATCGCGTGAACAGACGATGATGATCGCCGAGTCCGTGGCCGGCTCGGGTGGTCATATCCTTCGCGGCGGCGCCTTCAAACCGCGAACCTCACCGTACAGTTTCCGTGGCCTGGGGGAGGCGGGACTGAAGATTCTTGCGGAGGCACGACAGCGAACCGGATTGCCCATCGTCACTGAAGTTCTATCGGCGCACGATGTCGACCTGGTGTGCGAGTATGCAGACATCATCCAGATAGGTGCCCGCAACATGCAGAATTTTGCGCTCCTCGACGAGCTTGGCCGTCTGACCAAACCTATTCTGCTGAAACGGGGACTGATGTCGACGATCGAGGAACTGCTCATGTCGGCGGAGTACATACTTGCCGGCGGCAATCCCAACGTCATCCTGTGCGAGCGAGGGATCCGCAGCTTTGAGAAATACACACGTAATACGCTGGACATCGCCGCTGTGCCCGTACTGAAACAACTGAGCCACCTGCCGGTGGTGGTGGATCCATCACA
This sequence comes from Candidatus Zixiibacteriota bacterium, assembly GCA_034003725.1. Classification (NCBI taxonomy): domain Bacteria; kingdom Pseudomonadati; phylum Candidatus Zixiibacteriota; species Candidatus Zixiibacteriota bacterium. The sequence continues at coordinate 155,708 of JAVEYB010000004.1, forward strand.
TGCCACCGGGCGTCGCGACCTGGTTGCCCCGGTCGCGCGGGCGGCCATTGCGGCCGGAGCCGACGGCCTCATCGTCGAAACCCACCAAGACCCGGATCACGCCCTTTCCGATGGCGATCAGTCGCTTACGTTGTCCCAGTTTGAGCAGTTGATGTCCGACTTGCGGGCTCTTGCATCGGCGGTCGGCCGGTCCATGTAGCGTCATGAGCGCCCCACGCCCTTTTTTTCGCGTACTTGAGTACGGGTCAGTTAAACATTGACCCGGCGGCTCGACTATAATACTATACCAGTCGATATCCGCACCAGTATCATTCGGAAGGAGACGGCATGGGGAAACCGGCCGCCCGCATGGGCGATCAGACCGCGCACGGCGGCGTTATTGTTAAAGGTCAACCGAATGTCCTGATCGGCGGCAAACCCGCGGCCCGGTTAACCGATATGCACACCTGCCCCATGCAGACCCCCGGAACCCCGCCAATCCCCCATGTCGGCGGCCCGATCGTCGGACCCGGTGCGCCGACGGTCTTGATCGGCGGTATGCCCGCCGCCGTTGTCGGTGATTCCTGCGTCTGTACCGGTCCCCCTGACTCTATTGTCGCAGGCTGTACGACCGTCCTGATCGGCCAGGGCGGCGGTGGTGGTGGCGGACTGTCGGGTGCGGGCGCGGGTCCGAAGAAGGGCGAAGCCAAAAGCGCCGAGGGCAAGGAAGGACATTCGTTGGATGTCGCCTTCGAAGACAATGGCGGTTTGCCCGTCAGCGGCGCCAACTACAGCCTCACCGGACCTGACGGAAAAGTGATCGAGTCCGGTCCCCTCGCAGGCCGAGTGAAAAAAGGGGGCGTTAAAGAGGGCAGCTATGAAATCGAAATAAAAGCTATCTCCAAAGCCGAATGGTCGAAGTCCGAAGCCGAAGTCGGCGACAAGCTCTCCCTCAAAGCGAAGACTGCCGGTATCGAGTCCGGCACGGAGGCCACGATGACCGTCTATATGAGAGACATCAACGCCTCGGACAAGAGCATCGCCCATATCAAGACAAGCGTCAGTGGTGACAAGGTGGAGTGCGACTGGACGTTCGCGGTTGACGAATCTTTGTTGAAAGCCCAGGATCAAAAGGCTCAGGCCGGTGGTTACTCATCGCCCTCGTTCTACTTCACCGTCGAGGCCGGCGGGTGCCTGGCGCGCTCGGGCATCCTGCACCTGAAAGATTATCTCGAAATCGAATTGACCGACGAAGACGGCAAGGCGATTGGAGGCGTACCCTACAAAGTGACGCTCCCCAATGGCGAAGTACGGACCGGGAAGCTCGATGGCGGCGGCAAAGCCAGAATCGAGAAGGTCCCGCCCGGAAAGGCCCAGGTGGCCTTCGATTTGAAAGCCAAGAAGTAACGGTTCGAAGAGACAGCGACGTGCCCGACCCAAACGACAGCGCTACCATGCCGGCAGGCTTAACTGCTCTCTCCTCGGGATGTGCCGGGGTGAGCGGTCAGACCACGCGCTTCCAGCATCAACTGGTGCCGGTGCAGATTCTCGAAATGGAAGATGTTCTCTTCCATCTCAACAGCGCCGTGCTCATGCCCTCGCGTCCGGCCGGAAAATCATCTACAGACGGATCAGGCGCCAGCAAGGACCAGGATGCGATCACCGGACTCAAGGTACTTGCTCTCGTGTTTCGCCAGTTCGAGTTTGACCCGAGTCTGCGAATGATCGTTACCGGGCACACCGACACGTCAGGTGGCGCCCGTATGAACTTCGAGTTGTCCCGTCAGCGCGCCGCGAATGTACTCCATCTGCTGGATGGCGAGAAGGAGAAATGGTGCCGGGTGAGCGCTGCACGGCATAAGGTCGAAGACTATCAGCAAATCGTTGAGTACTTCCACCATCTCACGGCGCCATGGAAGAAGTCGAATTGGAACTGCGATCCGCAAGGGCTCGACGACGCCTTCGGCAATAAAACCCGCAATGCCGTTAACGGTTTTGCGCAGGGATTCAACCGGGACTATGCCGGTCCGTTCGGCAAACGCAGGCTGCCGGACAATCTCGGCGATATCATCGCCAATCGCCCCGGCCACACGTGGCCTCAGGCCGACTGGGAAGCGGTCTACGACTTGTACTCGCAGATATTGTGCGACACGCTCCAGATACTGCCTCTGGAACTTGATAACCGGCGCCAGACGTCGCTGAAGTTCGTATCCGATGATAAGAAGGTTGTTGGATGCGGCGAATCATTTCCACTCGACGAACGCGGACGGGACAATTACCGCTCGCAGCAGAACCGCCGGGTAGAAATACTCTTTTTCGCCGATAAAGACGCCCCGGTGATGAATTGCCCGGAGATCCTCGACCGAAAGCACGAAGAGGCGGAATGCCCGCTCTGGAGCCGTTACCACTTCCGCCCCACGTACATCCAACCGGGAGACCTGTATGCTGTCGCATATCATCTCAAATTTCAGTACTACAATCGGCTGCGAGATGAAGTGATGGCCCTGCCGACCGGCCTGAGTGTTATGGCACTGACCGACGACGGCCAACCCCTGCCGAGCCGAGTTGTGCAGAGTGAGTCGGAGTACACGGTGATAGTCCAGTTCCCTACCCAGGCCAAGGCCGACGCCTCCTCGGACAAAGTACGCTTTCGTTTTGAGGCCAAAGATCAGTTTGTATACACGGCGGACAAAAACGCCGTACCCCGAATCGTTTCAAAAACCCCGGAACAGATGACCGCACTCTCGCCACGCGAGCGGCTGTCATACTATGATCTTCCGGTGGAATTCGACTCGCAGAACTGGATTGCGTCCAAAGACGGCGACGTCAAACCGATCAAGAACCTGCTCAAGGATTCAACCAGTGCTTCGTCACCGATCATCTTCAATCTAGACGACGTCGTGCTGATCGATACGGCAGGCAATCAGACTCTATACGATCGCACCGCTTTCATCAACGCGGCCAATCCGCAGGGCGAGCCGAAGCCGCTGTCTGAGAAGTCCAGAGTCCGGCTGCTGTTTGTCGATCCCGCCGATAACCAGATGAAGGTGTTTCCCCCGGTTGATGCGTCGGCCGGAGATATTCCGGGCCAGCATGAAAAAACCCTGATCAGGTTCGCCAGGAACGAGAGCGATTCTTACATCAATTTCGTGCCAAATCCGTCGCGCAACCTTCGCGCGGTGGTATTCTGCGGTCAGTTTTATGACGTGACATCGACGCGAACGACCAGAACCGCAGCATTTAATGCTGCGTCCGGGCACGTGCTGGGTGCACGCGCGGCCGTACTCAACGATCCTGCCTGGCATGCCGTGGAGCGAATCAAATACGACACACCGCTCGTCACGATTCACAACTTCAAGATAGGCGATTTTACGCTTCACTACCTTCATGGCGGCGGAGCCGATGATACTCGACGGTACTCCTATCTGGTGGTGTACTGGTCGACGTTCATCTGCAAGGACACCAACCCCACGGTTGGCGGCACCGGCGATCAGCGACCGGCCACTGATGCCGAAATAGCCGAGTTTTTCAGCGTCGGCATGGTCAATTCCATGAACCACTGGAACAAGAAGCAGTACGAATTCGAAAGTACCGCGGGCGGCGCGGACCATATCGTGCGCCCGTCCTTCTTTTTTGAGGGAAATGAGACCCTGGAGTACAATCCACCGTCGCCGTTTGACTTCACCGACAACGATTACGAAATCCTGTTTTCCAAGGCTGAATTCAACGCAGCTCTGCGACAAACCCGCGGCGGACGTCCGCACTCCGTGTCATTTATCGTCGAAGAAGAAAAGGGCAGCTGGGTCATGTCATGGCGACAGGACAATACTTTCAGCCTTCTCAGCCTTCGAATCAAAACACGCGAGGACGACCCGGGCCGATTCGCCGGTTTCCCGTTCCAGGAGTTCAGCGATCCCGGCGACTACGGTTGCATGGTGATGGCGCACGAACTGGGCCACGCGACGGGGCAGGTCGACGACTACATGGAGAAAGTGCCCCGCCCGGCGACCAACGGCTACCTGCCCAACTTCGCACAGTTCGGTTACACCAACGGCGGCAATCGGATCAGCGGCAACAACAGCAACTTCCCGCAGCGCGTGCAGTCCAGTGAGGGTTATTCCATCGCGCATGACAAACTCACGATGATGGACAAAAACGGTCCGATCCGCATGCGGCACGTCTGGAGATTCGTCCACTGGCTCAACGAGAAAGCCAAGAGCGGCGGCTCGTTGCACCGGTTTCTTGGCGGCGCAGAGCACCAGATTTTTTATCCCCGGGCCGGCATGCGGTACTTCCGCAGGAGCCAGGATCCCGTCGATCCCTGGCGCTGGATTAACAACGATCGCCGGACGGTCGCTGGAGACCGCACCGCCACCCTTTCCCTGTTCACGGTACTCGACGAGACGAGGCGCCTCGACCCGTCCAACACGGCGTCGCCGACCGATGTCAAAGCGATCGTTGCCGTCCGCTTCCTCCTGTCGATTGCGTTTATCGATAACGGGTCGCTGACCTGGACGCCGGCGCAAAAACGGGCATGGGCAACCCGACTGTTTACATGGTTGACAAAGTCCGAGGGAGACTATAACGTCGAAAACAGATTCAAGCTGGTGGGCGGTGGCGGAGCGCTTGACCCCACTATTATTCGGGTCATCCCTGGATTTGAGTTCTATGCGGCGGGCTCTCCCCCGACACATGGTGGATTCAATTATCGCATCGAGGTCAAGCAGTCCAGCTCCGATCCGATCACCCTGGACAGCAACCGGGTTCTGAAGCTGGGAGACCACACGACCGGCAAACAGTTGGTAAACTATTTTTACAACAAGCCGCTCAATGCCGCGGCGCTGTCCGCCGCGGACTTCCGATTTGTCTCCGACTGGTTCAACCAGCCGAGCATCAGCACGGGCGGCTTCCGGGTTGAGGAGGTGTAACCTGATCAGGCTATCCGCTCCAGCGGGCATGCGTCGCGGCCGATGCGGCGGTATCGCGCTGGCCGCGCTGCTCGTGGTCGCCGCCTGTCAGGCCGGACCCCCCGAAGAACCGAAACCGAGCGTAAAGGAAAACCACATGGCTGTGTACAGCAAGCTGTACGCTGATTTCCAGCAGCGTTCTTTTCTTCCGGTCACATCAAACGCGACCGGGCGGGAACGCTGGTTTGCGCCGCTGGCCGAAAGCGGCTTCTCCAACCCGCCGACGGTGCTGCTGGCCACGCCGATCGGCCTGGTCGTTCAGTCGGTCGACCGCCTCGCACTGATTAGTTCCGACGGCTTCGTGGCATGGTCCCGGTCGCACGGTTCAGGAATGTCCGCCGTCTACGCGGACAGTGCCGTTTATTACCGGGGGAAAGAAGGAGATCTGTATGCGGTCGATGCCGCGGGTAAGCCTGTGGTCTCGGATTTCTTTGTTCCCACCGCCACCGATCGCGGATTTATCTTTGTGGCGATGCCGGTCACTCGCGACAGGATCCTGCTTCATACGTTTAACCGCGCCGAGGAGCCGGAACCGGGCGATCCCCCCCAGCCAAGCAACTTCCAGGTGCTCTTGATGGGCGCCGAGAAATACGACGACTGGGACTGGATACATGAGTTCGAAGGCGGCTGTCTGCCTGCGCTGCTGACCGTCGAACACGACCGGGTCGTGTTGCTCAGCACTATCGGCAGCGTGACTGTCTATGATGTTAAAACCGGCGAAAAACGAGGCGCGTTCGAACTGGCAGGCACGGAATTCCTGCAGGCAAGCATCGATAACGAGAACCGTCTGGTCGCCGCACTGGTCTCCGCCGACGGCCAGCCCGCTGTGGCCTGCTATGATCTCAATGGCAAACGCATCTGGCAGCTGCCGGTCGAGACGGCGGAACGTCACGTCTTCCACCAGCCGCCGGCAATCGGATATGACAACCGCGTGTACTATATCAACGCCGACGACCTCCTCGTCATCGACTCGGGCACGATAGCCTGGCAGACCAAAGTCGCCCGATCAGATCGGCGCTATGTGACCGTCCTTGCCGATGGGTCCGCGCTAGTGACATCAGCGAGCATCGCGGTTCGTTTTGACAAAGACGGGCATGCCGCGTGCACCATCACCCTTGATCCTGCCGAGCCCGTCGTGGCACCAGCGGTTGCGTCCGAGAACGGTGACCTCTATCTTGCCACCGTACGCGGCATCCACTGCTATCAATAACGATGAATACAAACGACCTGATAGTATGAACGATCGTCTCGCATTTGACCTCCCCGGCGGCTGGCAGGACCAGACCGTCTACAGATTCAAGGGACCCGATGACGGTGACACCGAACACGCTGTCACGCTGGTCGTAGACAGAGAAGCAGGCGATACGCCCGCTGACCGGTACACCCGCGTCCGAATCGACACGGCCCTGGAAACATTGCAGCCATCGGAGACCGTCAAGGACGAAGCTATAACCCTCAGCAACGGAATGGCCGCATACGAAGCGGTGCTGAAGTGGGTGCCGGTGGACGACCAGGTCATCTTCCACAAGATGGTCTATGTCGTCCGAAACGGCATCGGATACACATTTACCGGGAATTTCACGAAAAAGACCATCAAGACGGTTGCCCTGGATATGGACCGTCTCATCACTTCCATCCTCTCGTAGGGGCCACATACGGTGTCGACCAAGTTCAGTAAAGCCACGGACAGCCAGCACAAGGTGAAGCTGGAATCCAGCATCGTGTCGGCCTCCTGGCTCACCGGGCTTGCGATCGGCGGCTCCAAGGCACCGTTTGAGGTACGGACGGAATTCGTCGGCAGCGGCGCCACCGCGGACATCGTCGGCAAAACCGGCAGCGGAAAAACTCTGGGCAAAACTAAGGTGACTGTCACCGCAAACCGTGGTGTTGGCTGCCTCGACATCCCCGATGACATCGAGCGCGGGGAATCCGTACTTTTCGAGGTGAAGTTATCGAAGCATGGCCTCTCGGCGAAGTCCGAGAAGATCCCTGCCGTCCCTCCTATCGGCGTGACGGAGATGAAGTGGAGCGCGACCGAGGCGCGGCGCGGTGATATTGTCACACTGTCGGCCCGTGTTGTCGGAATTGATGACGGCAAAGACGTCCGGGTCGCCATCTACGAATACGATAGCGACGGCAGTCATGACCGCATTACCGAAATCCCTGCCACCGTCAAAGACGGCAAAGTGGAAATCACCTGGGAATACGAGTACCACGAAGACACCGATGAGATCCCCACAGAGCAGGAGAGACAACGCTACGGGCGGGCCTACAACCCGCCGGAGTACTTCTTCACGATCAAAGTCGGTGGAGCCGAATACGGCCGGAAGCAGGAGTCGGGCCTGCTGGTTTTCAAGGACTTTGTCGATATCACGCTGATGGATGTGGACGGGAAGCCCGTCGCCGACGCTGAGTATAAGCTGATCCTGCCGGATGGCTCGGAGCGTTCCGGCACGCTGGACGGCGACGGACGGGCGCGGGTGGAGGACGTGCCCCCCGGGCGCTATCGTGTGACCTTCCCGAAACTGGGCAGACAGACCGATCGGTAGCAGCGAGTGTTCGCGGGGGCCAAAAGGTTTAACGACTTGTGTCCGATACTATCGCTGTACGGGGCTCGTCGAATACCGCATTCGTGACTCCATAATGACGCGATCTCGCGGACGATGTGGAAAAGTACGGGGTTATTATCTTGACACATCCGGGGCGCCATGGTATTGTTTTCAGGTAAGTCGCCTACATGGGGCGATGATTCCGTTTCGACTTCCTGTGTGAACGTAAGCGCCTCAACGCGAATTGATTGGAAGATATGGATATCGCACAATACTCCTCCGATGCGCGTGCTGTGATAAAAAACGCGCGAGAAATTGCCGCTACTTTTCGCCATCCTGAAATCGACGTGGAGCACTTACTGATCTCCACCATTCGCCACGAAGGCTCCCGGGTGGAATCGATCATGAACCAGCTCGGAAAAAGCCGCGCGTTCATTGAATCGACCGTCGAGGAGTACCTCAAACAGCAGTCGAAACGCGGCGCTGCCAAAGAGAATCTCATGATCTCGCCTGCCGTGCAGGAGGTCCTCGGCTGGGCGGCCGAAGAAAAGGCAAAGCTCTACGATGCCCTTGTTGAGCCGGAGCACATCTTCATCGCGATATTTGACCCAAAATCCAGAATCGCGGGATACCTCCGCGAGAAACTTGACATAAGCCGCGAAGCCATATACAACGCCATCGCGGAAAGCCAGTCCCTCCAGCAAATGGCGTCCACCCCGACCACGGGGTCCGGAGCCCCATCGGACGAGCGTCCCAAGGGCGAAGTGTCGGGCACTCTTCGGTACTGCACAGACCTCACCAACCGAGCCGCCGCGGGCGAGTTCGACCCGTGCATCGGTCGAGATGAGGAAGTCCGTCAGGTTATTCAGATTCTGCTGCGCCGGCGCAAGAACAGCCCCGTGCTCGTCGGGGGAGCCGGTGTCGGCAAAACGGCCATTGTCGAAGGTTTCGCACAGGCCGTCATCGACAAGCGCGTCCCCAGGCATCTCGAAGACGTCCGGGTGATGGAACTCGATATGGGTTCGATGGTGGCCGGGGCAAAATATAAGGGCGAATTCGAAGAAAGGTTCAAGGCCCTCATAGGCGAGGTCGTCAAGTCGGCAGGCAAGATCATCCTTTTTGTGGACGAAATCCACATGCTGGTCGGCGCCGGCAACGTGTCCGGCGGCATGGATGCGGCCAACCTCGTCAAGCCGGCTCTCGCCCGCGGGCAGCTTCGCATGATCGGCGCGACTACCGAAGAGGAGTACACGAAGTACCTCGAGAAGGACAAAGCCATGGATCGCCGGTTCGAAAAAGTCAAAGTCGCGGAACCTTCCTTCAACGACTGTGTACGAATCGTCAAGGGCGTGATTTCGAAGTACGAGTCGCATCATAAGATCAGCTATACCGAAGACGCTATCGTCGGCGCGATTCGTTTCGCCAAACGATATCTCAGCGAACGCAACCTCCCGGACATCGCGCTCGATATCGTAGATGAGGCGGGATCGGAATTCAGCGTGAAAGAGGAGTTCGCCCGGGAAGCGCTGCCGTCGATCGAGAAGCAGATCGCGGAACTGCAGGCGCAGATCGCGTTGTGCGACGGCAAGGATGCCGCGAAGGAAGCGGACGCATTCGACAAACTTCACACGATGTATGACGAGTTTTCACGAAACGTCGGGCGGCTCCATGACTTCTGGGGTCACCGGGTCGAAGCCTCGGCCGGAGGTGCCAAATGAGCAGCGACCGTCTCCCCTTGTCTGAGCTGAAGAAGCAGTTCGAGACGCAACAGCAGAAATTCACGGCACTCAAGGCGGTGGTCGAGAAGCTGCCGGACAATCACTTTATCGACGACGCCGACGTGGCGGCGGTTATCGCCCGGCGTACCGGAATCCCCGTCACCAAGATGCTCACGGCCGAGAAGGACCGGCTTATCAATATGGAAGCTCACCTCTCGGCTCGCATTGTCGGGCAGGAGAACGCCATCAGGGGAGTCGCGAACGCCATCCGCAAGGCGCGTGCCGGGCTGAAACCCGCCAACCGTCCGGTCGGCTCGTTCCTTTTTCTGGGACCGACCGGGACCGGCAAAACCTACCTGCCGAAGCTTCTGGCCGAATTCCTGTTCGATGATAAAAATGCCATGGTGCGCCTGGATATGTCCGAGTTCATGGAGTCCCACTCGGTGGCCAAGATGATCGGGGCCCCGCCCGGGTATGTCGGGTATGAAGCCGGCGGCGTCCTGACCGAGGCCGTGCGCCGCAAACCGTTCTCGATCATTCTCTTTGACGAGGTCGAAAAGGCCCACCCTGAGATTTTCAACATCCTGCTCCAGTTGCTTGATGATGGTCGACTCACCGACGGGCAAAACCGCACGGTTGACTTCTCCAATACTATCGTCATCCTGACCTCCAACTACGCCGCCGACATCATTCTCGATGCCGATCGGGACAAACGCGATGTTGACATGGACGAGGTCCGCGCCTTCCTTTTCACGAAGTTCCGGCCCGAGTTCCTCAATCGACTCAACGATATTATCATTTACCATACCTTCTCGCCGGAGCAGGTCGAGACGATCGTGGGGCTTGAGTTCAAGCAACTCGCTGCGCTGCTGAAGGACCAGAACATCTCGGCCGAGTTGTCCGACAGCGCGCGAAAAAAGCTTGCCGCCGACGGCTATACGTTCGAACTCGGCGCCCGGCCGTTGCAGCGTATCATTGAAAAAGAAATAATCAACAAGCTATCGATACAGATTATCACCGGCGATGTCACACCCGGCACACGCGTGGAGGTTGACGTCGATGGTGATGCGTACGTGTTCAAAACCGAGAAACGTCTATAACAGAAATTGGGATATACGCGGAGGACGACATGGCGAAATTCATGCTCGGCGCAGTCGAACGGGTCAAGAAGGATGATTCGATCCCGGTCGAACTGCTGCCGTCAAACAAGATCCTGTACGCGGCCCGCCTCAACAGCGATGAGGACGCCGACGTGACCCCGACCAAGTGCACGAACCTCAAGGAGGTCTTCGAGAAATTCCAGCCGTCGTTCAACGTGGATCTGGAGACCGAACAGGGTGAGCCGATCAACGCCGACTTCCAGATCCGGGCGATGAAAGACTTCTCCTCCAAAGAATTGATCGAACAGAACGATTATCTCCAGGAGACCTATTACGCCAAGGAAATGATGAACGACCTGGAGAAACAATTGAAGAAAAACAAGGCGCTGCAGAAGATTCTCGAAGACAAGGAGAAAAAAGCGGCGCTCCTGAAAGTAGCGCAATATTACGTAGACCTTCTCAGTGAATAGCAATGAGGTAAACTCCCATGGCTGATGAAGAAAAAAGAGAAATGCAACCGCAGGCCGCCGAGGCTGCTCCTGCGTCCGCCGAGAAGGTCGTAGAGAAGATATCCGACGACGAATTCGCGTCGATCCTGGGCGACCAATTCGGCGATTTCAGCAAGCTGGCTTCGCTGCTGCCGTCCTTCAAGACGACCGATGGTGACCTTGTGCGCGGTGTCGAGTGGCTCGATCCCAAGAAGGACTTCCAGCGCAAGGAATTTCTTACCAAGGAGAACTTCGCCACCCAGCGCAAGCTGCTGGGACAGCGGCTCAAGGTGTGGATCGACGCCCTTGCGGCGAATGACAATCCCGACAAGATCCGCAAGGATCTCACGGAAAAAGCGACCTCGAAAGAGACCAACCTCGAGAAAAACATGAAAAAGGTTCACCGGGCCAGCCGCGAACTCGAAGCGACATACCGTGGAATCGCACAGTTTTTCGCGAACGCGCAGCAGGAGCCCGATGAAAAGGTGAATGTCTGGTTCGCCAACGCCGGAGCGGAGGAACTGGCGAATCCCGACGACCGCGAGAAGTTCGAGAAGCTGTGTAAGGAAGTGGCCGACCTTTTCCGCGAATGGGACATCACCGACGCCTTCTCCATGTGTGTCGTGCCGGGATGGCTCGGCTCGGTAGAGACGATCGACACGTTCGCCCGGCAACTTGGCCTGCCCAACAAGGTACAGGTGCTTACCGACTTGCCGAACCTCGAGAAATTCGAGGAGGTGATGGACATGCTCGAGGATCCGAGCTACGCCAATCTCGCCGGTATTGATTCGTACAAGCAGTATGTTTCGGTGTTCGCAAACTACGTACTGGCGAGGAATGCGAACCAGTTCGAGGACGACGATATGTGGGTGCCGCCATCGGCGGCTATCGCCGGCAAGATGTACCAGGGCGACCTGACGCAGGGCATGCAGCAGCCGATGGCCGGTTTCAAATACGGCAAAATCAATGAGGCGAAGCACCTCCGGTTCAAGGCCAACCAGCCCGACGCCAGCAAGATCAACGAGAAGGGTGTCAATCCCATCGTCGATTTCAAGGGGTCGCCGGTTGCCATGGGTTCGTCGACGCTGTTCACCAAGGACACGTTCAACAACTACTCCATACGCCGTACATACGATTACGTGTACAAGACGCTGCGCAACTACCTCAACAAGCAGACCTTCACGGTCATCGATCAGAAGTTCATCGATACCATGCGCCGCGATATCGACGCCTTCATGAAGGCGATTACCGGCGCAGACAATATTCTGCAGGACTACAAGATCGATATCTTCGCCGACGAGGAGATGCGCAAGCGCCAGGAAGTCGACGTCAAAGTCAGCCTGAACCCGAAATACCCGGCGAAATCGTTCAACATCGAATTCGTCGCGTGGGGCGAAGGCGAACAGACCAACGTCAAAGACAAGTAGTCTATATGGTACGTGATGGGGCGGGGTGCGCTTGCCTCCGCCCCCTGTTTTTTTTCGATCGACGGCGCACCGGGTGATCACCGCGCCGCCGCTTTTGCGCGTAGTTGGAGTGAGATCAGATGTGCGCCGGGCCTCTCCCGGACCCGGCCGGGGAAATTGAACCTAAAACACACGTTTTCATTGGAACCCGAAAAGAAGTCGTAAGGAGACCAACCATGGCTCGCAGACCAATTGTCGAAATCGACGGCGTTGCGTACAAAAACGTCTACTCGGTTAAGTACACCCTGTATACGGCGAAGGACGAAACCGGCCGCCCGTCGGACCGCGCCCATGCCGGCCTGATCGAGATCATCCGTGAAGCCGATGAAAAATCGGACATCGCTCGTTGGGCCATGGACTCGTCCAAACCCAACTGGAAAGCCGGCAAAGTGACCTTCAAAAGCCCGGACGACTCCACGATGAAGGAACTTACCTGGGAAGAAGGATTTATCACGCACTACGTGGAGACAATCCCGCACATCAAGCATAGTCCCGATGAACAGGTCTACGAGGAGTTCCATATCTCCTGCCGCAAGCTCGTTATCGGCGACGCTGAAATTGACAACCGGTGGGAAGAATAACCGCGGTACACGATCCGGGGTGGGGTGTGCCCCCGCCCCGGGATCGCCGACGCACAACTACGGATGAACGCGTATGCCGGTGAATGACGCCACGCCAAGAGTTCCGGTGACCGTGGAAATGGTCGTCGCCGGAACGAAAATGACTGTCGAAATCGTCAGCATCGAACTCAAGCAACATATTGACCGCCACCACGACCTCGAGGTGCGGGCGCTGCTCGGCGGCTCGGAAAACAACAACGACTTCCGGGATGTCTCGTCGTTCACCAAGCTGCTCGGCGAAGACCTGTCGATCTCCCTGACTCCCTACGGCGGCGGTGTTGACGAAGCGCAGAAGCTCGAGTTTGTCGGCGTGATCGTCAACGTTGAATCAATCAACGGCATCGACGGTCTCAATCAAATCGTCTTCCACGCTGCCAGTCCTACGATATCCCTCGAAGGGGCTCGGCGACTGAGGATTTACGAGAATATGAAGCCCTCCGAGATCGCGGCCGGGGTCCTGAGAAACTACCGTATCTCCGTCGGAAAGACCGATACTTTCGGCAGCAACATCGAGTACCTGCTGCAGCACAACGAGACCGACTTCGAATTCGTCAAACGGATGGCGTCAGCCAACGGCGCGTTCTCCTTCTATGACGGCTCCGAGTTCCGCCTGGTTACCAAGCCGGTCTCCAGCCCCGCGATCGAATTGACGTGGCGCAAAGATCTCGGCTGGTTCTCACTCGGCCTGGGCACGCAGCCGATGGCGTACGCCGCGGGGACGTACGACTACCGGCAGGTCAAGACCCTGTCGGCGGACTCGGACAAACCGGCCAGCGCTTTGTCCGGGGAACTCGCCCGCTCCCCAAAAGCCTCGGAGCGCGTCTATAACAAGTCCGACAAGAGCTTTCTGCTCGGCCTCACGCACGCCGCAGACCAGAGTACGCTCACAGCCGGCGTCAAATCTGCCACCAACCGTGCGGTCGGCCGGATGGCCAAATGTTCCGGCGGCTCCGAAATTCCCTCTCTGAAGGTTGGCCATTGTGTCAAAGTCGCGAAAATGGGAATCTTCGACGGTGTCTACATGATCGAGTCGGTACATCACGTCGTCGAAGAGGGCGGTTACTCCAACACCTTCACATGTATCCCGGTGGACATGGCCTATCCGACCCTGATCGATCATCGGGCGTCGGTGGACTCGCTCTACCTCGGCAAAGTCACGGACGTTGAGGATCCCGATAAGCTCGGCCGGGTGAAAGTCGCATTCGAGTGGCAGGGCCAGGGCATGGAGACCGTATGGGCGCGACCCGCGTTCCCGCACGCCGGACCCGAATGGGGCTGGGTCACGCTGCCCGAGATCGATGACGAGGTAATCGTAGGATTTGACCGCGGTAATCCGGAACACCCGATTATCCTCGGGTCACTGTACAACGGCAAAGCGGTCCCCCCGTCGGAAGCGGTACAGAAGCCGACCGAGGTCAAACTGCTCTACACGAAAGGCGGCAACAAGATACTGTTGTCGGACAAATCCGGCGCTGAACAGATATTACTGACCACCAAGGACGGACAAAACACCGTGTTGCTGACAATGGACGGTCCGGGTATCACCGTGGAGAGCAAGGGCGATATCTCCATCAAAGGCAAAGCTATTACGCTTGAGGCCGACAAGAATATTGAGATCAAGGCCGGCGGTGATTTCAAGGTCCAGGCCCAGATGAACATGGAGACCAAAGCCGGAATGAACTACCAGGCCGAAGGAGCGATGGTAAAAATCAAGGGCAATCTGATTAACCTGAACTGATCGTACATATGGATCGTCTCGCACTCCCGGCCGCACTGCGCAACGGCTATCTGAACAGGGCAGACAGCCTGGAAGAATCCATCTTCCATGCTGTCGGCCTTTTGCTGTCTACCCGCATCGGGCAGATGGATTTCCTGCCGGAGTTCGGCTGTGACATCTGGCAGATGGAGTTTTCCGATCTGGAGGTCGCCAACAAAGGCGAGGTCCGCGCCAGCCTTCGCAACGCCATCGACAAGTTTGAGCCCCGTCTCTTCAACGTAACCGTCTCGTTCACCAGCCGAACCGATTCCGCCTCCCACGTGCTTGGCATGTCGGTCAAGGTCACCGGAAATTACCGTGACAACGGCGAAGAGAAGAAATTCGAAGCAACCTACAGTCTGGGCTGAGATGAAAGACACTAAGGCTCGCTCACAAAACGAGATATTCGCCGCCATGCATCGGGAACTCCGTTCCTGGAACTCCGACATCCCGGAATCTCCCGATCGGCTGGACCCGATTCTGAAAATAATGCTCCAGCTCTACGCCGGGCAGTTGGCGCGTATCGACAAACGTGTCGACAACCTCTGGGAAATAGCGACCGACGCTCTGGTCACCTCTCTCTATCCGGAAGCGCGCCGGTGGCCGGTTCCCGCGTATACCGTCATGCACTGCACCCCTGCCGATGAACTTGTCGAGATCGATCGGCACACCACTTTTTTCTATCGAGAGAAACGCGACGGCGGTCAATCCTTCTTTTTCGCTCCGCAGCGCACCGAGCGACTTGTGAACGCGACCGTCGCCCGCATTCTTGTGCAGGCGGGCGAGTCGTTGATTGAACTGTCACCGGAGCAGGGGCAATCCGGAACGGCCCGTTCCCACGGCACTGCTCTTCCCGAGCGAGTCTTCTTCGCTGTCGAGTACGCGGGTGACCCATCCGATATTGCCGGTACACACTTATTCATTCACGGCGACCGCGACGCACTCCGCCAACTTCGATGGGGATACTGGTACCCCTCGTCGGCCGATGGAAACTTCTACGAAGACTCGGGCTTCTGCCCCGGGACGACCTTTTCGCTTGAACGGCTGGTGTCTCCTGATGAGCACGGACGGACCGATTGGGGGGGATTGCGCTCCTCGGCAGAGCTGTTCGGCAAACTCGAGGACCACTTTGTCACGTTTCCCGAGGCCTTCTGCCGCACCTGGCAGCTCGGCGCGCCGCCCCCCGATCTGGCTCGGCTGCTGGCCTCGCACGGCATCCTGCTCGACTCGGAAGCCGGCCGCTACTACTGGATTCGCGTTGACCTTCCTCCGGAAGGCAACAAACAGACTCTTGCCGGACCCATCGACGCCAGCTTCTCGTGTGTGCTGGTCACCAACAGGAACGAACAGACCCTTTTTAAGCACACCGGCGGCAACCGGCTGGTCGAAATCGAGATTCCGGAAGACCTCTCCGGCATCCTTGGGATAACCAACATTGTCGACTCCGACGGTGTTGTGTATCGCCCCCGGCACGAAATACACGCCGATCCGACCCAGGCATCCTATGCCTTGGAAGAGCGTGACGGGCACCTGGTTATCTGGTTTGACTATACGAGCCGAATGGATCTTCCCCCCGATTCTCTGACTGTGACGTACGCCGTCACCGGAGGCATCGACGCCAACGGCATCGACCGGGGCGAGATTGTCGACCTCTATGAGAGCCATCCGGGGATTGCCGAAGCGCGCAATCTGCTCACAACGACCGGCGCCATTCCGGCCAAGACACGGCGCGAGATCGTCGACGAAATCACACTTCGACTGCGGGCACGCGATCGGGCGCTCAGCTTTGAGGAAATCGCACGGTGGGCGACGACCTTCGATCCGCGCATTCGCACGGCAGCCTGCTCCAACGGCATCCAGTTGTCGGAAAACGGCATCAGGCGGTGTATTGTCGTCAACATCGAGATTCCCGGCAGAGATTTCTGTTCGAACGATGAAATCGATCTACTGAAAACCCGCCTGGCCGCCTTCCTGAAATCCCGGGCGCCGGTAAACACTCAGTTCGAGATTACGAGTACCTCCCTATGAAACCCGGCCCGGAATATACGATGCCGGACTTCTGCAGCCGGCGTCACCCGTTCCACATTACTTCGGCGCTCGTTACGCTGGCGAAGCTGGGGATCAATCTCCAGCGCGTGCGGCTGCTTGCCGTTGGACACTACGAGAATTACCGCGGCGAGGTGCACGGCCAGGATCCGAGACCCGGCACGCCGCTGACGCCGGAGACGGCTATCACACTGCATGTCGGAGCCGACAGCGCCGTTGACACCATGCCCTATCAGTTCTTCTACGGTATCGGCGGTGCGGCCAATCGTTCCGACCAATGGGAAGAAGACGCGCGACTGCTCATGGCCCCCTTCGACGCCGCGGTTGAGCGCTTCGACGGGCTGACCGGTTTTCTGGCCATGCAGTACCGAATGGAATTTGTCGATCCCTCCCACCTGTCGCGGTATTTTGAGCTGTTCGGTTTTGCGCCCGGAGACGCCGCGCACTCACTCGATGACCGGCTCATGTGGGCGGCGTTGTTGCCGACGTTTCACTTTTGGGCCGGCAACCCGGGGTTCGTCGAACAAGCCGTCTCTTACTTCTTTGGATGTCCCTGCCGCATCTCGGAGAATGTGCCCGCCCGGTTTGACATTCCTCCGGATTGCCGGTATCTGCTCGGGCAGGGGGGAAAACATCTCGGACGCCAGACAACCCTCGGCGATTCCTTTGTGGAGGCGGATTCCTGCTATATCGTGACACTTTCCAACGTCCCGCCGGAACAGGTGCCGGACTTCCTGCCGGGA
Organism: Candidatus Zixiibacteriota bacterium; assembly: GCA_034003725.1. Lineage (NCBI taxonomy): Bacteria > Pseudomonadati > Candidatus Zixiibacteriota > Candidatus Zixiibacteriota bacterium. Next base: position 173,140 of record JAVEYB010000004.1, read on the forward strand.
AAGACACTCCGCAAACGGCTTGAGGCGATCCTCTCTGTGTGCATGCCGGGTCACCTCGAGTATCGGATCCGAGTCCTCGCTCGACGGCGCGGTTTCCACCTCGGCGCACAGCACAACCCCGGATACCTGGGCTACACCTGCCATGTCTGAGCAGTCCACTTCGCTAATATTGTTGACATTGTCGTGCAGGCACGATACCTTGATCACGATTTCATCGAGGCAAGATAATGAGTGACTTAAACTTATATTCTGTCAACTGGCAGGATGGGATGCTCATCTCCCAGCAGCATCTCAAGGATCAGGAAACATATTTCCGCGATTTGGTTCGCTGGCACACCCTTTCTGTGGGCGATCAGTTCGGCCTTGTCAAGAAAGCAGCCGACAAACCGTCTTTGTCCATGAACTTCTCGGTGGTTGGCTCGCGGGTCAGGGTGGAGATTACACGCTGCCAGGCGCTTACGCCCGATTGTCACTATGTCGAGATCAATGAATCCAATCGAAGTGCGCTTTTTGCCGAGACGAGCCTGACCGAATCGGTCATCCCGGTGTGGCTGGTGGTCTCCCCCGGGTCCCGGAAACCCGTCGGCGACCCTGACCCCAACGAGGCCGTGCCCCGCATGCCGTATCTGGTGTCGGCTTGTGAGCTGCATCTCGGCAAGAAACCCGCTGTTCCGGAAGGAAACCTGGTTCAGATCGCGCAGTTGCAGCAGGAGAGTGGTGAGCTTGCTCCGGCAGCGGGATATTACCCGCCGTGTCTGACGATTTCAGCCGACGAGCAGCTTGCCGCCAAAGCGGTTGATTTGCGTAATCGCATGGAGAATCTCCTGTCGCTCGCGTCGCGCGCTTATAGCGCGATCGCAACCGCCGGCGCCCTGTCGGATCAGAGCACCAGCCTTCAGGTAGCCTTTAAGGAGACCATGTACCACTTCGGGTACCACCTGGCTGCGTCGCTCGACCAGTTCACGGTTGGTCGCAATGCCGGCCACCCGCTGGAGATGGTCGTCTTCTTCAAACGCCTATTCCGCGTGTTCACCACGTTGCTGAACTTCCGGCCCGGACTGAAGGACTACCTCAATGAGCGGTTCTTCATCAAGGAGCAGAAATCCGACGTCGGGCGGTTCATGTCTTCCGTGGATTCTTTTCTGCTGGCGGACTACAATCATCGCGATATCGGATCACAGGTGAAGATGATCGATGCAACGGTCACGACCCTGCGCAGCATCCTTGGCTTTTTGGCGCAGCTCAAGCGCGAGCAACTCGGCGAACAGGCAGTCGCCACCGACGCCCTGACCTACGGCGGCAAGACCTACCGCATCGCCCCGTATGACTCCGCCGCAACCGAGCGGGTCGGTGAATTGAGCTACCTGATGGTTAAGTTCCAGGCGCCGAGACCCATAAATGATACCGTCATCCTCATGTCGAAACAGCTTTTCTCGATCGCCGAGTGGAACAACATGCAGGTCCGTATCGGTCTGAACGAAGCGCGTGGGCTCGGCGAAACCGATCCGGTGGATGTCGATGCGGTCACCTATGGCGACAAGGTCGCGCTGCATGCAATGGACATGCTGCAATCGCCCTCCGTGGCCAAAATCACGCTGATATTCAGGGGAGCGCGGGAGGCCGAGAAGCTCGTCAGTCTCGCCCACTCCGACTTGTTCGTGTATGCCGTTTAATAGAATCGGACTGCAGCCATGGCAATGGAAATAAAGACCTACATCGACAACCTGTTCGGCTACCTTGACAGCTACGAGAACGCCTACACGCAATTCGAGACCGAAGCGTTCCTGCAAACCTATAACGGCATCATCGCCGTTTTCCAGGCCCTGCGACAGCAGCGCAACGAGGCTGTCGAGGTCGACCAGTATTTCCTCGGTAAAATCCGCCAGAGCCCGCTGACCAGTTCCGATCTCCGGCAGCTTACCGTGCAGGTACTGATCACCTTCTTCGAGTCGGAAGCGGATACCGACGGTCAGTCGGCACAGTCGTATGGATATGTTCGCGGCCTGCGCGGCCTCAAGCAGGATATCCCCTTCTTCGAGAATCATCTCGTGCCGCTGTTGTTTGCTGAAGGGGGACTGAACAACAACTACCGGCTGCGGTCGTTTCTGCTCAACGAGATCGCGCGCTATATGAACAAGTTCGGCCGGCGGCTGCAGCCGAATGTCACGCCCGAAGAGTTTCAGGCGATGAGTGACCCGATGAAGGTGCTGGAGCTTGCACGGCGGCGCCGCGACCTGGGCGAGCAGCTGATCGCCGACCGCACAACGCTTGAGTTCCACCTCCAGCGCATAGAGTTTTTCAACAAGTTCGGCGCGCGCAATCGCCTGGTCGACCAATTCCTGCGCGACTGGAACTATATAAAAACGACCAGTTTCCTGACGCGCCTCAAAGGCGTATTCGGCGAGTTGTTCGGCAAACTGCGGGGCGCCTTCTCCAGTTTCGGATATTTCCGACTGATTCTCTCGCAGCGCAATCCGGCATACCTGTACTACGGCCTGATCATCCTGCTGTTCATTTTCCTCGCCGTGTACGTGCCGCTGACATGGCAGGACTATTCCGATAATCGCTTACAGGAGTACATGCAACGGGCTACCACACTCCAAAGTGGCGGCAAGTAGCCTTTCACGACAGGCAGCGAGTAAACCGTGGGATTCGCACAAGTTTTCAAGATCTTCAAGAAGGGCGCCAAAGCCGCCTCCAAACCAAAAGGCAAGGATGCCGGCGGATCCGCAATCGCCTGGCCGGCTGGTATTCGGGTCGGCGTCTACGGCCACGCCAACGCCGGCAAGACCGTCTATTTCACGGTCCTGAACGAAGAATGCAAGATCGCCAAGGACCTGCAGATATCGGTCACCGACAACGCCACATCGGGTGAATTCCTCGCCAATTTCCGCTCCATCTGGGGGCTGGGGGTGACCAGCGATGTCGGCACCATGGTCGACCAGCGCGGCGAGCAGCGTTTCCCGGATCCGACCGCGAGCGGCAAGATCCTCCAGTTTAACACTATTCTCGACCGGTCGAAGAAGGTATCGGTCGTTTCGTACGACTACCCCGGCAATTCCGTCTCCATCTCCGAGCGCACCGATATCACTGACAAAGTCCTTGATTTCATGACCGGCGCGGACGGACTCCTGTTCTTCTTTGATCCGAAGACTTTGCAGGCCGAGTTGCAGACTCAGGCGCATGTCGCGTCGTTTGTCGCACAACTTGAACGTCTCGCCCCCCTGTCGTCACGTCTGCCGATCCCGATTGGGTTGGTCATTACGAAAGCGGATTTGCTAGACGGCTTCACCGGCGACAACCAGGTGGTTCTTGTCCCGCCGGAAATGGAGCACGTTCTCGCCGAAGATTTCGAGCGCTTTCTGGATGTTGTCCTCTCCAGCAATCGTATAGCGGGCAACCCTGCCTGGGCGGGAAGCGTGCGCAACGTGCTGGTCAAATTGCGCGAGTTTCTCAAAGTGGTCGTCGGCCGCACGCTCGACTTCCAGGTCTTTTTCGTCTCGAGTACCGGCAGGCCGCCGCAGAAGATCGGAACCGATGTTGGCCGCTCGATCTACAAACCGCCGGAACGTATCACGCCGACCGGTGTCAAGGAACCGTTCTACTGGCTCATGAACGCGGTCGTGCGCAATCGCAAGATTTCTGCATTCCGCAAAGTCGCACGCTACGCCGCCGTGCTCAGCGTTATTTGGATGGTCGTGTTTTCCATCCCCTTCCTGTGGCACTTCCTCTACCTGCTGCCGAAAGCGGCAGATACGGAGCAGGCGGTCATCGAGCAGTACGGTGGAAATGTCCTCAATACGTCGCAGGAAGACCGCCGGCGCATTACCAGCGCCTACGATCGCTATGAGCAGTCCTGGACGGTGAAGTGGCTGTTCCCGCGTTTCATCCCGCCCACGGATCGGATTCAGACTTTTTACGCCAGATTCAACCTGGCGGAAGCCGTGGCTCAACTCGATCGTGTCATCGGACGGTTTTCGGCCGTGGTCAGCGACAGTACCTTATGGCCGAAGTTGAACCCCGCCGACAACACCCTCATCATGACCGATGAGCACAACGCGGTCCTGGCGGATTTGGAGGCCTTTCACCAAGGCGACGAGAAGTCGGAGTTGTACATGCGGTCCGACCGCACTCTGCAGTACTGGGATATTTTCACCCGATTCATTGCCAACCGGGCCGATACCGCCGCCTACGCCGTGATCGTCGAACAGGTCCAGCTCAATGAACGCACCTTTGCCCGCGACCTCAGCCGGGCGGAGCAGGCCCTCGGGCAGGCGCTGCTGAGCAGTCTCAAAGTGACCACGGAACGCAAAGTCAAGCAGGCGGTAGCCCAGCGGGCCGGTGTGGAACTCGACGATCTCATCGAAAAAATCAACGGCAATCCCAGTCCGGCGTACAGACTCGGTGACGCCGTCACAGAACTCAAGCGCCTGCGATCCCAACTCGACCCCGGCGTAGACGCCGCCAGTGTCCGTGCCATTGACAAGTATCTCAACGAGGCGGACCAGTGGAACAAACGACGCAAATTCTTTTTCAAGGCCGAAACAATTCCCGGACAGGGCCACCTGCATGTGGAAGTGACCGCGGGCGGCAGAGACGCCTCATGGGCGGACCAGTCGCAGATTCTGCAGGGATTCGAGTACAGCCTGGAATGGAAGATCGGCGATGACATTCACATCGCACTTGACACGCTGGGCGCCCCGGAAATGTGGGGACGCGCCGCCAGTGATAAGAAAATCCTCACCGGCAAGTACGCGTTGTTCAGCATGGAAGGCGAAGTGACCTTTGACAACCTGGGTAAAACGGTGACAATTAGATTCACGCCGTCCGCCAAAGACCGTATGCCCGTGCCGGAAAAGTAGACACAACGAGCAGTATAGAAAAGGATCGATGGTATGAAGTACAGGGAAAGCCGACTGGGCCGCATGGCAGTGCTTGTTGCCGCCGCCGCGCTCGTCGCCGGATCAGTGAGTGCCGCCACGTTTCAATTGCCGGCAGGAACCGAAGTCAAAGTGAAATTCGCCGGGAGTCAGACCATATCGTCGGGTAACGTGATAAGCGGCGTGCCGCTCGTCATCACGCTCGCCGAGCCGATCAAAATCGGCGACCGTGTCCTGGTCGAGACCGGCGCCGAAGGCAAGGCGATCGTGTCCGAGGTCAAAAAGGCCGGCGCACCCGGCAAGCCGGGCATGATTAAGGTTACCTTTCAGGAAATCCAAACCAAGGGCGAGTTCTCGACTGTCGACGGTTCTCCCATTAAACTGAGCGACGAGCCGCTTATCCGGGAAGGAAAGGGCAAGAAGACGCTCGCCTTCATCACGATCATCGGCATCGTGCTCATCAAAGGCGGCCAGGGGGAGATTCCTGTCGACCAGGTGTACACCGCCAAAACCGCGGAAACCGTGGTACTGCAAAGCCCGCAGTGATCTGCCCGTACATGAATTACGAAAAACGGCCGGTGCCTGAACACCGGCCGTTTCTGTTTCTGGATTCCCGTCTGCCGAGTTCTATGAACCGCTCTTGACTCCGTAGTATACCGTGACGCCGTTGCCTTCGAGCTCCTTGATCTGGTTCTGTTGTGCATCCAGACTGAGCGGGTTGCCGGTCAACCAGACCGAGTCATACTGACCCAGACCGCCCGCCCGTGCATTCTGCACCAGCCCCATGATGTCCTGAATGCCGTTGTTCTCGAGCCGGACCTGGTAGAGATTGAGCAGATCGGCCAGCGGCTGCACATCGGTGACATTGTTGTTGTCCATGTACAGGTAGATGAGATTCGACAGGCCGCTCAGCGGCGTGAGATCACCCACGAGACACTGCGACACGTCCAGCTGCGTCAGCTTCGTCATCGCCGACACAAACGACAGGTCGGAAAAGTCGTTGTACGTCGCGGTGAGTCCCCGCAGCCCCGTCGCGCCGCTTAACCCCTCCATCGCCGAATTCCCCAGTGCGTTTGACGATACATCCAGGTATTCCAGCGCCGGAAGCTCACCGAGAACGGAAAGATCCGTGAGATTGTTGCTCGTGAGATTGAGTTCCCGGAGATTGCCGAGTCCCCGCAGGGGTGTCAGATCGGCGATGTTGTTGTAGCCAAAGTCGATGTACTCAACGTTCCCGAAGTACTCCATTCCTTCAAGCGACGTGATTCCCCACTCACTCGCATAGAGGTACGTGATTCCCAGTACATCAGAAAGATAGATATCACCGTTCGTCTCCACTTGCGTCCGCACGGCCGCCTCCAGGTCCGGGTCGGCGAAGTTAACGATCATCTCTTCCAACGGCAACAACTCCACCTGCGACGTCTCGAGGAACAGATTCGCGGAGGAGATGGTATCTTCGTCCACCCCGGTCGCCCAGACATCAATGAAGGACAACTCGACCGTCCGGACGACAGTCCCCACCATAGCCTGCGAACTGAACTCAATAGTCGCCAGCGTGCCGTTACCGGCTGCGTCAACGATCCGCCCCCCGGTCGTGTCGTTGACCAACACGTAGTATTGGGTGTCATCGTTGAAAAGCTCGGCGTAGAACTCGACCCGATTTGAATCGAGCGTGCGCGAGAGCGCGGCTCGAACCGGCTGCAACCGGAGATCATTGAAGTAGCCGAAGTCGATCGCGACCTGCAGTCCCGCCAGATTCGGTATATTGTGCGCCGTCAGCTCCAGCACGACCGGATCCCCCGCTCGTATCTGGCTGAACTTCGGGGACAATCGTATCATGGGAACGGTCGGTTCGAGCGCGATCGTGATTTCGACCTCGACTCCCGGCGCAACAAACGCCTCGGTCACTCCCCGATAAATCACGATCGTGTCCGTTGCCGGTCCACCGACCGGAGGAATCACCAGCTCTTCTGCCGTCAGAATAAACGTGAGTCGCTGCCCGGCGGGGACATCGACCCGACCGGTGATATAACGACCGTCGAAGTCGAGGAAGAACGTGGTGTCAAAATCGATACCGATTACCCGCAAACGGAACAGGTCGATCTGCTGCTGAAACTCCGGGGTCGTCAGCGTCGCCGTGAGCGCCAGGTTCCCTTCGCCCGGAATTCCGCTGTTGGTCGGCTTCTTGGAACAACCCGACATCCCGGCAACCGCAACCGTCAACACGGCGGCGACCGCTATCGCGATAAGGTACATTCGTTTCATCGGGTCCCTCCTTATCGCGTGGCCGTCAGGCCGAAGGTTATCTGGTAACCGCTGAGGTCGATATCGCCCCCATCGGCGCTTCCCGCGTAGTACCTCATGCCGCCGCTTAAAGTGAGGCTTGCGCCCAATTCGCGGCCAATGGTCGCTCCGATTCCGAACACCGTGGAGCTTCCCATATCCAGATCGTTGCCGCCGATCAGCCGGAGGTCCGCCGCCGGACTGACGCTCCACACGCCGCCAATCTGCCGGGCGTACGCGCCCGCGAGCAGAAACTCGTTACCGTAGTACTTGAACGGATCGAGTTCGTCGCCGTCGGCTGCGTATTGCGTGTTGTTACCGCGCACCAGATATCCGACATGCGCGGCAAACATCTGACGTTCGTCGATGTATCGCGCGCTGAGTCGGCTGTCGAGCTGAGGGCTCTGCCGAAACGTCTTGGTATCGTCGATCTGGTCAGCGGTGAATACGGAGTAGATAATATCGACCGTCCAATTCAGAGGCGCACCGTCAATATCTATCCCGGCATTCACGCTCACGACATCCCCGGGGTTGTAGTCGGTGAAGCCGTCATACGGCTCATAGGCGCCGGCGTACTGATACATGATGCCGGCCCCGCCCCGGAGTCCATCGCCCAGCACGGTCGCCCCGGCAAACAACAGATTGACGCCAAACCCTTCGCCATACCGCCTCATAGGAAAGTCAAGGTAGTTGGCGGACAGCGCCTGCAATACGAAGTACTCCTCCGTGAGGTCGAGCGCCCGCTTCCCGGTTGGGAGATTCAGACCCAGACTCACGAGCAACTGGTCGTTGGCAAACGAATGATTGCCCTGTACGCGCACGTCGCTCATCCCACCCAGGGTGAACTCCTGCGTTGCATTCTCGAACTTGCTCGAAGCGTTCGCGGCGAAGAACGACACATCAAAATTGTCCCGCATGGGGACAAACACGCCCAGCGGTATTGCAAACTGGCTGGTCGTGGTCTCCTCCTCGCCTTCCGTGACCGTCCATGAGTTGAATGTCGCGGTGAGATCCCCCGAAAACGGCTGGCCGTACACAACCTGCGCGGTCGTCGAGCCGGCCGTCAACACCAGAGCGCCGGCCACCGCCAGCGCACACATCAAGACTTTAGTCACCATTGAGATCCCCCTCTATAACGACCGTCGATGTCCCCCCAACAATCGGCGGCTGGGTGACCGGACGACGTGTGTTCGGATCAGTCACCGGGCCGATATTGATCACAGTCGATCTCAGGCGCGTGTCAAGACCGGCCGTCGACTGGGCCGGAGCCGAGATGCTGGTGATTGCTGCCTCGAAACTCGTGCCGGAATAGCCTGGTCCTCCCAGTGAGAGCCCTGCCCCGACCGTACTTGCAGCCCGACCGGCCTCGCTGAAACCGGGATCGATGGTCGTGGCTTCAGTAAACGACGCCTCGGCCTCGCGCCACATGCCCCGACGGCGGTAGTCAAGGCCACGGCCGTACGCCAGCAGCGCAAGATACGACTCAGTCGGCACCTCTGATATGGCGTCCCGCTCCTCCTGCGTCAATTCGACACCGAGATCTTCAAGCACGGCGAACACGAACTGCTTCTGTGCTTTGAAGATTTCCCGAATCTGCGCCTCAGTCGGTTCAGTCGCAACGGTCGAGCTGTCTACGGTGTTCACGATCACGCCGTCCACGCGGACGCCGGTCTCCCCCAGCCCGAGTACGGAACCGGTGACCAGATGCTTGCCGCCCAGAAGGCGGCCGAGCCGAGGCGCCGTCGCGCGATCAACCGCAGAACTCCCACTTAACTCCAGTTCGTCCATGATCGCGTCGATTTTCAGACGCTCGATCACCCGAAGCGAACGCACTTTGGATAAGTCAATCGCCGTGAATTCGGCCAGACCGGTCGCCAGCGGCGCCATGTCCGGATTCAGGAATGAACCGTCGAAATCCACGACCGCGACCGTATTGTCGGGTATGGTGTCGATGTCGATTGATGCTTCGTTCTGCAGCGCAAGGTCGACCTCGCGTTTCGCCCGTTCGCTGAGCAATCGGTCCAGATTGGCGCGGATGAGATTGGCCGTCTTACCGCCCGGTTCAAGGCTCAGCGCCGCGCCATATGCTCTGATCGCGTGATCGGTCATCTCCCGTTTTTCATAAATCAGCCCCAGATACAGGCTGCTGCGCGCGTCGGGGCGAATCTGGTCTGCCTGCTTAAAGGCATCTTCGGCTTTGTCAAGATCACCCCTGTTATAGAATGCCACCCCCAACTCGCGCCACGATTCCATGCTCTGGGGGTTGGCGGCAATTTCCTGGTAAAAAGCGGAGATCGCCTGGTCATAATGCCCCTCGTCGGCCAGCTTCCGGCCCTGCGAATAAAACGACTGGGAACACCCGACCAGCAACATCACCGCTGATACCAGCACTAATCGTGTCATAGCGGCCTCGTAAGTGATACGTCCCGTATTCGTAACTGTCAGCCGGCCAGCGGACGATAAATCTCCATCTTGCGCTTGGCTTCGGTGAAGCTGCTATCCAAATCGTACGCCATCTTGAAGTACTCGTACGCCTTGCCGTATTCGTATTTGTCCATGTGATCGAGACCCATCGCATAATACGTCGTAGCGTCGAGCGACTCCGTACCGCCTTCCTTGAGCTTGCCCAGCGTCTCTTCGCCCAGCGTCACATCGAGCTTCTTCGCAAGTTCCTCGACCGCCTCTTTCTCCATCTTGCTGTACTCAGGCTTGCCCTCGCGGTCGACCTGCGCGATGATTTCCGATGTCTCCACGCTCACGGCCCGCACCACCATCCGCGCCGTATTGGCATCGAGCTGGGTGATGCTGCCGAACACCATATACCGCGCGCCGAGAATCTTGCCGACCCTGACCGCCGTGGCCTTGTCGACCGCCCCCGACTGCTGCAATTCGATCTCCTTGAGGATATAGTCGATCTTGTCGCGCTCAATTACGCGGAAATCGCTGATCTTGGCGAAGTCATACGCGAAAAAGTCCGCCAGGCCCTTGCTGATCAGCCCCAGCTTCTCCTGGTACTCTCCTGCCGAATAATTGTCGAACTGCATGATCGCAATCGTCTTGATCCCCTCCTTCGGCTCTTCGCACGTGAGGGCGTTTTTCTCTTTTACGATCCCGTACCACGTATCCCGAAGTTCTTGCGGCCAAAGATCCCGGGGCATGGGAACCACGCACGGCCCGATCTGAGAGATCTTGTTCAGGTATCGAATGGCCTGCTGCAGGTAGGTTTCCCCCTTGGCATAGGTCACGATGGCCATCACTTCAAGAACTGCCACGCTGTCGGCGGCCGTGAGATCGGTCCGCTGCAACAAGGCTTCTGTAACAGCCAGTCCCTTGTCGTAATCCAGGGCGTTGTAATGGTCCAGCGCCTCGGCGAGCTGGTCGGCAACGGACGTCTCCTCCTGGGCCAGGGTCGCTCCCCCGCACAGAAGACAACACGATAGCAGCGTGACCAAAAGTCGGGACAGCCGATGAGATGTGCTATTCCACCTCATGGTAACTCCTTTGTGTCTGAGAAAAATGGTTCGGATTTCCGATTAAAAGGTAGACCCGCGTACGCGGTTATTCAACAAGTTTTTATTGCTCGAATTCGAACGCCACCTTGTGGACGCTGTCGGCGACGACCACTACCGTGTCAACCAGCCGCCGCGTCACACCGTCGACCTCCAGCGCCGCAACGATGACATGACGACCGGGTGAGAGCTTGAACGTATAATTCGTCTTCTGTCGCTGCAACTCGCCGTCGATCACGATGTCCGCCCCGCGCGGCTGTGAACCGATCCGGACTTCACCCGACTTCGCCGTTACCGGAGGTGGCGAAGGAGGGGTCGGAGTGGGCGCGGGAATCGTGAAACTGTAACGGCGGCTGACGACCGCATCCGGGCCTATATCCGCCGTGTCCACCAGCCGCTTCTCGCGCGATTTCTCGTTCTCGATTCGCAGTACATACCGCCCGGTATCCAGCTGCCGCTCGAAGGACGATTGCCCCGACGCCGCCAGTATATCGTTCAGATAGATATCACCCGAAGGTGTTACGGCTATACTGATTGTACCGCTGGCCCCGATAGAGGTTGCATTGACCGAAAAATACGCCCACGGCGAGGGATCTCCCGGTGACCCTGCCGCGGTGACAGGGTAGAGCCTCCAGTAATACGTACCATTGGGCAAAGAGCTCGAAAAGGTATACGACCCGCCCGACAGGCCGGCTATCGTTCTGCTCCCCGCGAAACTGGAATCCAGTGCATATTCAAGAACAAACGAATTCCGTTCCTGCGGATCGCTCCAGCGCAGGGTCGGCTGGCCCGTATTCAGTGTCTCGCCGGAGACAGGGCCGATCAAGGCGAGCGCGCCCGTTTTGATTGGCGGCGACGACGGCCAGAACAAATACGCTGCTATCGCCGCCAAGATCAAAACGCCCGCAACCGGCAGTACAAACCGGAGCGAACCGCGTTTACGCTTGGCAACGGAATTAGATGTACTGACGGCCTTCGTCGCGACATCATCTTTCTCCCCCAGCCGTCGTGCCGCGTCGTCAACGGCCCGCCGCATCTCCTCCGCTGTTTGATACCGTGCCTTTGGCTCCTTATCGATCGCCTTGAGCACGATTTCCTCGATTTCGCGTGGGATCGACGCCTTGATCGACCGGGGACGGGGAGGCTCGCTGAACAGCTTGGCGTCGCGCATCGCGAACTCGTTGTCGCCTTTGAACGGCAACGCGCCCGTCAGCAGGTAATACAGTGTTGTCCCCGCCGCATATATGTCCACGAGGGCGTAATTGGTCTGAGCGGTGGGAGTGAACTGCTCGGGCGCCATGTACGCCGGAGTCCCGCAGGCGGTCCCGGCCAGAGTCAGGTTCGGGTCGGTCTCGCTTTTCGCGATACCGAAATCGATCACTTTGACATTGCCCGCCTTGTCGATCATGATGTTCGACGGCTTGATGTCGCGATGGAAAATCTTGCGCTGATGCGCGAATTCCAGCACTTCCAATACTTTTGCCGTGATTCGAAGCGACTCGTCGATCGGGAGCACAGCCTCACGTTTCAGACGCTCGTCCAGCGTGACGCCTTCGATATACTCCATCGCAATGACGAGATTGTCACCGTCGTTGAAAAAGTGCCGAATGCGGCAGATCGACGCATTCCCGTCGAGCAGCGCCAACTTGTCCGCTTCCTGCTTGAAACGCTCGGCCAGCTGCCCGTCCGAAACGATTTTCAATATGACCTTGAGATTTGGAACGTCGCGGTGAACTGCCAGGAAGACCTGCGCCATCCCCCCCGCGCCGATCTTCTCCAGAACCCGGTAATTGCCGATATAGCGCTCTTCCATCGCAACAGTATATGCTTCGTGGTTTCAGCCTGCAACTTCAATAATCTGCCCCGCAGCCCCGTGCGAGACCACCGACTCCTCCCAAAAACGCCGACGTGCGTCTCCAGATCAACAAAAGAAAAGCCCGTGACGCCCCCCGAGCAAAGAAAAACGGGGACCCCGAAAGTCCCCATCCAAAAGCGGCCCAAACGCCTGTCTTCTGCCCTTCTTACGCCTAGAAATTTAATTCCACCCCGAGCGTCGTAATGGAGTTGGACCGAAGTCCGCCGTCGTTGGTCGGCAGGATAATATTCGCATATCCGAGAAACTTCGCACTCGGCGTCCATTTGATGCCAAAAGACGCATTCGTGATGTTGTCCTTCTCGAACGCCGGTATGTTGGTCGGCTGCACCGACTGGGAAACCCGGCTGGGGGTCGGGCCCACCGGTCCCATGATCTCCACCGACGACGGGAACTCCAGTTCTTTCACCTGGTCACCCGTCTCGAATTCTCCGTTCCACTCCAGCGCAAGGGTGAAACGATCCGACAGCCGCTGGTCGTAGCCCAAGGCGAGGCCGATTCGATCGCGCGCGAGGTCGCTGGTTCTGATGTGGTATCCAAGATTCGCGTACGGCGAAAAGTTACCTGCCGTCGTCGACGCGATCATGTTCAATTTGTAGCTTGGATCACCCTGGCCGAGGAAGTTCTCCTCGTCGCCTGTTGCCAGCGTCGCCTGTACCAAAAACCCGAGGTCGTAGCGTTCACCGCGATAAGCATGCCATTTGGCCCGAATCGTCACATCGCCTATGCCGGAACTGGTTTCGTCTACCGTGGAGCCGTTCAGCGTGAGTGTCGGGTTGACCGATGTGCCGTCGAAGTAGTGATTGGCGCTGCCGTTCGCCGTATAAGTGTACGAATTCATGCGTGCGAACGGTTCCGCGCTGAGGCTGACCGAAACGTACGGCACCGCGATTCCCACGTCAAAGCGGTCGGATATCCCGTACGTGCCGTAGAACGCGATTACCGTCGCGTCGAGGTCGAGATTGGCATCGAGCACTATGTAATCATGTTCATTGGGATCGTCGCCGTACACGGAGAGATCACCGATGTTCTGGTGAAGAAAGACAAACTGAATCTCGTCGGTATTCAGGCCGCGGATTTTCTCGAGATCCAGCATAGAGTAGTTCATCCCCGCATTGAGGCGCCCTTTTCCGAGTGTCTGTGCCCGCTCGCCGAATATCGGTCCTGCGCTCGTGCGCGTCGCGATCGGGACGCCCGATGACAAGTCAAACGTGAGTCCCACCGAACTCGAGCTGAGCGGGTATTGTGAGGCGCTCGTGGCGATTAGATTGCCAAGCGACGATATCACCGCCTGGCTCGTGGACACGTTGCTCGGCAGAAAGTGGTTCCCGTGAGCGCCCGGCCCGGACAGCCGGATACCAAGCACATCGCCAAATATCCCCGTCACCGACTCCGAGAGCGTCTGCGCTCCCGCGCCGACACCCGCCAATGATGCGAACAGCAGGAGCGCCGGGCACAATCTGTGTCGTGGTTTCATCGATAATCCTCCTGATACCTCGTTACACGCTATAGAGTTTGTCGTTTCGCCACGACCCATGTGCTGCCGGTCTCCTCAAAATGGATTAACCAGCGAAACGATTGGTCTTTTTTCCCCTGTCTGTCCGAGAACATCATGCGAACGGTGACCGTTACCTGAGCGCTCGCGGCTTCCACCGTCATCTCGTCTACCGTCATCCGTACGCTCAATCCTCGGGCCGACTCGAAAAACTGCTCCCAGCCGGACGCTTCGTCGCCGGGAATCGACGGGTACATCGCGCGGACGGCGTTGATATCGCCCGACTGATACGCCTGCCCGAACCGTTCCAGAGCCTCCATGACTTTTCGACGAGCAACGTCTTTGGCGGCGGCCGCACGGGACACAGACGCCAGGGCGTCCCGATACTGCTCGATCGCCTCATCGTATCGCCCGTTCGCCATAAGACTCTGGGCCGCCTGTTGCGAGGCTTGTGCCGAGGCGAAATCCGGCGAACGACGGGCGATATCGTCAAGCAACGCAACCGCCGCCGAGACGCTGTCCGCCAGCTTCGACGCCGCCGCCCGCGCCCGGGCACCGACAAAGTCAAATCGGACCTCCGAAAGCTCCCCGGATTTCACCTCAACCGTCTGCTGCAGAGACAGATTGCCCGACTCGTCACTGATCGCACTAATGACATATTGCCCGGTGGACAACGTGAACGTGTGCGGCGTTCCTACCCCGTTTTGCATCTCCCCATTGATCAGTATCCGCGCCCCCGGCGGATCGCTTGACACACGGACAGAAACAGACCCACCATCGGTGAACTCAAACCGATGCGTGGTCGATCTCCCCGGTTCCACCGTCACTCTCGCCGAAAGAGTCCCTTCGCGCGAGCTTGCGTTGTCGACTCGCACGTCATACTCGCCCGCGTCAAGCACCGTCTGGTATTCCCGAGCGGCCTGCTCTACCGTTCTTCCGTCGATCCGAATCGTACTTGGTCGGTTAGTCACGATTTCCAGTTCGCCGCGCTGCTGGACCTCGCTTTCGATGATCGATGCCGAGTCTTCCAACACCGTGAACGATCGCGCCTCAGAGATGATGTCGCCGCGCAGGGCCGCCCCGGCAGCCCGCACTCGCCAGTAATAGCGCCCGGATGCCAGGGGCTCGACCCGGACAAGTCTCGATTCGGCAGTCACAAACGTGAACTCGTCGTGCGAGAACATCGAGTCAGTGGAGAACTCTACGGCGAATTCCGGAACCCCCTCGGTCGATGACCAGAGAAACTCGGGACGGTCTCCGTCGGAAAATTCCGCCCCCTCGATTGGCGATATCAACGAGATTCCAGTTGCCGGCTCCGGCGTTTGCTCGGGTTGCATCTGACCCGGCACGTCCATATCGCGGTCAACGGACGCTGACTTCTCGGCAAGCATGCCAGGAACGACGTAATACCCCGCAGCTGTCAACCCCGCCAGTACCACCGCTCCCAGCAGAAACGCCGGAAGTCGCCGCTTTCTCGGCTCCCTGGAGACGGCAACCGGAGCCGGCGTCGGTGGGGGTGTTCGCCGCGACGTATCTCGGGCGGCCCCCGCCAGCAGATACTCCTTCATTTCCCGCGCAGACTGGAAGCGGTTCTCCGGCTCCCGGTGCATCGCCTTGAGGATTACCTGTTCCAAATGCTTTGACATATCGGGCCGGTACCGTCGCGGGTTTTTCGGCTCCTGAAACATCTTCGCATCGCGAATTGCAAACAGATCTTTTGCGTCGAAAGGCAGTTCCCCGCACAGCATCTCATAAAACGTCACGCCCACCGCATAGATGTCGGCCAGGGCGTAATTCGTATCTCGCGACGGACTGAACTGCTCCGGGGCCATGTAATCGGGTGTCCCCGCGTAGGCGTTGACCGCCGTCATCGACGGGTCCCGCTCCCCTTTGGCTATCCCGAAATCGATCACCTTCACGCGCCCATGCTCATCGATCATGATGTTACTGGGCTTGATGTCCCGGTGTGAGATACCCCGCGAGTGCGCAAACTCGAGCACATCCAGCACCTGGCTGATGATCGCTATCGCTTCGTCGTATCCCAGCGGACCTGTCGTACGGATCCGCTGCTCCACCGTCGGACCGTCGATGTAGTCCATGGCGATCACCAGGTCTTCGCCGTGGTCGAAAAAGTGCCGGATACGGCAGATGTTTGGATGCCCGTCGACCAGCGCGAGCTTGTCGGCCTCCTGCTTGAACCGGTCGGCCAGCTGGTGATCGGTCAGGATCTTGAGGACCACGCGAAGATTGGGAATGTCGCGGTGCACGGCCAGATACACCCGGGCCATGCCGCCGGCGCCCATCTTCTTTAGTATCCTATAGTGACCTATGAAGTTATCATTCATGCGAACGTCAAGGTACCGCCCGTAGACGGTCATCTCAGGGTAAAGGTTCTCGCTGCCTGGTATTTATGGACCCGTCAAGCCCATCTTTTCACCAACCCCCGGGACGCCGTCGGACGCCGCCCCGATTCGGTCTTCTCACTACGCGAAAAACGGGTCCGAGAGCTCTCATCACCGGGCGAAAAAGGGGCCATCGGGCCCACCCGACCGCAGTCCCCCGGCCGCAGTCATTGACAGCGCCCTGGCGATTTTCCTACCTTCCGCCAATGCACAAATAATCGGCCGCATGCTTAATGTCCGAAGTGGAGTATCACATGAATCATCTGCGGTATATTCTGCTGGTTTCCGTTCTCGTTCTCATGCTCCTGTCCACTGTCCAATCGCAGACGCAGGGACGGCCCGGCTACCTGCGTTACCCGGCCATCCACGGCGATGCCCTGGTCTTTGTTGCCGAGGGGGACCTCTGGCTGGCGTCTGCAGCGGGCGGCGATGCCCAACGTCTGACCACCCATCCCGATCTCGAATACCGCCCCGCTATATCGCCGGACGGACGGTTGCTGGCCTTCTCGGGACGTTACGAGGGGCCGACCGAGGTATACGTTATGCCAATCGCGGGCGGACTGCCCCGTCGCCTCACGTTTAACGGCGAGGGCTCTTATGTCGTCGGCTGGACACCCGACGGCAAGGTCCTGTTCGCTACCCGCGCCTTCTCCACGTTGCCCGAGCTGGAACTCGCAGCGGTAGATCCGGAGAACTCCGAAATCGTCCGCCTGCCACTGGCCCAGGCTGCCGAAGGGACATACGCGCCTGACGGACGGACTCTGTTCTTCACGCGATTCCCTTTCAGCGGAAGCTACACCAAACGCTACCGGGGCGGAATGGCGCAGTCGATCTGGCGATTCGCCTCGGATGACACCGAGGCTTCGGAAGTGACGGCGGATTTCGACGGTACCAGTAGAAACCCGATGTACTTCGACGGCCGGGTATACTTCCTTTCGGACCGCGACGGTGTCATGAATGTCTGGTCCATGACCGAGGCCGGCGAAGATCTCCAACAACACACGTTCCACGCCGACTTCGATGCAAAGTACGCCTCACTTTCCCACGGGCGGATCGCGTACCAGCTCGGCGCAGACCTCCACGTGCTGGACATAGCAACCGGAAGCGACACGAAGCTCGACATTCACCTGACGTCCGACTTTGATCAGCTCCGCGAGCAGTGGGTGGACAAACCGATGGACTACGTGACATCGAGCAGTGTTTCCCCAACCGGCGACAGGGTCGCATTCACCGCCCGGGGACAAGTTTTCGTGGCGCCCGTCAATAAAGGACGACTTGTGCGCGTCACACACAACGACGCCGTTCGCTACCGCGATGCCCGGTTCATGCCCGACGGCGAATCGGTCCTGGTCCTCTCCGACGAGTCGGGCGAGGTTGAGTTCTGGTCGCTGCCGGCTTACGGAACCGGCGACGCGCGACAAATGACGACGGGCGGTGAGGTGCTTCGTTTCGAAGGCTACCCATCACCCGACGGCAAATACGTCGCCCACACCGACAAGAACAACAGACTCTGGTTCTTCGATATTGAATCCGGCCGGCACACCGTAATCGACAGCTCTCCCCGCTGGAGTCCCTCGAGTCCCACGTGGTCTCCGGACAGCCGCTGGATAGGCTATTCGCGGGAAAGCGGCGCAATGCTGTGGCAGGCTCGCATTTACGACCGCATAACCGGCAGCAACATTGCCGTCACCAGCGATCGCTATGACGACGGCAGTCCGGTGTTCTCACCCGATGGGAAGTGGATATTCCTGTTGTCCAACCGGCACGAAAACTCACTGGTATCACACCCCTGGGAGAGCCGCCAGCCGTTCCCATTCCTCGACAAACAGACCCGGATCTATATGATCCCGTTGAAAGACGGTCTCTTGTCCCCCTTCGAACCGACCAACGAGCTGACCGCCCGGCAAAAAGCCGACTCGGCTGCCGATAGCACGGAGGTCGTAGAGGTCGACTCTGTCGGGATCGTCGAACGACTGCTCGACGTACCCGTACCGCCCGGAAACTACGGCTCACTCAGTGTCAATGAAAAGCAACTCTTCTGGCTCTCGTGGGAGAGCGGCGGAGAATCCAGTCGCAGTCTCAAGACAATCGAGATCAAAAACGATGATCCTGAGGTGAAGACGCTGATGGAAGGCGTCTCCACTTACGAATTGTCCGCCGACGGCAAAAAGCTCATGATCCGCAAAGGGGACAATACCTACGTGATCGATGCCGGCACCGCTCCGCCGTCGGATCTCGCGAAATACAAAGTCGCCGTGGCAGACTGGACCTTCGCATTTGATCCCGCACAGGAGTGGCGGCAGATGTTTATGGATGCCTGGCGTCTGGAACGTGATTACTTCTACGACAAAAGCATGCACGGCGTGGATTGGCCGAAAGTGCGCGACAAATACCTCCCCCTGGTGGAACGAGTCACCGATCGCTGGGAGTTGAGCGACCTGCTCGGCGAAATGATCGGCGAACTCTCGTCACTTCACATGTACGTCTACGGCGGCGACATGCGCGAGGGAACCGACAATATCTCCGTTGCGTCGCTCGGCGCGATTTTGATCCGCGACGAATCGGCGGGCGGTTACCGCGTCGACTATGTCTATCGGTCCGATCCCGACGAACCATCCGGCGTCGCCCCGCTGGCCCGGCCGTCCGTCAACGTCTCCCCCGGTGACGTGATTACCCACATCAACGGTGTCGCGACCCTCTCCGTGCCGGGCCACGAATTGTTGCTGCGCGAACAAGCCGGCAAGCAGGTACTGCTGACCGTCCGCCCTCGCGGATCGGACGATCCACGGTCCGTCATAGTGGAACCGCTCAGCCTATCGAGCGCGGGTGATCTCCGCTACCGTGATTGGGAATTCACTCGCCGGCTCCGCGTCGAAGAGAAATCGGATCGGCAGATCGGCTACGTCCATCTTCGCGCGATGGGCAAAGGCGATTATAGCCGGTGGGCGCGTGACTTCTATCCGGTGATCGAGAGGCAGGGCCTCATCATCGATGCCCGCCACAACCACGGCGGCAATATCGACAGCTGGATCCTTACCACCCTGCTCCGGCATCCCTGGCTCTACTGGGTCGGGCGGGTCGGAGAGCCGTACCCGAATATGCAGAGTTCCTTTGCGGGACACATTGTCGTGCTTTGCGATCAACAAACGGTTTCCGATGGCGAGATGTTCACCGAAGGCATTCGCCGCCTCGGCCTGGGCACAATTATAGGCACGCGTACGCTCGGCGGCGAGATCTGGCTGTCCAGCAGCAACGTGCTGGTAGATCGCGGGATCGCCACGGCGGCCGAATCCGGCGTCTATGGACCGGAAGGCGAATGGATGATTGAGGGTGTGGGCGTTGTGCCCGATATCGAGGTCGACAACCTGCCGCATGCCACGTTCAGGGGCTCTGACGCTCAGCTCGACTCGGCGATAACGTTCCTCATGAAAAAAATCGCCGACGAACCAGTGGTTGTGCCTTCACCTCCCCGGTACCCCGACAAGTCGTTCAGGAATAACCGCCGATAAGTCGGTCCGGTCATGACGTACCGGGACCGGGGAATGGACCGGTCCCGGTGGTGCTTCTCAGAGGCTATAGCTGAACCCGAACATCGCCTGGAATTCCAGCTCCGGCTGATTCACTGCCGCATCGGCGTCATCAAACGTGTAATCGTCGCGTGGGTTGACGTCCTCCCCGTCCGGACTGTACGACGTATCATGACCGGTCAATGTACTTTCGAAGAAGTAGTCGATTCCAAGAGTCAAGACCAGATCGACGCGCGGATTCATTCGAAAGAAGCCCTGCAGACCCGTCCCGAGGCCCCACTGGTCGCTGCGAACATCGAAGTCCTCGTTCCCTCCTACGAATTTGAAATTGCCTGTGAACATCGCATAGCGTGGCCCTCCGAATATATAGGCCCGCTCCAAATTCAGAAGACGCACCGGGTACAACAGGTCCCCTCGGAACTCCCAAACTCGGCCCGACTTCTCCGGGAAACCGTTGGTGGCGTCATTGATGAATATGCGCCGAGAATCGAGCGCACTGCCGGGTCCTGCTTTGCTGTAACCGATCGCCAGTCGCGCTGACAGCGGAAAGTCCTCTGCGAACCCTCGAACCATGCCGTGTATCTGTCCCGATACCCCGTAGTGGTATCCCAGTGAAAGACCGACGGAAAACTCTGACCTCGGTCCGTCCGGTGCCTGGCCCTTGGCCCAAACCGGGCAAAACAGCAACCCCATCCCTACAACCGCAATTACCAAGAACTTAAGCATGGCTTTCTCCTCATATTAGGCCACTGAATCCACGCCAGTGACCTGCCCGGGTCAGATATTTGGCAAGTGACGTGGAGGTTACCACATATTTTCGGTAATCTCTCTTAAAGAACTGAGAGAAAAATAGGACCTTCTTATCGTTCTTTTTCTGGTCCTCCAAACTTCAACAAGTCCGGGGCGCAGTGAGTTTCGAAATCCGTAATGGCCCATGCATCCTGCACTTGCATGCTCACCAGAACCGTCGTTACAATGGCATTAATAAGGGACTGGAACGACACGGGCCTCTACGGAGGCCGTCAGGAGGGATTGATGTCCGGTATCGTCTTCCTGAAGACCGGACAGCTGGCAGCAGTCCGGGACTTCTATTGCTCGATCGTCGGCTGTTCAGTCTGGCTGGACCAACGCGATTGCATAATTCTCCGGCACGGCAATCTACTGTTCGGTTTCTGTGAGCGCGATACGCCGCAATGCGATCTCATGCTCACCTTCTTCTTTGCGAATCGTCGCGACGTCGATCGCATGTACAATCTCCTCGCCCCTCAAGCGGAATCCGCGCCGGCATACAACGACAGGTATCGGATCTACCAGTTCTTTGCCAGGGACCCCGAAGGCCGCGCGCTGGAATTCCAGCACTTTGACCACGAGATTCCTCCGCATAACATCGGCGATGAGATGCTGCGCCGCCGCCGCAGCATTCGCTCGTTTGAGGATCGTGCCATAGACCGGCAGGTACTGACGCAGATTGTTGATAGTTGCCGCTATGCTCCCTCATCCCGCAACTCACAGCCCTGTTATTTCAAGTTCATAACCGACCTGACCGTCCTTGCCGCACTGGCCAAGACCCGCGGCGACAGTAGTGCACCGATCTCGCGCGCCCCGATGGCTGTAGCAATATGCGCCGACCCCGCCCTATCAAAGCGCCACATACAGGACGCCTGCATCATGGCGTACCACTTTCTGCTGGCCGCCTTCAACCACGGACTCGGAACGTGCTGGATCGCAGCGATGGATCGAGATGACGTCAAAGTCACGCTCGGCATCCCTCACGATCATTACATCGCCACCGTCACACCCCTCGGATATCCTGCCGGAGAACTGCCCGATCCGTCGCAGAGGAAACCTGTGGAAGATCTGATTCGATAAAACCGCCCAAAAGCCAGCAGCCCGGCGGCTGTTAGACCGCCGGGCCGGGGTTGCTGGCGAAAACGATGATCGCTGAATGTAAAACTAACGGCTCTCTTACTTCAGCAGGATCATCTTCTTCGTTTCGTTTCTTTCCGCCGTACTCAGCCGGTACAAATACACACCGCTTGAATATTCTGCGGCGTCCCAGGTTACTGTATGGAACCCGGCGCTGATCACGCCGTCAACCAATGTCTCGATATGCTGACCGGTGATATTGTATACTTTCAATGTTGCGTGCGACGTCGACGGTATCGCGAAGCTGATCTCGGTGATCGGATTGAACGGATTCGGGTAATTCTGCATCAATCCGAACTCGTGGGGCAGCGAGGCGGACATACCTGCGCCCTCCCCGTACACCCATCCGCTCTCACAGGCTTTGGTGACCAGGTTTGAGGATGGTTCATAGGTCAGCGACGCATGGGGTACAGCGGTAACCTCAAAACACCATTCGCCGGTGCAGCACTTTGTCTTGCCGGTTGTGAATTGCACGTTGCCGTCAGTCCCAGTAGTGCCACTGAATGAACCGCCCACGGGACCGGTGGCGTTCGCATTGACCGTGGCCCCCGAAACGGGTTGACCATTGCTATCAAACACGGTGATCGTAGCAGTACCACTGCATTTGACACCCGCATTGGTTCGTCCTGCTACCATATTCTGCACGTGCATCGTGCCACCAACCGGCGGCTCGCTAACCGTGATGTAGTTCGACTTGGTTTCAACGTCCGATCCGTACTCACTGGAGACCGTTAACGACACCGTGTAAGTGCCCGCGGCCTGATACTGGTGCGACGGATTTTGCGACGTCGATGTTCCGCCATCGCCAGAATCCCAGTTCCATGAAGTCGGGGCGCCGGTTGACCGATCGGTAAACTGCACCGTCAGTGGATAGGTCCCCGAGGTGGGGGACTCAGAGAAATTCGCGACCCGAGCTGACGGCTCGGTGCTGTAGGCTATGTACATGTGGTCCACATAGCCGTACGTATCCCAATAATGCAACTGGTCATACGGAAATTCCGCCGGCGGATTATCGTAATAGGTATCATTCGGTGTTGCATACAGCGCGTGGATACCGATGGGTTCTACGCGCTTCACCGTCGGCAGCGCTGCGTACGCAGCCGTGACCTCGTCGAGATTCCCGGAATCGAACCGTACCTTGTAGTGCCGTGCCAGCGACCGGGTGGCCACATCCCCACCCCGATCGGCGCGATCCGATCCCGGAGACTGCGGTCGAAGGGTTGTGACCGAATACCGATCGGCCAGTTGATCGAAGTCGGACAGTCCCATCGTAGCTACGCGAGATTGCCGGTCTCTGCTGTGGTCGACCGCAGCGTTGTCGTCCCGAATAACCACAAACTCATTGGGGACGTATCCGATGAGGGAGGGCTGATTCAGGTACTTACCCGGATCGACCGGCAGGATCTGTTCCGATTGCAGCGGCGATGTCACAAGCAAACACAGCAGCGTGACGGTGAGGAGACGCTTCATTGCTCCTCCTGAGGGTCTGGGGTTGCCGACACGCGTATTAACGTTCCCATGTGCGTGAACTGATTGAGCGCAGCCTCCCAGGGACAAAAACGGCAACAGAGCCGCGGTAAACGCGGCTCTGCCCCGTTTTCATCTGACGTGAGCAAACAAGTGTGACCGACCGAGACCTTGTTGTCACGCTATAGGGATGAGTGACCGGAGCGCAAAAAAATACCACGAATTGTGACGATGTGGACTTTGGATCACAAAAAAAGGCCCGCCGTGCGGCGGGCCTGTGAAAATCGCTGCTTTGATTAGTATCTCGAGCGTCATTCAGTGCACCGATGAGGCGCGGGGCCGCCGCGGAACAAATAGGCAGCCAGCCGATCCACATCGCCGGCATCAAGACCGTTGTTACAGTTCAAGTCACATTGGCGCACGCTCACCGGGCGTCCGTGGTGTCCCTGGCCCCCGGCAAACACGAGTCTGGACAGAATGCGAAGATCGGTGGCATCCACAACCCCTGAATTGTCCAGATCACCTTTGGCCGCGTCGGCAACCGCCGCATACGCGTCCAGTGCGCCCCACCCAAAATAAGAGTCAGGGACATCAAGCTCACCCCAGAGCAGTGTGCTTCGCGCGGTGAGTCGTAGATGATTCTGGATCGCGGCCGACGACAACGGACCAGTCCGCTCGAGTACCAGGGCCACCGTTCCCGTCACGAACGGAGCCGAAAAGGAGGTCCCGCTCCAGGTCCCCCACTCGTATTCCCCGGCCAGGCTGCTGTACACGTTCACTCCCGGCGCAACCAGATCAAGCGTCGGGCCGTAGCTCGAGAAAAGAGCCCTCTGGTCCTGTGTGTCTACCGCCCCCACGGAAATCACGGATCCAAATGCCGCTGGATACAACGGAACGGTCGTCCCGTAGTTGCCCGAGGCCGCCACAAGTACCACACCCGCCGACAACGCCCGGTCCACAACGCTCGCGAGTACCGGGTACTGCTCAAACGTCCCGAAACTCATGTTTATCACCTGGGCGCCGAGTTCTATCGCTTTCCGAATCGACTTCGCGGTGTTGAACTCACTGCCAACCCCGTCGCCGTCAAAGGCCCGAATCGGTACGATCTGGCAATCCGGAGCCGCCAGAAGAATCAAACCGGTGACGAAAGTCCCGTGACCGTACATCGTCCCCGGCTCCTCGCTCGGATCGTTGTCGTTATCAATGAAGTCGTGTCCTCCCAGGACGCGGCTTGACTGCATAAGGGGGTGATCGAACGAAATTCCGTTGTCGATCACTGCGACCGTCACGCCTGCCCCGCTCGCCAGGACCTGAGCGGAATCAAGCCCCGTCGCGTACACCCCGGTCTGGTCATAATACGTCGGCGGGTTCGTACCAAACGAAAACACCGGACGCTCCTGATCGGGAAATCCGATCGAGATCTGCTGCACTTCCGGTAAAACGTAGTGATGATTTGGTTGCGCAAACTGGATGTGGGGGTTCTTGAGAAGCATCTTGATAATCCCGCCCACCTGACGCGTGGTATCGAATTCCAGCAAGTATGTCTGCTCGTCCGGTATACTGTCGGCGATCGTAATACCCGGATGATTCAGAATACTCTTCGGAGTACCCCCGACCTTGAATTTGACAATCGCTTCTCCCGGAACAATCGTCTCTGTGATGCCTGTCGAAACCAAACATAAAAGCAGCAGGAACCCGACAGCGGTGCTGCGGATCAGCCATGACGGAATCATGTCACCCTCACTTGGCCCGAGTCCTCACAACCCGAGCAATACAAAGGAACCCCAGTAAGCAACCGACGGCGCAAGTGCTCGAAGCGTGTCGACGGCTGCGGTGTAAGCCTGCGGTACAGTTTTCCCCCGTTGCAGCGACCGATACAACTCAACCATAAAGACGCGGGTCAGACTGTCGCTGACCGGCCAGAGCGATGCCAACACGTATCGGCTCCCCGCCTGATAGAAGGCCCTGGCCAGACTGAACGAGTTACCGTAATTTAACCCCGGAGCCGCCGTTTGGCAACCAGAAAGCGTTGTCATTTGGGCCCTTACCCCGGTCCCGAACAAATCAAACGGGAAAAACGGACCGTCGTACATCAGCATCCGCGAAAACAACGGATTCTCGGACGAGCGCGAGGCATGAGTCGCAATATGCACCAGTCCGTTCGCCTCCATCAACTCTCGCCTCAGAACATCGCACGTTGCCGCCTCCCCCGAGTATAACCGCGCCCGCGGAAAGAGGCCCGCAATCTCCCTCGCCTCATCATCGGCCGACGGTAATGTCGGCGACGACACGGAAAACACGGCGTGGCTCAGCGTACTCCAGTCGCTTGGTTCGGGGCTCCGACGGGTCACCTGCCCCGGGTCGACTATCAATCGAAGATCGAACTGCCGACCGAGCGGATTACTCGTACTGCCGAGCGCCCCGAACGGAACCTCCACAAACACCCCATCGGCCAGCACAACTAAACGAGGTGTGCGCAGGAGCCCTCCGAACGGAGCGACGAGACTGCTGTGCAGGCTGCTGAGAAGACTCTCGACCGCGGTCCCCGTGCGTACCGGCCCTTCGCTCCGACCGCGTACAGCGGTCTCGAACAGGAAATGCAGCTTTCTCACATCAGCGTACAGTCGGTCGCTGTCAACTTCCATGGGCACAAATGTGGTGTCCCCGGCCGCCGCTACAAAAGCCCCGATCCGCCCGCCCCGCATTGTGTAGTGCACCAGCGTCTCATCCGGCCGCAACGCCGAATGAACATCGAAAGCATCACCTCCGTGCACCCGCTCGCGGGTTACAGTCGTCGAGACCGAGGCCCTCGCTTTCCGCTCCAGCGCCCACAGACGCTGCTCAGTCGCTCGTACGTTGACGAGAGTCGATCCCGACCTCTGTCCTGTTCGGGGAAACTGCTGATACCGCCGCAACGTCAGCCTCAGTTTATCGATCTCGTCGGCTACGGATCGTGGTATCTCTGCTCGAAGCTGTCGGGTCACTGCCGACGGCCGGTTGACCAGCGACAGCGCCCCCAGACTGTGCACGAAAGCGTCATCGGTCTGCTTTAACTCGAGCAGGCTGTGAACCAGATGTCGATAGCTATCGAGCTTGTCGGCGACAAAGAAATGGCGAACGTCGTCATAGTTCAGTCGTGACGCCATGGATTCGACCGCCTCAATGGCCGGTCGCAGGTGATTGAGCGCAGTGACATAATCCCCCCGGCGGTAATGGAAATCTCCCAGCAGCCTCTGGACGCTATACTGCTGATACTGCGTCAGGGTCATGTCCAGCAGGTTCCGGGCCACCCGCATCGGGGCGACACCCCGCCGCGACATGAGCAGGGCTCCCAACTGCGCGATGTCGGCGTCTACCGCTCGGCGTTCGTCCCGGCTCCGCCGGAACAGCCGACGGGCCCGGGTCGACTCATCGGCCGCGTCGCGGTACCGCCCCCGCGCCATCAACAGCCGACAACGTGCGAAGTGCACCATTCCCTGCCACAGTTCGTTTCCTTCACGAATGAAAATCCGCTCCGCCGCCCGTAAGCGGGCCGCCGCCTCCGCATTATCACCGAGCGAGAGCTGCCCCGACGCTGCGAAATACCGGGCCTTCCCCTCTTCGTATCCCATTTTGAGCGATCGAAACTGCCCGGCCACTTCGTCCGCCAGCGTTATTGCTGACCCGTACTGGTTCAATTGCAGATGCAGCTCCGCCAGATCAAGTCTTGTGACCGCCGCCGACCGCATATCACCAACCTGTTCGAACCGGTCCAGTACCCGTTCGAACAGCGACAACGCTTCGGTATACCGACCATCGAGAAAGCACAGGTACGCGATCGAGTACCGGCAAAGTGTCTCCGGAATCGTCAACCCCGCCGACGCATATATGGCTGACGCGCCTTCATATAACGTGCGTGCCTCGGAAAGGCGGAAGAGGTTCGTCAGGACGTTCGCGCGATTGTAGTCCACAATCGCCACCGGTACGCCGCCCTGTCCGGCGAATATAGCCCGGGCCTTGTCGTAGTAGTGCAAAGCCAGCCTGTTGTTGTCCATGCGGTGATAGACGTTGCCGACATTGGTCATCGCCTGTGCGGCATCGGATAAAAGCTCGTGGGACTCGAAATACCGGATCGCCTTTCGCCCCGACAGGAGGGCCTCACGATACTGACCGAGATACATATATACCTCGGCCAACACCCGGTTCAGACGGGCGACATTCACTGACTCCCGCTGCGACCGATACGCCGACTGCGCTGCCAGGTACTTGCGAAGGGCTTCCTGGTGCCGACCGGAAAAGTGGAATAGTCGTGCTTCCATCGCCAGCAACCGTGGCCGGTACCGGTCCGGCAGACAGGCAAACACCCGCGCCGCCCGCCTGACATAAAGCCTGGCGTCTTTGAGGTCGTTCCGCAGAACAGCGTTTAACCCGGCGTCAAGTGCCCTGACGGCCGCCTCGCTGTCTTCCGAATACCGTGTCGTGAGAAAAGACTCAACCGCGGAACGGGATCGCAGCGTCGATAACTCAGCCAGCGTGATCATATGTCAATTTGAATGAAGGCGATTTCCTCGCCGGATCGAACAACGGCCAGTCGCGAATCACCACCCGCAACTCGCGCAAAACGAAAGAGATGATGCTCGTCAGCATCTACTGATTGCAGCTTTCTCCCCTGACGCAGCACAATCGTCAGGCGATCCCCCGCCGGTTGTCCTGCCAGCTGGCCAACCATCTCAAACGAATTCATCGTCAGCGGGTACAACGCCAGACTGAGATCTCCGACATCCAGTTTGAATCGAAGCTGGCGCGTGTCGACCGCGGCCGGACGCACCCCGTCGGGAAGAGGCACCACCGATGAGTCAAAGACGACCACCCCCTGAATTGAACCCGGCGACGCCTTCTTTCGTAGATAGTCCCGGATTATCAACGCGGAAAGGCTCCGCGCGGACTGACTCAACGAGTCATCCGATGTCCGCGTCGCTGCCGTGAGTTCGACCACCACTGCCAGTAGCTGGGCCAGCTCGTGATCTGTCTCGATCCGGCCTTTCAACTCTGAACGCGTTTCTTCGTCAAGCTCACCGCGATGGTAAGCGAGAAGTTGACGTACGATGTCCTGATTAATCTCCATGGCGTCACCACTAACGAGGAGTCGTATTCCTGCGTGTTTGATACGTCGATTTCATAAGTCCTTGTTACTCCGCTGTAAGAACCTCCTCAGCTTCGCCAGCGCCCGGGCCCGCGTTGGGCCGATCGACGCAATGGGTATCCCGAGCCGCGTTGAAATCTCCTGGTACGTCGGCTCCGCCTCGTCAAGGAACAGCGCCTTCACGAGTTCAAATTCGCGACGGGTGAGGCGGCCAAGCGCTTCCATGAGGATTCGCGTCCGGTCCGCCTCCACCAACCTCTCGTCGTGCCCGGACTCCTCATAGACCAGACTGTCCTGCGCCTGATCGCTGGTGCCGTCCACGAATATCCGCCGCCGCCGTACCTGCGAGTACACCTCGTGGCGCGTAATACTGGCCACGAAGCCGAACAGCTTCTCCGACGATCGCAGCCGGTCAATATTGCTCAGTAGTAGAAAGCACACCTGACCAAAAATGTCGAGACTCTCCTCCTGGCTCAGGTGCATTCTGCGGCAAACCGAGAGAATCACCGGCGTGACCAGATCTATCAGCTCCTGCCACGCCGCCGGATCATTGGCCCGGCAGCGGCCAACCAAACCGCCGAGCATACTCGTTCTGTTGGTGCTGTCGTCCTGCCCGCCTGCCATCACCCGCTCTTGCGTATCGTACCGTCTGGCTTCATCCAATCACTTAACTGCCATAAGCGAACCATCAGCGCTCCCGCTGTGCCGCGACCCACCTCCGCACCAGCGACTCCAGTACGTCGAGAGGTACACACCCGGACCCCAACAGCGTGTCGTGAAATGCCCTGAGGTCAAACCGTTCACCGAGAGTCGCCTCGGCATCAGCCCGCATCGCCTGAATCCTCAACTGCCCGATCTTGTACGACAGCGCCTGTCCGGGCCACACCAGGTAACGGTCGATTTCCACCGTAATGTCATGCAGACTCTTGCTGGAGTTCTGTCGGAAAAACGTGATCGCCTGCTCCCGGGACCAGCCGCGGTGGTGCATTCCCGGATCGACGACCAGCCGGATGGCCCGCCACATGTCATAGGTCAACGCGCCGAACAGAGCGAACGGATCGCTATAGAACCCCATGTCGGCTCCGAGACTCTCTGCGTACAGCGCCCAGCCTTCCCCGTATGCGGTGATCCAGCTCTGACGACGGAACTCGGGCAGATCGGTCAACTCCTGCATTCGCGCGATCTGGAGATGATGTCCCGGCACGGCCTCGTGAAGGCTCAGGGCCTCCATTTCCCACTTCGGCCGCGATGGCAGATCGTACGTGTTGACGTAGTAATAGCCGGGGCGGCCGGCCGCTGGAGCCCCCGGCTGGTAATACGCCGTCGTTTGAGATTTCTCTGCATGCGGCGGGATCGGCACGACCCCGTACGGGAGGCGCGGAAGTGTCCCGAACAACTTCACCAACTCAGGATCAGCACGCTTTGCGATATCACGGTACGCCCTCACCAGATCATCGGCCGAGGTGAAAAAGAACTTCGAATCCGTTCGCAGGTGCTCGCAGAACTGGTCGAACGTCCCCGCAAATCCGGTCTGTCGCATGACCCGCTCCATCTCCGCCCGTATGCGAGCCACTTCGGTCATACCGATCCCGAAAATGTCATCGGGTGACAGATCCGTCGTGGTCTCCCGCTGCACGATAAACCGATACCATTCGGCCCCGTTCGGCATGTGCAGCCAGCCGGTTCGCTCCGTGCAGCCGGGAATGTACCGCTCGGTGAGAAACGCCTGCAATCGCTTGAATGCCGGCATTACGACCTGCAGACACAGCGATTCGCACGATCGGGAAAACTCCCTCCACACCTGCTCGCCGACACCGGAAGGCCTGCGCGACAGAAACGCAAGAAGGGCAGATTCCCCCGGTGCAGCCGTCAAGAGCGCCGCTACCTGCGACGGCAGGTCGCGAAGACAAACTTTTGGAAATGTCACCCCTTTGCCCAGTCCGCGCTCCAACAGCACGATCGTCTGGTCGATCAGTGCCGGGACTCGCTCCAGCCGCGCCAATACCGCCGCGCGATCTTCGCCTCGCCGCATCGGCATAAGCTCGAGGATACGAGGCACCTCTTGCTGCGGGCCGTGCATCTGACTGATTGGCAAGAGGATGTCGTCATGCCGCGATTCCTGCTCGGCTATCTCCGCCTGTCGCATCAACAAATCGTAGCTGAGTTGATCTCCCTCCGACAAGCTGTCGCGGTCAAACGATCCAAGAAGCGCTTTGATGATGACGGGCCTTTGACGGCGCCGCTCGATGGCGCTGTCCGCCCAGTCCGTCCACCGATCCTGGTAGCGACCGTACCCCGCCCCGGTCGCCTGCTCCGGGAATTCCTCCATCTGGTTATCCCAGACCAGATCAAAGGCTCGCCGTAACCGCTCTGCCTCGGGCATCGTGCCCTTCTGTGCAATGGCGTCCCGACTGTCCTGATCAAATCGATTCATGCGTACTCCGTAGTCCAGATCCTGCCGGAATATATATCTTTTTGAGCCCGGCACATACGGTTACGATAGTCTTGCACCACTGGCCCAGGCGCCTAAAATGAAAGGTGGGTCTGTGAGGAAGACCCACCTTTCTGTGCGTCGGGCTTGACTCGCGTATCAGGAGCGTCTACGCCCTATTGGGGTACCTTACCTGATTCGACTGAAGTCGAACCGTGAGCGCGTGGCCCAGTGCGGGGTGACCACACGCTGTCTATATCAGTGAGCGCTCGCCGGGCCGAAAAAATACACAATATTTCACCTTTAGTACATTTTTCGCCTCACCACCCCCCTGCCGGCATTCGACATTTTGGTTGGTTCGGGGCTCAAATTGATTACATTCCCCGAACTGCTGCCGATATCGGCTGTGGGAAGTGCGATTTCGAGACGGAGAGTAATGCGAATATGGATACCGAAAAAAACGCTGTCACCGGCAATTTCATCCGGGAAATCATTGACGCCGACCTCAAGAGCGGTAAACATGAATCGATCGTCACCCGTTTCCCCCCGGAACCGAACGGCTATCTGCATATCGGGCACGCCAAGTCAATCTGCCTTAATTTCGGGCTCGCACTCAGCTACAATGGCCGATGCAACCTCCGATTCGACGATACCAACCCGACCAAAGAAGAGCAGGAATATGTCGATTCGATCAAAGAAGATGTCCGGTGGCTCGGTTTCTCGTGGGGGGAACGCGATTTGTACGCCTCGGATTATTTTGAACAGCTGTTCCAGTACGCGGTGCACTTGATCAGAGCCGGCAAGGCGTATGTCGACGATCTCTCCGCCGATCAGATCCGTGAGTATCGAGGCACCCTGACCCGTCCCGGCACCAACAGCCCCTTCCGGGAACGTTCCGTCGACGAGAATTTGGGCCTGTTTACCCGCATGCGCGACGGCGAATTTCCCGATGGCGCCAGAGTGCTGCGCGCAAAAATCGACATGGCGTCTCCGAACATCAACCTTCGCGACCCGGTCATGTACCGTATCCTCCACGCCCACCATCATCGCACCGGCGATGCCTGGTGCATCTACCCGACCTATGACTGGGCCCACGGTCAGTCGGACTCTATCGAGGGCATTACTCACTCGATCTGCACCCTCGAATTCGAGGACCATCGCCCCCTCTACAACTGGTTCATCGAGAATCTCCCGGTCACCAGTCATCCACGGCAGATTGAATTCGCCCGACTCGAATTGACCTATACAGTCATGAGCAAACGCAAGCTGCTGACACTGGTCAAGGACGGCCACGTGTCCGGTTGGAACGACCCACGTATGCCCACGGTCTCCGGTCTCCGCCGTCGAGGCTATACACCGGAGGCCATCCGCACTTTCTGCGACCGGATCGGCGTCGCCAAACGCAAAGATGCTACGGTCGAAATATCCTTCCTCGAGGATTGCGTCCGCGAAGATCTCAACCGCCGCGCGTTACGGGCAATGGCCGTCCTCGATCCGCTGAAGGTCGTAATCGACAACTACCCCGAAGGGCAAACCGAGGAGTTTGAGCACGAAAACAACCCCGAAGATGCCTCCATGGGCACCCGACACGTGCCGTTTAGCCGCGAGATTTTCATCGAACGAGAAGATTTTCAGGAAGTGCCTCATAAGAAGTTTTTCCGCCTGGCTCCGGGGCGCGAAGTCCGGCTCAAGGGAGCGTATTTCATCACCTGCACGGATATCGTCAAGGATCGCACGGGGAAAATCACCGAATTGCACTGTAGCTATGATCCGGCCTCAAGGGGAGGCGAAACGCCCGACGGCAGAAAAGTCAAAGGAACGTTGCACTGGGTATCGGCTGCGCATGCGATTGATGCCGAAGTGCGGCTGTACAGCCATCTCTTCTCTACACCCGATCCGGAAGACGCCCCCGAAGGCCGCGATTTTACCGATAACCTCAATCCCGATTCGCTGACCGTTCTTACCGGCTGCAAGCTGGAACCGGGACTGGCGGATGCGACCCCCGGCGACCGCTTCCAGTTCCTTCGGCAGGGCTACTTCTGCGTCGACACGGTCGATTCGCGATCGGGGCGGCTTGTCTTCAATCGCACGGTCTCTCTGCGCGACAGCTGGGCCAAAGTGCAGAAATCCGATTAGCGATTTCAGCCTTTGCCGCCGTTTTCGACCCCTCCTCATAGACCGTAGACAAAAGGAATACCCCTCGGCGGAGCGGGCCGAGAGGTACTCTTACGGAGTGAGTGGCGAGTGGAGTGTGCCCCCTGCCTGAAGCGGCAGGATTTTTCTGTACGTATGAAGCGTGGAAGACTGTCGGTCGGTCCTAGCCCCGCGACTCTATGACTCTTGCCCCTTTTCTTTCCCCCTTTCCCGTTTCTACCGGACCGAACGGATCGGTCGGGTCAAACCCTGCGGAGAGTCGATCCGACCGACCGTCCGGTTCAGGGAAGAGGGGGAGTGTGCGTCAGGTTTGGTCCCCGGGGGACCAAACCGTCCTTTTCCATCAAAGTCGGACTCGACCATTGGACAAGCCCGAACCATGCTCGCTTTTAGTAGCGTTATCTTTGTCTTTGTATTGGACAGCCACCGGCCCCGGTGAGGTAATGGCCGCGAGTATCGTTCTATCGGTGGTTCTGTCGCGCCTTAGAGAACATATCGTTCAATTAGCGAAAACATTTAGGAGTAATCCGAGGGTTTGGTAAGAATCTCAGTGCAGTGTGCAGATTTGAAGCGGGAGACTGCGTCACGTCATGACGCATTGACCTATCTTGTCACTCCCTTGCGTTCCAGAGAGCGCAGATACGACGTCAGGTTGCGTTTGCGATTGGCGATACCGAGCTTCTTGCGAATGATCTTTCGCTGCTTGAATACCGTTTCGATTGAGTTATGGAGTGCCGCCGCAATCTCTTTGCTGGTAAGTCCGTTTTTGATCATGTTGCAGATTTCCAGCTCCCGCGGTGTTAACCGGGTCGAGTGCTCTTCGAGACGACCCACAAAGGGCGAGATAATATCCACAAGACTGCTCTTGAGCAGTGTCAGGTAGTGTTCTGCGCCGGGCATGGTCTGCCCGTGGAGGTGGTCGATCAACGGGATGGCGATCTGATAAATGTTGCTCTGAATCTGTTCCGCG
This sequence comes from Candidatus Zixiibacteriota bacterium, assembly GCA_034003725.1. Taxonomy (NCBI): domain Bacteria; kingdom Pseudomonadati; phylum Candidatus Zixiibacteriota; species Candidatus Zixiibacteriota bacterium. The sequence continues at coordinate 207,179 of JAVEYB010000004.1, forward strand.
ATCTCCCGCTTTCCGGTCTCGAACTGACTGAGAATCTCCTTCAGCGCGAGGTTTTTCTTCTGGAGATTCTCACGCTCAACCAGAAGTTCCTGGTTTGCGTCGGCCAGCTGTACGGTCCGTTCGCGCACCCGGTGTTCCAGTTCGTCGTGTGCGCGTTGCAGCATCGCTTCGGCCCACTTGCGCTCCGTAATGTCGAACCAGCTGCCGATCAGCCCGACCACGCGACCGTCGTCGTCATGCAGAGGCGTCATGTCGTCGCGAAGCCAGATGTACGCACCGTTTCTATGCTGAAAGCGGTACTCGTACGATACCGACTCACCGCGCTGAATCCTCTCGAGCTGTGTCCGAACATGCTCCAGATCCTCCGGATGAACCCGCTTGTTCCAGAACATCTCGTCCTTGTAAAAGTCATCCGGCCGGTAACCGAACCTTCCGTTGATGTTGTCGCTGATAAAAGTCGTTGGATACGCAGGCGGCGGCCCGCACGTGTAGATTACGGCGGGACTTGACGCGAGCAGTACGTCAAGCCGCGCTTTCGTCCCCTGAAGCACTTCCTCTGCCCGCTTGCGCTCAGTGATGTCACGAATACTTGTGCAGATCCCCAGTGTGCGCCCCGACTGATCGCAGATCATCTGCCATGACACCGCCCCCCACGCGATTGTCCCGTCCTTGCGGCGTATCCGGAACTCCCGGTCGTGCCCCGACGGTAACCCGGATTCGGGGGTAAACGCCGGTGATACCCGGAAGCGATCTTCTTCGTGGATAACCGGAATCGGAAACTCAGGCGTGGATAGGCACTCTGAGACCGTGTACCCGGTAATCCGCTCCACTGCCCGGTTCATCCACCGCGCCTTCCCGTCGGCCCCCACCCACATGTGCCAGTCGACACTCTCCTCGGCCGAAGCAGCTGCGATCTCCAGTGATTCCTCAGGCGCCGAACGCCGCAGTTGAAGCGCCCGTCGGCCCGGCCCGCGTCCGCCAACCGTCGACACGTCGCCGCAGCCGGACTCAACCGCACTCTCAGAAAAGGATACCTTTGTGGATTTGCGACTGTCGTCCGACATGAGATGCCCCTTTGGGTGACCTGACTTCCCCGATCCCTCAGCAGACTCTCAGGCATCTACCGGAAGCGCAATAGCTGCGCGCACATCCGGACACGTTTCCTACTTAAATGCACGTCTCAGCCTGCCTTGGTCCCCCTGATATCCACAACGGCAATATACTGCAGTTCAGCCGGATAGCAAGCTTTTTGGGGGGCTTTTATACCCAGTTAACACCTTGTCATGCCCCGTTGTGCTTATCTGAAAAAGTGCGATTATGCTATCGGGACAGATTCCAGGGGGCACTCTGTGCCTGTCGTATGCAAGGAGCGACAGTCCGTCTCGAGGAGATGTCAGGCGACGCAAAAGGGGGCGCCTGACCGGGGGACACCCGCGCGGGTAATTTCAGTTGCAAAATTGAGCTTACTCCGAAACCGCCAGCCGCGGCGCGGGTGTTCTGTTGCCTGTCGACCCGCCGCCTCCCCAATGGCCCCGGAAGCTCTTGCAAAATGGGCCACTAACTCCATATATTCAGCTCATACCAACGCAGCAATCAATCCCCCTGATCGTGGCTCATATGGCCCACAAGTGGCTGTCCACATATTGGTGCCCCTGCACGCAAGGGTACGTCGAGTGAGGAGACCTTACTATGTTACCGCGGTACCTTACTGCCTCGGTTAGCGTCTATGCCGCATGCATCATCATGATGGCGTCGGGCTGTTCCAAGAACGCGTCGGGAGACGACGAGGGTGATGACAGTGTCGCACCGGCGGTAGTAGCCGATTTGATAATTGCCGGTTTCACCGACTCCTCGGTTACGCTCACGTGGACTGCGACCGGTGACGACGGCACCACCGGCACCGCCACGGGCTATGATCTCAGGATGTCGTCAACGGCTATCCACTGGGGCAATTACGATTCCGCCGTGCACATAACCGGGCTGCCCGCTCCAAAACCGGCGGGTGAGACTGAGATATTCGAAGTACGCGGCCTCCTGACTGACTCCACATACTTCTTCATACTCCGCGTTTTCGACGAGAACGGCAATGACGACGGGCTCTCCAGTTGTGTCAGGGCCACGTGCTTCACCGACTACGTCGTCACCTTCCCGGATCCATCGCTGCAGACGGCCATCCGCAACCGAATTGCCAAACCGTCCGGAGACATCCTCAAGTCGGATCTCCTCGAAGTTACCGACCTGTTCGCCGCCGACCTCGCGATCGCGGACCTCACCGGCCTCGAGCACTGTGACAAACTGACCTCGCTGAACCTCACCAACAATGACATCTCCGACCTCTCGGCTCTGAGTACCCTGCTTGGTCTCACCCAGCTCGGTGCCGGCCAGAACACCATAACCGACATCGGGCCGCTTGCTTCGCTCACCGTGCTCACGGCACTGAACCTCAGTTCCAATGACGTGGTTGACATCTCACCGTTGTCCAATCTAACTCTTCTGACCGACCTCAATCTCCAGGGCAACGCCGTAACCGACATCGCCGCTCTGGCGGGACTGAGCCAACTGAACAGTCTGAATCTCGCGGCGAACGGCGTCCACGACATCAGTCCGCTGACTGCAAATACCGGGGTCAGCGACGGCGACGTTGTCGCGTTGTCTCTGAATCCGCTGGGACATGAATCGATTGTGTCTCACATTCCAACCCTCAGGTCGCGCGGCGTATCCGTCCAGTGGATCGACAACATCGTGCCGCCCGGCGCGGTGACGGATCTCACCGTCGACAGTGTAACGGCGAATTCCGTCTCGCTCAGTTGGATTGCTCCGGGAGAGGACTTCTATACCGGCATCGCGTACCGATATGAACTGCGTTACTCGACCGAACGGACTGACCTTGAGACATGGTCAGGGGGAAGCGTTGTCTCGGACATGCCCGATCCGGACTCGGCCGGTGCGCGGCAATCGGCCGTGGTATCCGCACTGAGCGAAGGGACCACTTATTACTTCGCAGTGAAGACGCAGGACAACTCTGAAAACTGGTCTCCCGTATCGAACATCCCATGGGCTCGGCCATACACCGACATCGTGGTGTCGTTCCCTGATGTGGCACTGGAGACGGCCATTCGCACCGCCATTGCCAAACCCGTCGGCGACATCTATCGGTCCGAGCTTATGTTCATCGACTCACTCACGGCGGCCAACCGGGGAATTTCCGATCTGAGCGGACTCGAACACTGCGTCGGACTGGAGTACCTTCACCTGAATAACAACACGATAACCGATATCTCCCCTCTCTCCGGTCTCAACTCGCTGTGGAATCTCAACGTGCAGCACAATAGTATCGCCGACATATCGCCGTTGAGTTCGTTGGTCGCAATGACCCAACTGCAGTTATCGAACAATCCGATTACCGATCTGTCACCCCTGGCGTCACTGTCAAACGTGCATCTGCTTGCTGCCAGTTTTATCGGTACGGCGGATCTGACGCCGCTGGAGTCGCTTGGGCAGTTGGAATTCGCGTTCCTGATGGGGAATCACACCGTCGACCTCTCCCCGCTGGCTTCCTGTACTCGATTGCAGTACCTCTATCTCGGCTACAACGACATCGTGGACATCGAGCCGCTCGGCGGACTCCAGAATCTGGCGATCTTGTCCCTCGTGAACAACCAGGTGGAGGATATAGGAGCGCTTGTAAGCAACTATGGACTGGGAAACGGGGATCAGGTGGCGCTGGATAACAATAACCTGTCACAAGAGTCGATCAACACGCACATTCCCGCCCTCCAGGCCCGTGGAGTAACGGTAACATTCTGAAATTGCGCCGAGTACTGCGTGTGAGTTCGTCGAAGGACCACGGAGTGCCGGGCTTACCGGTGAAGGAAAGGTCAGAGATCCGATCGGATCAGGCATAAAAAAAGCTGGGAGACTGGGATTCGAACCCAGATTCTACGGTCCAGAGCCGTATGCCCTACCATTGGACTATCTCCCAGTTTTCTTCTGTATCGGCCACACCGCCTGAACGGTACAGCCTCTTGGGAAACACGAATATATGCGGTCAGGGTCGGATGTCAAGCTTGATCGTCGGCCGTTTTTGACCGCTCTGAATCTCGCTGCCGTCAGCATGGCGCGTCATCTCACCTCCCACCGGTGGATCAGAAGTGCTTCTCCGACAACGTTGAACCTGGCCACGGCGGCCGTGATTACGTTTCTCAACCCCACCGTCTGCCCCGGCCGAACCAGCACATTGTGCGCTGCGTAGTCCGTACCGGTACAGGAGTACCGGACCCGCGATGACAACGGTATGAGCGAGACACGGTCCCCGGAACACGAACGCAAAGTCACGCGGGAATCGTGAATCAAAAGGATCTCCTCGGCGCGTCCAACCAGGCGCGCTCGAACTCGAGCCCTCCCGCGCCGACTCCACCGGTCGACAAGCCGAAGCAACATCACGTTGCCGAGATAGTGATCCGGCTCGCCAAACGAAGGCTGCACGATATCGATGGATTGAAAACCCTCGCCCAAGCAATATTCCACAGCCAGCTCGGCATCCGTGGCGTCCTTGCGGATCGGCATGCGCGCCACCACCGTTCGTTCCGGGAGATTGGAGGGAACACGTCGAAGGGAATCGAAGTCACCGACCAGCATATTCGGAAAGATCCCGGCGGCGTGGAAGAATCGGTAACCGCCGTCGACCGCAACGGTGAACCGCCCCTGAGCCAGCGTGCGGTAAAACCCGAGATCGCGCCGCAGATAACGTCCGTGAAGGAAAAGCGCCGCCGCTCGCATCACCTGCCCTACAGCCCCCGGGCAATTGCCGCAGCGCCAATCAGCGCTGCCCGGTCCTCGATAATCACCCGCACCGGAATGTCGGCCAATAGGCTTTCCATCTTCCCGGGCTTAACGAACCGTTGCATGAACCGCCCCTGGTCGAGCGCCGTGAGGATTCTCGGCGCAATCTGCCCGCCGACATAGATTCCCCCCAGTGTCATCCCTTTCAGCGCCAGATTGGCCGCCTCCGATGCATAGCAGTCTATGAAAATCTCGAGTGCGCGATTGGCTGTTTCGTCCTGCCCGGACAGGGCCTGCTCGATCACCGCCGATGCCCGGTACTGGGCACTGTCGAACCATTCTGAACGGTGCATCCCCTGAGTTTCGGTCAGGAAATTGTAAATCAACTCGAGACCGGTCCACGAAACAATATCCTCGGCCTCGACATAACCCTTATCGGCGTACACGTACTCCCACAGCTCGGCTTCGAGCTGGCTGCCGGGCGCAAAGTCGGCATGGCCGCCCTCGGACGCCTGAGGGACCGGCGGACCGCCGTTGTTGTATATGATCGCTTCACCCAATCCGGAACTGGCGGCGATCAATCCCATATTGCCCGTACGCGAACCATGCCCGTGGTTAAGCGCGAAAAAGTCGTCAGCGCCGAGATGCGCCAGGCCGTGAGCCGTTGCCACAATGTCGTTTATCAGCGTGACGTACTTGAAGCCGAACTGCTGTCGCAGTTCCTCCCCGATGATTCTCCACGAAAGATTGGTGGGCCGCACCTCGTCGCCAATGACCGGGCCCGCCACACCAAAACATATGGTGGATATCTCCGGCTTCTGCCTCTTCAGATACAGGGAGAGAATTGATTCAAGACTCTTGTAGTCACGGCTGACAAACCGCGACTCTTCGTACAGCGACACCACGCTGGCCTGCCGGTTTACCCGAGCCAGGTCAACCCGGTTGGCGCTGACATACCCGGCTAACATAGGCTTCCTTTGCCCGGGCGGTCACAGGGCCGTTCGAGGGAGCCCGGTTCAACCGCCGCTTCTGGCCTTATTTGTACGTGACCGCGGTTCCCGATGCGGCCACCATCAGCATGTTGCTTGAGCCCATGCTGATTGATTCATAGTCTATATCGACACCAATCACCGCGTTTGCACCCATAGCCTTCGCCTTTGCCGTCATTTCGTCAAGCGCGATCTGTTTGGCCTTGCCCAGCTCCTGCTCGTACGCCTGCGACCGCCCCCCGACGATATCGCGGATCGACGCGAAGATGTCCTTGAAGATATTGGTGCCCAGGATCGCCTCCCCGCTCACCAGGCCGTGGTACGCGGTAATTGTTTTGCCGTCAATCAGGTTCGTCGTCGTTATCAGCATCGTTAGTTCCTATTATATCGGCGAACGTCGCCCGCCCCGTCGCCCATCTATCCGTTCTCACCGGCGAACCGGCTCGCGGTCGAGAATTCTCTGTATCGTCACTGCCACCGAACCGCTGTCGAGTTTCAGCATCTTATACAGCTCGGAGGGCGTCCCGGATGATCCGTACTGCGTCACGCCGAGCCGCGTCACGGCCGGAGTGAACCCCGCATCGTGCAGCGCCACGGTGAGAGCAGCACCCAAACCCGTCTTCACGTTGTGATCTTCCAGCGTGACCACCCGCGTGTACTCGCCAATCATCGCGATATCATCCGCGTGGAAGTCCGACCAATCGCTCACGTTTACGAGCGCAATCCGGGCACCCTTCTTGTCGAGCGCCGACCACGCCGCGAACGCTTCGGCCATCATATTGCCCGCCGTGACCAGCACCAAATCTTCTCCGGTCCGCACGACATCCATCCGGCCGTACCGATACGTGTAGTGATCGCCGAAAAACGGCCGCCCGTTCTCATCCGGAATGATATCCATCGTCGCGCGACCCATAAACACGCCGAAGTTTCCCGGATGTGTCAGCACGTAGCGGGCGATGCGATCGGTCTGGTTCGGATCCGCCGGAGTAATCACTCTCCAGCCAAACGTCGAATTGAGCAGTCCGAAGAAGTCGATCGATTGGTGCGTCTTGCCGTCCTCGCCCACGTTGATTCCCGTGTGCGTGCAGATGAGCTTCAGGTTGGTATGGTTGATATCGTTCAGGCGGGCCTGATTGTAGCTCTCGGCCACTCCAAACATGGCGAAATCCGCCCATATCGACAACGCTCGTTCCGCCGACAACGAACCTGCAATCGTCGCTGTTGAGTGCTCGGTGATCCCGCATTGAAAGAAGCTGTCGGGATATTTCTTTTCGAACGCCGCCGTTTTCACCGACCCGGCAAGATCGCAGTCGAAAACGGCCATCACGAAGTCGTCTCGATCCATATTTGCATCCGCCACCGACAGCAGCGCGCGGCCCCACGCCGAGCGGTTGTCGCTTCGCTCGCCCACGTTCAGTGTGATTGGCTCGCCGGGGTTGACTTCGAGAAATCGGCGAGCGGACCGCTCAAAAAGAGGGGGCGGCCCCTCGCGCCGTTTGGCCCGAAGCACAGCGAGGTCTACCGGCGGCAATCCCAACTCCGCGAGCGCCGCAGGCAACTGCTCTTCTTTTATCGCCGCGCCGTGGTAGGCCTCCCTATTCTCCATAAACGATACGCCCTTACCCATCACCGTGTGCGCAAGTATCATCGTCGGCACGTCCTCTGAGTGCGTTGCGCGATAAAAAGCGTCGTACACCGCGTCAAGATCGTGTCCGTCCACCTCGATCACCCGCCAACCGTCCGCTTCCCACGAGGCGCGGATATCGACCGGCAATACTGCGCTCGTCGCGCCGGAAATCTGAAGGCGGTTGCAGTCCACCCATGCCGTCAGGTTGGTCAACCCGAACTTCACCGCCACTCGCCGCGCTTCAGACACCTGCCCCTTCTGCTGCTCCCCGTCGCCCATCATCACGTACGTGTGAAAACTCAATCCGGAAAGCCGCGCATACATTGCTTTGCCGACGCCCACCGACAGCCCCTGCCCAAGGTTCCCCGTATCCCATTCGATTCCCGGCACTGATTGCTCGACATGTCCTTCGAATGGTGAGCCTCCCTGTCGAAAACCGTGCAGCGCAGGCTCAATAGCAAAGAACCCCACCGCCGCCAGCGATGCGTACGCTCCCGGCGAGGTGTGTCCGTGCGATACGATAACCCGGTCGCGATCGTCCCGGTATGGATCGGACGGATCGACCCGGGCGAAATTGTAGACCGTGAGAAACGTCTCCAGCGACGACATTGAGCCGCCCGGATGTCCCGATCCGGCCAGCGTCGTCATGGTCAGTATGTGCCCGCGCGCCTTCCGGGCCTGTTCCGTCAGTGTGTCGCGCCACGTGGCCGACAACTTCTCCTCCGTGAATCCTCGCCACGAATCGAACATGCTCGCTTTCCCATCCTGCAGTTATGGAAGTCCGATCAAATGCTTCGTGTCAATTCCGCCAGTGCACCGCCGAGATCACCCTCCACGGCGATCACGAGCACCGGGAGTCTTCGCGCTCGAAGCGCCTGTATGTCGCCAAGCGCCTGTGCCGAAATCAGCGTCCCGAGATCGTACGGCGCACCCGGAATGCGCAGTCTCTGGTAGCGCGCGCGCACCAGAATGATGAAACGGCCCGCCAACGGCCCGCCTTTGTACAACTGGCCAATCGAATGCAAATATCGAGGCCCGTAACCGCGAAGCGTGGCCACTCGATACGTGCCCGTGATTTTTCTTCTTAATTCGCTGAGTGCCTTCTCGCTTGACCGGCTCGACGACATATAGGCAAGGATCGACACGTATTCCGGCGCAGCGATCCCGTCGAGAAAACGCCGCACCATCGTCCGCATGTTTGACTTGCCCGAAGGCCGAGTTCGCTTCTTGCCGTCACACAGAAGTACGCTGAATTTCCCAAATGATCCAACCGGATCGGGAAAGGGTAACGCACCCGATTGCACGTACTCGGCGAGGAGCTGATTCGTGTTGTCTTTGCTCTCGGTTACATTTGGCTCGTCAAACGGATTGATTCCAAAATGATACCCGGCGACTGCCGTCGCCGCCTCCCACAGCAGGAACTGCCCGCCCAGTTCGTGCCGGTCGCGGAGCACGATCTCAACGACGGGCGCACCTGAGCGACTCAGTGCCTTCTCCTGTGCGGCGCTGATCACCGGTCGCTCCGAGTTCAGTCGCAGTGTGACGAACAGGCGATCGGCTCCATAGCGCGAGGCAGCGTACACCGGCTCCCCCTCGATCGGAACCACGCCCTTTTTCTTCTTGCCGGTCGACTCTGCGATCAACTGTTCAAGCCACGGTACAAACGGCGTGCATGCTCGTGAAGCCAGGAAAGTCAGCTTGTCGCGACCTGCTTTTGCGGACGCCGCCATGATCGTCCCGAGTACGAGGGCGGGATTGGTTTCTCCATCCCGCTCGATCAGAACCTGCTGCATGGTGAGCGCGTAATCGAGCAGCGCCCGCAGGTCCAGCCCCGTAAAAGCACCCGGAACCAGACCGAAATATGAAAGCGCAGAAAACCTTCCTCCGATATCGCTCGGATTGATGAATACTGCCCGATATGCATTTTTTTTCGCCCACGACTCCAGCGAACTGCCTTTGTCCGTTATCGCCGCCATGTGGCGCCCGGGGTTTGCCACTCCTGCATCGCGAAACGCCTGAAGCAGGATGGCTTCCTGTGACCGCGTCTCCACCGTGCCGCCCGACTTGGACGCGACAATTCCCAGCGACTTCCTCGGATCGATCGACCGCAGCACCTTTTTGACCGCAGCCGGGTCGGTGCTGTCCAGCACGTGGAACGTCTTCACCCGGTCGTGCCGACCAAAGGTCAGTGAAAAGACCTCCGGACAGAGCGACGATCCTCCCATACCCATCAGAATGACATGACATATCCCATCCCGGAACACACCGTCCGTGAACCGCTCGATCGCGGGCACCGCGCGCTTCATCATCGACGCACTGTCAACCCAGCCCAGACGGTTTTTGATGAGAGCGCGCACTTTTGCGTCTGACGCCAAGGGCGACGGATCGCGGGACATCAGCCGGCGGACGACATCGTCTCGAGTGGCGCGCGCCAGCGCACGACCGTGCGCCGCGTGGACACCCGCCGTGTGAATACGAAACAGTCCGTGTTTCATGATATATGACTTTTGCTGTACGTGAGTGAGTGTACGAGATTGACCAGTCCCTGACGGTCATCACTGCCGAAGAATGCGGTACCCATGACCAGAATATCCGCTCCGGCGGCCACGACCCGTGAGGCATTGGAGCGATCGATTCCTCCGTCCACCGAGATGCGCGTGGTTAGACCGTGCGCATCGATATACTCCCGCGCCGTGCGCACCCGGGCGATCGAATCCTCGATAAACGACTGTCCCCCGAACCCGGGGAATACCGACATGATCAACAGCAAGTCGAAGTGCTCCAGGAACGGCAGCGCCTTTTCAATCGGCATGTCCGGATTTACCGACAGGCCCGGCTGCAGATCCATCTGGCGCAGCTGGCGTGCGTACGGTATTGGGTTGGGATGCACCTCAAGGTGAAACGTGATTGCGTCGGCTCCGGCCCGCGCGAACGCTTCGAAATACTTCTCCGGCTCCGTAAGCATCAGGTGCGCATCCAGATACCCGTCGGTGAGGCGGTTGATCGTGCGCACGATATCCGGACCGTAGGAGATGTTCGGCACAAAGTGGCCGTCCATGATATCGAGGTGGAAAAACGTGACACCGGCCGCCTCGGCGCTGTGAATCTCGTCGCCGAGCCGGGCGAAATCGGCTCCCAGAATCGAGGGGGCGATAGTTGCCATGGCGATAATGTGCGCGATTTGCCGGCGTTTCGCAAGTCCGGGGCCGAAGTTTTTCCCGTGCCCCCGGCCGAATTCCGTGCCCGAGCGAGGCCCGAGTGTCCGCTGCACTCAGCCCCATTGACTGGCCGGGCGGGCCGCGCCGGAGCGCTCCCGTGTGCTACTGCGCCCGCCGCCGGTTTTCTACCACGATTTCTGCGTTGCGCCGCAGGCCTTCCAACCCCGGACGGGTCAGCGGCGTCCCTGCTGTCAGTTCCAGAAATTCCTCGCGGGTGCTCATCTTCAGCACGCGCCGCGTGTCGACAAACTCTCCCACCCCGGCCGACGCCGCGAATTCCGCGTGCTCGCTCACCCGAGACCGTCGGTTGTTGTGCGGGCACGACGTCTGACAGACATCGCAGCCGAATATCCGGTCGCCAATCCCGCGCCGGAGTTCTTCCGCGATGTCCGAGGGGCGCTCGATTGTCAGATAGGAAATGCATCGCCGGGCGTCAACCACTCCGTCGGCGACAATCGCCTTCGTGGGACACTGCACCAGGCAGGCCCGGCACTTGCCGCACTTGCCGTGATCGATGCCGTGCGGATTGTCCGGAGTCAGTTCCAGCGAGGTGATGATTTCCGACAAGAACAACCACGAGCCGTAGCGGCGGTTGATCAGCATACCGTTTTTGCCGATATATCCCAGCCCCGCTTTCTGTGCGTACGCGCGCTCCAGCATGGGGCCGTAATCCACGAACCACTTGCACTGCGGCATGTCGTCCTGCCCGGCCGCAGTCTCGATCGACCGTATCAGGCGGCGCGTCTTTTTTTCGATGACTTTGTGATAGTCCTTTCCCCGCGCGTATTTCGATACCCGCCCGTACCCTTCGGGGACGGTATCAGAGTCGGGCTGATAGTAATTGAGGGCCAGCATAACGATGGAGCGGACAGTGGGCATCAGGCGCGATGGATCGCTGCGGCGATCCGGATCGCGTTCCATATAGGTCAACTCGCCGTGGTACTTCTCGGAAAGCCAGCGGTCGTACGCCTGCCTGGCCTCCGGAATGACATCGGGCGTCGTGATGCCGCACAAGTCGAACCCGGCCTCCCGGGCCAGCCGTTTGATGTCTTCTGACGAAATCATGGGGCGAGGCAGTGGAACCACCGCCGCTAGCCGCCCGACCGCCGGCGTTTGGTGTCTTTGCCGCCGGGCCGCGAGCCGTTGTTGCGACTGTTCCTTTTATTCCGGGCCGCTTCCAGTCTCTTCTGTTGGTTCGGAGTCACGTTGAGGATCGTGCCCCGACAACTGCGCGTCATGCATCGGCAGACGTAGAAGTCGCGCAGTTCCCTGGTGTACGGCTCGTCGAGTTCAAAATTGTAATCGTAGGTCAACTCGACTCCCGGTTGAATGTTTTTGATCGCCTCGATATAGATCCTGCCGTCTTCATCCACCGCCTCGCAGTTGGGGTCGCAGGAGTGGTTGATGAACCGGGCCTCGTTGCCGCCCTGCGCGGCGTCAATGGTCGTGTTCTCATCGACGCTGAACAGAAAGGTATGATGGCGCTCCATAGCCGTGTCATCGTACAGCGCGTCGACTTCGGCAGTCGTCAAGCGTTTGCCGGTATACTCGATAATGCGCTGTCCCTTGCGGATTCGCCGGGTTGCGAAGGCACCTTTGCCCTGGATGCCCGAGCGTCGAACGACAAACGGACGGGATGTAGTCTTCGGTGTGCGTGCCATTGTGTAAGGTCCATGTAGTCGGTTATTGTCAGGGACCATAATATAGCGCAAAGCCGGAATTAGTCAACGCGCCGCGATCATCGCGAGGCATGGACCGTACCGGTGCAATTCATTCTGTTCACCAAGAGCACAGGACGACCGCCAGTCAAACGAACCCGTGACCGCGGCAGAGCGTGCCCAAAATCTACGGGGGGAGTAATGAAAGGGCAAAAGTCTGCCGTATCGAAATGCGTGAGCGGCGGTTACAGCGAAATGGGTTTGTTTTGTCATTTTTAATGGGGCCCCATTTTTTCTTTTCTCCCAAGCGCACGCAGGACAGGGGGTTGGACCGAGATGCGGGGCAACCCCTGCGATGTAAATACGGTAGTGTTTTGGGAAACAGCATAAGGCCTCCTCTCTGCTATAGCAGGCGGACCATTTTCTCCATCGAGTTGGTAGGGAAAATGTAGGTATGGGCGCAGGTAGGGGCGGCGGATTGAGGTTTCAAGCGGAAGGGACGGGCGGACTGGTGGCGGTGTTTGTTCTGTGGCGTGGCGCACGAGGACGTACGCCACGCACGTTGATTGTGGGGGCGAACCCCGGGTGGGCCACAGGTGGAAGCAGTGTACGTGGCGCACAGAGCGTGATTTGTCCGAAACCCGCCGCGGCGGGCGGGCGACCCGGCCCAGCGAAAAAACGAATTGACTGATCATGTCCCGAAACGTTAGTGTTCAGCCGCCCGGACAGAGGAGAGTATCTCAATGCCTGAACTCGAAACGCCGACCGGCTCCATCAAGCCCGCGAGCATGCTCGCGCTGGCGCTGGCCTTTGTCGCCATCTATGTCGTGTGGGGGACGACTTACCTCGCTATCCGTTACGCGGTCGAAACCATTCCCCCGTTTCTGACTGCCGCCGTCCGGCACCTCACGGCCGGGGCTATTCTCATGGCGATCGCCTGGTCGCGCGGGTACCGACCGCGCCGTGAGCACTGGGTGGCGGGCTGTGTTTTGGGCGGTTTGTTTTTCCTGATCGGCCACGGCATCCTTCACTGGGCCGAGCAGTATATTTCATCCGGTCTGGCCGCGTTGCTGATCGCCAGCGAGCCGATGTGGATCCTGGCTATCGGAGCCGCGATGGGGCAACAACGAATCAACGGATTGAACGGGACGGGCTTGCTTTTCGGCGTAGCCGGGGTGGCGGTCCTGTCTATCCCTGAACTGGATTCGGTGTCCACCACGGCGTGGGCAACCGTGGGAGTGCTGGTGAGTTCCGCATCGTGGGCGCTCGGGGTCTGCCTGTCGCCGAGGCTCCGACTCCCCGAAACAGCGATGGCGCGTGCGGCGCTGCCTATGTTGTGCGGAGGGGTGATGTTGACTTGCACGGCCGGGTTCACCGGGGAGTTCGGAGCGTTGCGCTGGGAGGATATTTCGTTAAAATCGGTGCTCGGACTGGCCTATCTGATCTCGTTCGGGTCGATCGTGGCGTTTGCAGCCTACATCTGGCTACTTCAGCGGGTTTCGCCCACGCTGGTCGCGACACACAGTTTCGTGAATCCGCTGGTGGCGGTGCTGGTGGGGTGGTGGTGGGCGGCGGAACAGCTCGACTGGCGGGTGCTGGTTGCGACGGCGGTAATTCTCGTGGCGATCGTGTTGGTCCAGCGCGGCGAGCGCCAACCGGTCCTCTCGACCGACCCCGCCTAACCAGATTAGATGTGAAAGCGAGTAGGCCGAGGCTGCTTGCAGCCCGGCATCGGTATACGCCATCATGCTGAGCGGAGTCGAAGCATGACCCGACGCGCCTGGCGTACGTCCTCGTGCGCCGCGTGACCCTGACAACATCACTCTGACTCACCCACCGTCACCCTGAACCACCACAACGTCACCCTGCGCCTGTCGAAGGGTGACGACCGAACAGGCCGCAGACATGTCATTCCCTCGAAAGAGGGAATCTATCTTCTCGGAAGACACATCAACGATGTGTCATTCCGGTCCGCTCGAGGCAAGAGTCCCCCACAACTTGCTGTGGGCGACCCAGCCTGTCGAAGGGTGACGGCTACGAGGACTTTGTCTACCCTGCTTCGTCTCCCAGTTCCCAGAATAGATAACTGTCCGCATCATATGCCCTACAGATGATTGTGAGAGTGGATCGGGCAAGATGACTAAAGACCACTGATCCGATTTCGGCCTGAGGCTCCAGACTGAGACCAGTTGGTAGACTCGACAGAAAAATCAGATCAAGCCAGTTGCCTCCAGACTCGTTTAGGTCCCTCACAATCATTTCGTCGGAGTCCGTCGGAAGCAAGAGATGGTAAATGTTATCTCCTTCGAAGCACATACGTGACGTGAACTTCTCAACCACAGGATCGCCACGGTTGAATCCTGCGTTTTCCGCTACTGCGACCTTGGTCGAGTCCAGGCTCAAATGTGATCGGATGGCCGACATCAGAAACCGGTCCACGTTCTCCGAACTCACTATCTGTAATCGGTCGAATTCGTAGAGTGCTTTGTCATCGTAATTGTGAGGAAGGTAAGTGTGCACGCGCCCCTCGCTGGGGGTAATCCTTCCAAGCAAGGCTCGCGCCACAGAACCTCCCCAGTGGAGCTGCTCGAAGATATACTCGTTCGCCGATTCATTTAGATTGAAGCGTCTGTACGCCATCGGTCCCGTTCCTTATCGCTTCGCTGCCCTTGCATCGCACAAACCAGCCGGTCCGAAGAAGAAGAAGAAGTTGACTGAGTATCCGAGTAACCCACCCCTCTGGGGTGGGTGACATCACCGCGTGCCCTCCCCAACGTCACCCTGAGCCAACACCCCGTCACCCTGAGCCTGTCGAAGGGTGACGGCATGGCGGGTTCGAAGACGGACCCGCCCTACGAGGACTAGTACTTGTCGATTCTCCGGCCCTTCTTGCGCGTGACAGGGATAGAGAGGGCAACATCCTCGTACACGATTTTGTCAATAATGCCGACTATCTCGAAATCGATCGTGATCGTCGCTTCTTTGACTGACTTGTGAAACGGCAAGGGCGCGATACTCAGTATATCCCGCCCGCCGTATCGCTCATTCTCGACAAGTAAGGAGTCAACTCCAAGTTGAGTCACGGTCCCATCCTGCTCCACCTGAATAGACTTGATCGAAAAATCGAAATACCGGCCGTCCTGCTCAGCCAATGAGGACAACTCTCCATCGAAATAGTAGACTACGTCCAGGGCCACATAGTCGATGTTGCTGTCGGCCGGCTGGAAGTTCTGATAGTAGGCCTTCTGTTCCTCGGTCGCAGCGGCGCGACTGAGACGCGCCGGATCACCGTGGCGTTCGACCAGGTATTCCTCCGACACCACGCTGATCTCAAGTGCACCGTGCTGCGCCTCACGGCTCTCATAGCCGGTCTCATAGTGGTGGAAGGAGTAGCAGCTAATGGAAATCAACGAGGCCAGGAAAACCAGGAGTACACCGCCGACTCTCCACCATCGGTCCCACCAAACGCGCGATAGTACCTGTTCCGATGCTGCCAACTGAGCCTTCCCTTCGTTGTCCCCACCAACTCGATGGTGATCGTGTGATTGTACCAATTTATACAAACGTCGCAGGATCGGGAAAGGAAAAACGTTGTGGGTGATGTGAGGTCGCCTGACAGCACGGAGAAGATAGACTCCTGCCTTCGCAGGAGTGACAGAACTCCGTTCTGTTCCATCGAAGGAAACCACACCCCCACAAAAAAAGGCGGGCCCTTCGGGCCCGCCTTTCAATCGTCATCAATCAACCGCGCTCACTTCGGCGCGCCGCTCATCAGGTACTGATGAATTGCCCGGGCGGCTTTTTTACCGGCGCCCGCGGCGAGAATCACGGTCGCACCGCCGGTCACGATATCACCGCCGGCGTAGACGCCCGGCCGCGAGGTCTGCATCGTGTCCGGGTTCACCGTGATGTTCCCCCAGCGGTTCGTCTCCAGGCCGGGCGTGGTCGACTGGATCAGCGGGTTCGAGCTGTTGCCGATCGCCACCACGACCAGATCCACATCCATGGTGAAATTCGAGCCCTCGATCGGCACCGGGCGGCGTCGACCCGAATCATCGGGCGGACCCAGTTCCATCCGGAGACACTCCATCTGCCTGACCCGTCCGTGCTCGTCGCCGATAAACCGGATCGGGGTCGTGAGCATGTGGAACTCGATCCCTTCTTCCATGGCGTGATGAATCTCTTCGGCACGCGCCGGCATCTCGGCCTCGGAGCGACGGTAGACGATGTACGAATGATCCGCCCCTAGCCGTTTCGATGTCCGCACGGCGTCCATGGCCGTATTACCACCGCCCAGCACCGCGACATTTTTGCCCCGGATGATCGGCGTGTCATAATCGTCTTCGTCAAACGCCCGCATCAAATTCGAGCGCGTCAGGTATTCGTTGGCCGAATAGATACCGATCAACTGCTCGCCGGGAATGCCCATGAAATTCGGCAGACCGGCGCCGGTCCCGATGAAGATTGCATCGAAACCCATCTCGAACAGCTCGTCGATCGTCTCCATCTTCCCGATCACGGTCGAGTTCTCGAACTTGACCCCGGTGTCTTTCAATACGTCACACTCGGCCTGCACGATATGTTTCGGCAGACGGAATTCGGGGATGCCGTACACCAGCACGCCGCCCGGTTTGTGCAGGGCCTCGAACACGGTCACATCGTGACCGAGCTTGATCAGGTCGCCCGCCACCGTCAGCCCGGCTGGACCGGATCCGACCACGGCGACTCTTTTCCCGGTCGGCGCGGCCACTGCCGGGATTTGCACGAGGTCGTGTTCGCGCTCGTAGTCGGCGACAAAGCGTTCCAGATGGCCGATCGCCACGGGCTTGAATTTTTTCGTCAGCACGCACTTGATCTCGCACTGCTCTTCCTGCGGACAGACGCGCCCGCACACCGCCGGAAGGGAATTGGTCTCTTTGATTTTGCGCGCGGCTGCCGCGTAGTCTTTCTGGAGAACCAAGTTGATGAACCCCGGAATATCGACCTCAACCGGACAGCCGTCGATACACGGCGCTTTTTTGCACTCGAGACAGCGGGAGGCCTCTACCAGCGCCTGCTCTTCGGTCAGCCCGAACGGTACTTCGTTGAAATTGCGGACCCGATCCTCAGGCTTCTGCGCGGGCATCTGGGCCCGTGGGATTCTCATCCGCTCTTTTTTGTCGATCTTGTCAACCATTACACATCCACCCTTGTCATCACGCCTTTTTCTCACCCGGATATGTAAACTGCCGTACCGCCTTAGTCAGTCGACAATTGGGGTCTTCGAGGAGCTTTTTCATCGCCCGGCGTTCGTGGTCCTTGTATGCGCTCAACCGGCTCGTGAGAACGTCGAAATCCACGAGGTGGCCGTCGAAATCCGGACCGTCGACACACGCGAATCTTGTTTCACCGCCGACAGTCACGCGGCAACCGCCGCACATGCCCGTACCGTCGACCATCAGCGGATTCAACGATACCCACGTAGGAACCTCGAATTCTTTCGTCACGTTCGTGACCACGCGCATCATCGGGACCGGACCGATCGCCATCACCATGCCGATTTTCACCCCGTCGCGAAGCATCGAACCGAGAACGTCGGAAACGAATCCTTTGTGACCGTACGAACCGTCATCGGTGCACACGTGCAGCTCGTCAGCAACCGCGCGATGTTCTTTCTCGTAGAACAGCAGATCTTTCGTGCGTGCGCCGATTATGCTGATGACCCGGTTACCGGCTTCTTTGTAGGCCTGTGCGATCGGATAGACGGGCGCGATTCCGATCCCGCCGCCGACCACGCACGCGGTTCCCCAATTTTCCACATGTGAGGCAATCCCGAGCGGTCCGACGCAGTCGGAGATGGTTCCGCCGGCCCCAACGGTGGTCATCAGGGCCGAGGTTTTCCCTACTACCTGATAAATGATGGTGAGCAGTCCTTCGTCACGATCGAGCCCCGCGATAGACATCGGGACCCTCTCCCCCTGTTCGTTGACGCGCAGGATAACGAATTGTCCGGCTTTGGCTTTCGAGACCAGTCGAGGGACCTCGACCCGCATTTTCCAGATCATCGGCCCCAGCTGCACGTTATCAACAACCCTCGGCATACACCCTCGTTGTGTTGTCCAGACCGTTTGCGCGGAACATACGCATACAGGACGAAAAAGCAAGGTTATTTTGTCCATTTTTGTTCAAAACGATCAATTCACGCCTGTTTTTGGGCCGATCGGTCGTGTGGACAACTCCCCGGACGGCGACGTAAGACTCTCCGGCATAAGCAATTGTCGGAACTGCCCGGTCACTCGGATATATCGGGACAAAACGGGTTTTTATTAGACCGGACGCTCGATTTTTCAACGATTTCCCGTGAAACGGAACAGAATATTTTTCGTATATAATGCTATATACCGAAAATATTACGGTGTCACCTGCGATAGAGAGAACACTTGACAATCCTGCCGATTATTGTATATATGATTGCTGGTTTGCTGATCGATGAACTCTTAGACTGAAATGGGGTGACGACATGGCTACGATCAACACCATGACCAAAGCGCCGTTTGGTTTTTCGGCGCTGCCCGATTCCGATATCTTTCATGCCGAGAAAAATTTCGGGGCGCACCATTACGGTCGTATTGATCTGGTCGTGCGCAAGGCCGAAGGCTGCTGGTTGACCAACCAGGAAGAAAAGAAGTTCTTTGATTGCCTTGCGGCCTACTCGGCGGCCAACCAGGGTCACCACCATCCGCACATTGTCAACGCGCTTGTACAGGCCCTGCAGGGGCACTATGCCTCGGTGATTTCCAACGTGGTCTATACCGACAGTCTCGGCGTATTCCTGAAGCGTCTGGCCACCATGGTTCCGCAGCTTGGCCCGCGTTTCGGCGCCAACGGCAACAAAGTCCTGCCGAAAAACGGCGGGGTGGAATCGGTTGAAACGGCGGTCAAACTGGCCCGCTACTACGGTTGGAAAGAGAAGGGCATCGAGGACGGCAAGCAGGAGATTATCGTCTTCGAGCGCAACTTCCACGGACGCATGATCACGACGGTCTCCTTCTCACCGACCAAAAAATACAAAGAAGGTTTCGGGCCGCTGACGCCCGGATTCAAGACCGCCCCGTACGGCGATCTGGCCGCGGTAGAGAAGCTGATCACGCCCAACACCTGCGGTATCCTGATCGAGCCGGGTCAGGGCGAAGGCGGCATGTATCTTCCGCCAAAGGGTTTCCTGAAAGGGCTGCGCGAACTCGCCGACAAAAACGACATCATTCTCATTTTCGATGAAATCCAGGTCGGGCTCGGACGGACCGGCAAGATGTTCTGTTTCGAGCATGAAAACGTCATCCCCGATGCGATCACGCTCGGCAAGGCGATTTCCGGCGGGCTGGTGCCGCTGTCGTGTACGGTGGCCAACAGCAAGCTGATGGATCTGGTCTTTCAGCCCGGTCGCGATGGTTCCACCTATGGCGGGTATCCGCTGGCCTGTGTCGCGGGCAACGCCGCGCTTGACGTGCTCGAAAACGAGCATCTCCCCCAGCGCGCCGCCGAGATGGGCAAAAAGCTCAAAGCCCGGATCGACGAGATCGCCTCGCGCTCGGACAAGGTGAAGGAAGTGCGCGGGCTCGGGCTGTTTATCGGGATCGAGGTCAACGACGGCGACGCGATGAAGTATTGCCGGAAGCTGCTGGAGATCGGCGTGCTGGCGAACGATTCGTACGGCAAGACGATCCGCATCTCTCCGCCGCTGGTCCTGACCGACGCCGACATCGACTACCTGGCCGAACGGCTGGAAAAGGTGCTGGTGGGATAAGCGCGATTTACGACGCTCGAATCACAAAGGCGGCCCTGCAAAAAGCGGGGCCGCCTTTTTGTTGGTTCAAACAGACCGAGGATGCACATTCCAGCCTAAGGTTCGGATCGAGTCGCCCACCCCTCCGGGGTGGGTTCATCAGACACTCGCCCAATCGAGTCGCAGACCCAATCGAGTCACTCGTCCGATCGAGTCGCCCACCCCTCCGGGGTGGGTACATGGCAACTACATCCCATCGATCTCAAGCAGTATCTGCCCCTCTCCCCGATACCAATTATAACTCGACCAGGGCCATTCCGACGAATGCTCGACCAATCCCCGCCTGACCGGATTACTGTGGCAATACTCGACCTTCGTCCGCACGACCAGCTCATTGCGACAGTTGTGATCAAAGCACCGGCGTTCCCAGACGGCCGGACTCCCGTCGTTTCGTCTCAGCACCGGTATCCTTGATTCGGGTGAGCGCATAATCTGCTGCGATGTCCAGCTCTTGAGTAACCCGATCACATGACCCAGGCGCGTGTCATCTGAGGGGAGCAGTACGAGGTGAACGTGGTCCGGCATCAGGACCCATGCGATGATCCGCACGCCGCGTTTGACGCGAAGATGGTCCAGGCTTCGAATCAGGATATCGCGCGCAAAACTATCACTTAAGTACGGATAGTTTCGGAAACAAGAGAAGGTTACGAATCTGGCCGTACCGAGGTTGTCGAAGTGACGCAGGTTGGTCATGTCGGATTATAGCACGTCAGACTGACAGCGCCGGTCAGTGAAAAGCAATCCCACCCGAGACGGGTGGGCTACTCGGCTATTCGTGGCTTTTGATCGGCTATGCCAAAGCTACTATGACTCGCTACCGCTTTCAATCACTTTGAGTGTTTTTTCCCGCACTTTCCCCGCAACTTCGATGGTGATCCGAAAAATGCCGGCTTTTATAGAACACTCGCGCGCGGGAACCAGTCCGAAACGTCATGACGTGTCGCTTTGGCGACCTACAGACAGGCAAACCGGTGCCGTCAGGCGGGGTCGCCTGACAGCACTCGCATAGGCTTTTTCAACAAGCCCAGACGGGTGGGCTACTCGGCCGACAGTGCCGTCAGGCGGGTCGCCCGACAGCACCTCAACCGGACAGCATCACACCGGACCGCGCGCAAACCCGACGGCACTAAAGGCGGAAGCCGATAGTCAGGGCGACGTTGCGGTTTTTGATGTGTTCGTCGCTCGCCATGTGGTACAGGTCGGACGGACTCTCGGAATCCATGATCTCGTTCCACTCGTCGGGATCATACACTTTGACCATGCCGATCGTGTAGCGGAGATCGAAGACCAATCGCTTATAGGTCAAATCGCCGCCAAACGCAAAGCCAAGATCAAAGGAGTTCGAGGCATCGCCCATGTCCCGGACGTCAGAAATGATACTCGACTGGAATTCGGCCGAGGTCAACAAAGCGATAGCTGGTCCGCAGAACAGATGCGGTTTCACGGTTCGGTCCGGTGAGAAGCAGTATTTCAACAGCACCGGCAACTCGAAGTACTGGTGTCTCCAGTTGCGCCCACCGATGATTTCCCCTCCGGCGCCCTTCCCGGTAAAATACAACTCGGGTTGAAGGGCGACTTTGGGTGAAAGACCGTAGTTTACGAAGACACCGATCACCCCTCCTACGAAACTGTCGTAGCCTTCAAACTCGGAGATATTGGTGCCGATGGTGGCAAAGTCGAGGCCCATTTTGACGCCGTAGCCGGTGACGCCGGGGACGTACTGGTCGGCCTGCGCCGTAGCACTAATCAGAAGTGCCAGCGGGATCAATGCGGCGATTGATTTCACGATTCCTCCAACATGCGAAACGATTACGTTGTCGGTGCGCGGTCGATCGGATACGGGGTTGTCGGCCAAGAGAGCCAATGCACAGTGTCAATGATCGACAATTCAATCTATTCTGTCAACAGGGAGAGGAGGTTAATGCGAACGATTGTGAAACGTACCGTGGCGTCCGAGGGGGACCGTGGTGCACGAGGACGTACACCACGCACGTACCGTGGCATCCGGGGGGAACCGCGGTGCACGAGGACATACACCACGCACGATCCGTGGCATTCCGGAGAGAACCGTGGTGCACGAGGACGTACACCACGCACGATCCTTAGCCGGTGCGTGTCAGCAGCGCGTGCGGTCAGGTTGCCGCAGAAACCGTCGGGTCGGGTGAATTGCTCAAAGAGCTGACCCTCGGCTCCGTGTCAGGCCGGAGCGTCTCGCGACTACCCGGGGAGTACGCCGGCGTCGCGCATGAGATGTTTCAGAAGCAGAATCTGACCGTAGTGGCCGGAGAAGTGTTCCAGCACGTGATACAGCGTCCACCCGTAGGAGATCTTCGATTTTTTTGGGGTGACATAACAGGCGTCCAGATCGCGGTCGCGCCATGTTTTCAGCTCGCGATGCACTCTCCGGCGGGCTTTGGTCAGGACCGCGAGATACCGTTCGAGCGTGTAGCCGCGAAGGTATTCCGGGTGCGTGCCATCGGCTGCCAGCGGCAGACCATCGTCTTCGAACCCGCACACGTCGACAACGATCTTTTTGCCTTTCGGCTCCCACGGAATCTCGTTTGCCGCGACCGCCACCCACCAGACCTCCGCCAGCGCGAGATGCGCCAGCAGCATGCCAATGGTGTTCATGCCGGGCCGCATCTGCCACTCGAGGTGCTCGACGGTCATCTGCTTGATGTCGACTTTAAGCGACCTCAACTGATCATCCAACTGGGCGGCCAGCAGGCCGATTTTCCCCTGGGTTTTGGGGTCGTAGCCACGAGCAGGCTTCAATTGCAGGGTTTTCATCGGATTCTCCGTATTGCTTATCGCGGCACGTCCGAAGGTGAACATGGCCGACGATGGTTGTTAGGGCAGCAGACTTATCGATTGTCCTCGGGCAGGCCCACTTTCGCGGCCCGCTGGGCGCCGACATAGATCGCCACCAGCGTGATTGCGGCCCCCAATAGCTGAGTCGGTCCCAGCCGCTCGGCGAAAAACAGCATCCCCCACACCGTGGCCAGGGTCGGCTGCAGCAGAAGCACGAGACCGGTCCGGGACGCTTCGAGGCGCGCCATCGACCGGACGATAATCATCCACGCGGCTGCCTGTACCACGATACCAAGCACGCTCACGACCGCGAAATCGCGCACGGTCGGCGGCATCATAGGATCACCTTCGATGACCCCCGCGACGCCGAGAAAGACCGAGGATATCAACGACGTCCACGCCATGAAGGCGATCGGTTCGAGGCGCTGGGGCTGGTGCGACGCGCGCTTCAGCGTGATAAGGTAGCTCGCATAGGCGATCCCGGTCGCGAGGCCGAAGGCCACACCCTCGAGATATCGGGTCGTGAGTGCCACTTCCCCCCCGACCCCGACCAGCAGGACCACTCCGGCCATGGCGCTCAGAGCGGCAAAGACGAAGGTAGCGGTAAGCCGTTCGTGGAAGATGAGGACACCGAGCAGCGAGGTCGCAAAGACCTGTGTGTTGCCCAGAATGGTCGCCATTCCGGCGCCAGTGTACAGTATGGACTTGTGCCAGACGAACAGATCGATGAAAAAGACGAACCCCGCCAGAAGGGAGAATTTCCACAGTCCTTTCGGGAGGATCAGCGAACGGCCGGCCGCGGCCGCGAGCGGCACCAGCGCCAGGCCGCCGATCAGGGTTCGCCAGAAAGCAATTGCAGTCGGCCCCATCGAGACGGTGTCGATCATCTTGACGAACACCGGGGCGAAACTTATCAGCACGGCTCCGAGGACGAGCGTGGCAAGCGGCGGGATTCCGGGATGCTTCGCGGACAACGACATGGCGGGAGGATAACGCTCCCCGGTCCGTACGCAAAGGGAATAATGCACGCTGGCGGTCGCCGGATTTGCCCCGATATTCCGTTGCGCGCCAATCCGGCCGCAGTCACCCGATCAACGTGGTATCGTCTGCCCGCGACTCCTTTTTTGACCGGTTATTGTCAAGCACTGACTCCATGTTCCGATATACTCCATACAATGTGTAAACAACCCTATTTGCTACCCTTGAGGAGCGGGATTATGCTTCTGTCTAAAAATTCGATTGTCGGGCTCTGTGGACTGCTCTGCCTGCTGCTGGCAACGGGCGGTTCGGTTCAGGCGGACCACGTTTACTGGATGAATCCTTCGGGAGGCCTTTGGAATGTCGGCTCCAACTGGAACACCGGCACGCCGCCTACGGCGACGGACATTGCCTACATCAACTACGACGGCACGTTTTTCGTCACGCTGAATACCAACGCAACCGTGCAGGGTCTCAATCTCGGCGGTTACAGCGGAACGCAGACTTTGCTGTGCAACAGCTGGGAGCTGACGGTCAACGGATCGCTGAATATCGACAGCAACGGCGCTCTCGATCTTCAGAGTTCCGCCGTTCACACCAGCGGCGATTTCATTCTCACGAACGACGGAACTATCAGCTGCGATAATTCCGATATCGAACTGAAGATCACCAATGCTGCGACCATGCTGGTGACCAACACGTGTTCGTTCGCCCGGACGTTTCTCAACGACACCACCGGGACGCTGACGCTCGAAGGCAACCCGACTGCCAGCGCCGACCTGACGGTCGCCGGTACTTTCACCAACCGAGGCACGATCGACATGACGTCGTCATGGCCGGTTACCACGACAACCGCCATACTGACGGTTCCCAACGAGCCGCTGGTAAACGAACCGACGGGCCGGATAAACGCTCTGCTCGGAGCCAGCTTCTCCTCGGCGTCAATCCGCCAGCTTGAAGCGGAGATTCAGAACGCCGGGACGATCACGGCGGTGTCGACAGGTATGAGCATCATGGCATACGGCGCCGCGCATACCAACTCCGGCATGATGTACGCGCAGGGCGGCACAATCGGTTTCAGCCAGCTCGCCAGCGACCAGACGTTCGAGAGCACGGGAGACATTACGACCGATCCCGGTGCGGGGCTCGCGTTCGCGGGCGATACCTGTTGGATCTCGACCGCGGGAGTTGCCAACGGGGGGACGCTCACATTCCAGAGTGCCGAGGTATATTTCGATGCGGCGTTTCTCAATGACGGGCGAATCGAACTCACCGGCGCGAATACGAACCTGTCGCTGGCCGATACGCTATACAACGACGGCACGTTGTACATGGTCAACGCCAACCTGATCGGCTCCGCACCGATCGTCAACCTGGATTCGCTCAAACTGGTGAACTCCGACGTGGACGTGAAGTGCATCAACGACGGCGTAGTGCACGCCACGATCAACGGAGAGTTTGCGGGCGAATTCGTGTCGATGCCGGGATCGAAAGTGGTGTCTGAAGCGACGGCCTCGAACTGGTGCATAGTCGCATTCGACCATTCATGGGTGAACCACGGCGAGATCGAACTGACGCAGTCCGGCTGGCAGGCGTCGTACGTAAGCCTTCTGAACCTGGCTGACACGCTCGTCAACGCCGCCGACGGCGTCATCACCGCTGCGGCAGGAACCGGTTCTCCGGCGGGGTCGCGATACATCTCGGCCCAGCTGATCAATGCGGGAGCTATAAACGTCACCGGAGCATCGCTGTATATATCGCAGAGCGGCGCGGTGCACGAGAACGCCGGCTCGATCACCCTTACCGGCGGCAATGTCACGGTCAGCGACAAATTCGCACACACCGGCGACATCGCGATCGATACCACGTACCAGTTTGTTTTTAACGGCACGAGGGCGACGCTCGCGGGCGGTTCCATCACGGGAACCGGCAGGTTCGACAATGACAACGATACCATTCATGTTACCGGACCGGTCAGCAACGCGGCGCGCATGTACCTCGGGGAGGCGACGCTGCTGATTGACGATACGCTCACGAACGACAATATGCTGTATTTCGGCGGCACCGATGGAACGGGCAGCGGAGCGATACTGAATCGCGGCGATTTGAATTTCGCCGGCGGCTCCAGCGTCGGTTTCGGCGTCGTCAACGAAGGGATGCTCGTGGCCGAACTGACCAACACGATCGGCGGGACGTTCAGCAACGGTATCGGCGACACGACGGTCGTGCTGGGCAATTCGCTCGGTTCCGCGACGCTGACTATTTCGAATGGACTTTCGAACTACGGCACGATCCTGTTGACCTCCGAGGCTGCCAATGACGTCACGACAGCCACGCTGGCGGTTTCGTCGGGTTCACTCACCAACAGCACCAGCGGCGTTATCGTCTCGGATGCCGGTCAGTCTACCGGCGGTGAGCGTTACCTGACGGCGCAGGTCGTCAATCAGGGCACGATTCGATCGAGCGGGCTCAAGCTGGTGGTAAACAAGTCCGCGGCCGCGCACAGCAACAGCGGAACGCTCGAGGTCGGCGACGCGGCCATGGAGTTCACGCTGGCGGGCGGCGGCACGCTGTCGAACTCAGGCGAGATCAACCTGAATAACCTGGCGACGCTGACAATCGACCAGGGATCGTTCACCAATACGATAGTCGGGCGCGTCACGGGGACCGGTTCGATGAACCTGTATACGACCACGTTGTCTTTCGACGGTTACATCGAACCGGGCGAGTCGCCCGGCCGGATCAATATGCAGACGAACAATTTCGATATGGACACCGACGCCCAGCTGAATATCGAAATTGCCGGGTTGACCGCAACCACCGAGCATGACCAGCTGTATATCACCGAGAATGCCGGATTCGGCGGAGTCCTTGACATCGACCTGATCGACGGATACATCCCGAGTGTGGGCGACAGCTTCAAGGTCTGCGCGTACAACGCCCGGACGGGCAACTTCCTCGGTATCCTCGGACTGTCACAGCACGGCGTGATCTTTGACACGAACTTCACGGCCGACGGGCTGTGGATCGTGACCGATTCGATCGACAACGAAGCGCCGGTCATCTCCGCCATGCCGTCGACCCTTGAATTCGCAAACGACACAACCGGATATCTGCTGATCTGGAACTATGTCAGCGACGACTGGACCAGCGACACCAACATGACGTATGATTTCGTGGTCTCAAACGACTCGCTGTTGTACGACCTGAACGCAGCCGGCGTGCTGGTGCTGACCGCCGAGAGCGGTTTCACGGGCGCGGTTGAACTGGTCCTGACGGCAACCGACGAGCACGGTGCGTCGGCGACCGACACCACCACCGTTACCGTCACTGCCTCCAACACGCCGCCGGCGATCACCGGTCTGCCGGCAGACGTGGAGTTCAGAACCGATTCGACCTACGAGCTTGACATATTCGCGGCGGTATCCGACGCCGAGACCGATGATTCCCTGCTGACGTACACGTTCACGACCGGCAACGATTCTCTGGTCGCGTCGTGGACACTCGCCACGGGTATCGTTACCATGTCAGCAACCGGAGGATTTGTCGGAAGCGCGGATCTGGTGATCGATGTGGAGGACGGCGACGGCGGTTCGGCTCTCGACACTGTCTCAGTCACGGTAACGGCGTTGCCCGCCGTTCCGCCGGTGGTTGATCTTCCGGACAGCGTCGGGTTTGACGCCAACGACTCGGCCACACTTGACATTTTTGCGCTGGTGACCGACGACAGCGACGACACGCTGCTGACCTACACGTTCAGTGTAACCAACGACTCGCTCTTTGTCGCGTTCGACAGCGCCACCGGGGTTCTGACGCTGACCGCCGATGTCGATTACGCCGGCGTTTGCTGGCTGCGGCTGGAGGTGACCGATCCGGGTGCGCTCGGCGACGAAGACAGCTGCGAGGTTTACGTATTCCCGGCGCTTGGCGCGGGCGATCCGGATGAACCGGCGCTGCCGATGGAGTATGCGCTGGCGCAAAACTACCCGAATCCCTTCAACCCGTCCACGACGATCGAGTTTTCACTGCCGGTCAGCGGCCCGGTACGCCTGGTGGTCTACAACATTCTCGGTGAGGCCGTTCGCACGCTCACCGATCGCACCTGGCCGGCCGGGACGCATCGACTTGTCTGGCGGGGGACCGACCAGAGTGGCCGGAGTTTGTCCAGCGGCGTCTATTTCTATCGCCTCGAGTCGAATGAATTCTCGGAGACTCGAAAGATGCTTCTGCTGAAGTAATCGCCACGAGCCCACACAAAACAGCGGGCCGGTCGATTCGACCGGCCTGCTTTCTCTTTGAGGAATGAAATTCCCCGTACGGTATCAGAGCCGGGGACCGGCCTGTTTGATCTGATCCGAGGATTCCGACTCGAACTGCTTGAAATTCTCGACAAACATGGCCGCCACCTTGCGCGCCTTCTCGTCGTAGGCGCTTTTGTCCTTCCATGTGTTCCGGGGCCAGAGCTCGTCGGACGGCACGCCTTCGCAACGGGTCGGCACGCGAAGACCGAACAATTCGTCGGTCCGGTACTCGACCGAATCCAGCGCTCCCTCGAGGGCCGCGTTGAGCAGTGCGCGCGTATGCTTGATCGGCATCCGGTGTCCTTCGCCGTACGGTCCGCCGGTCCATCCGGTGTTGACCAACCAGCAGTTGACCTTGTGTTCGCGGATCTTCTGCGCCAGCAATTCCGCATACCGCGACGGGTGCAGCACCATAAACGGCGCGCCGAAACACGCCGAGAAGGTCGCTGTCGGCTCGCTGACGCCTCGTTCCGTCCCCGCTACCTTGGCCGTGTATCCCGATATGAAGTGGTACATGGCCTGCTCCGGGGTCAGCTTCGATATCGGCGGCAACACCCCGAACGCATCGGCCGTGAGCATGACGATGTTTTTCGGATGACCGCCCATGGATTCTTTCAGCGCGTTGGGAATATGCGACAGCGGATACGCCGCACGGGTGTTCTCGGTCAGACTGTCATCGTCCAGGTCGAGCCGGCGGGTAATCATATCGTAACCCACGTTTTCGAGGATGGTACCGAACTTCCGCGTCGTCTCGTAGATTTCCGGTTCGGATTCTTTCGACAGACGGATCACTTTCGCGTAGCAGCCGCCCTCGAAATTGAACACACCCTCCTTGCTCCATCCGTGTTCGTCGTCGCCGATGAGCTTTCGCTTCGGGTCCGCGGAAAGGGTCGTCTTGCCGGTGCCGGACAGACCGAAGAAAACCGCGACATCTCCCTTCTCGCCGACATTGGCACTGCAGTGCATGGATAGCACGTTGTCGAGCGGCAGCAGGTAGTTCAGCACGGTGAAGATCGATTTTTTGATTTCGCCGGCATAGCTGGTTCCACCGATCAGGACCAGCTTTTTGGCGAGGTTCAACAGAATGAACGCTTCGGAGTTCGTGCCGTCGATCTCCGGGATCGCCTGGAAATTCGGAGCGTGGAGGATGGTGAATTCGGGCTTGTGATCGACGAGTTCCTCCGGTTTCGCCTGAATGAACAGGTTGCGCGCAAACAGCGAATGCCAGGCCCGGATCGTCACCACCCGAATAGGCAGCCGGTAGCGCGAATCATACCCGGCGAAACAATCCTGTATCCAGACGTCGCGATCCTGCAGGTACGCCTGGAAGCGGCGAAACATGTTGTCGAAGACCTGCTGAGAAATCGGCTTGTTCACCTTTCCCCACCACACGTGGTCCTTGCTGCTCGGCTCCTCGACAATGAACTTGTCCCTGGCGGCTCGTCCGGTGTGCAGTCCCGTCCGCACTACGATCGGCCCCAGGTGCGTCAGGTATCCTTCACCGTTTTTGATGATGTCTTCGTACAGAAGCGGCGTGTTGTGGTTCCAGTGCTCCTTGCGAACGTTCAGAATGTTGTGCGTATCAAGTCCATACTTGCTGCGCAGGCGTTCTGCCGCCATAGGCGTACTCCTCTTTTGGTACAGGTATGATCAGACGATTGTGCGTTCGAGATTCTATATAGAGAATGTTGCCCGGCCCGCAGTGTTTCGGACAACAGCATCAGGATATCAATTTCGCCGGGAAAACTCAATAATGAACCGACTTTAGCAACGATATCCACATTCGCACGGCGAGGTTGCGGTGCCCGAGCAGTGCAGCGACGGGGGCGCCGAGCGAGCAATCGCCGCCTCCTTCGTAGCTATTCCGATACACATTACCATCTTTCACTCTGACGACCGTGTCACGGCAGGATGTCACTCTTCGTCGAAACATGCTGATTTTCAGTAACTTATACGGCTCGTTGTGTTGTTGCCCGGAAAAAGAGACAAACAATAGTGGATTTCTTAGTCGAAAAATCTTGGTGTCGCGTCAATCGTGACGTATAATAAGGTACCTGCGCTAGACGACTTGCTTGTTGTCCCCCGTTGTTCCGGAATGATTCGGCCGCCGGAACCCAACACTGTGCGGCAAGACATCGTGTCATTCTCACGCCTGGCCGAAAAGGAGGTTGCCATGAAAGATATCAGGTATTTCACGGATATCGATCAGGTCGACCGGCTCGATGAGCGGGCACGACAGCAGCTTCACCACGTGACCGACGCGTACCGCTTTCGGGCCAACGACTACTATCTCTCCCTGATCGACTGGAACGACCCCGACGATCCGATCCGGCGCATAATCATTCCCGATCCGACCGAACTTGAAGTCGACGGAGAGCTGGACGCGTGCAACGAGCACGCCAACTATGTCGCCCCCGGATGTCAGCACAAGTATCCGCACACGGCGCTGCTGATCTGCGCCGAAAACTGTGCGGGGTACTGCCGGTACTGCTTCCGGAAGCGACTTTTCATGAACGCCGGCGAAGAGCGCATCACGGATTTCACGGAGAGCATCAACTACATCCGCGAACACAAAGCGATCACCAACGTCCTGCTCACCGGCGGCGACCCGCTTACCCTGTCGACACGACGGCTCGAGACGATTATTCGGGAGCTGCGTACGATCGATCACGTGGGCGTCATCAGAATCGGAAGCAAAACCCCGGCATTCAACCCGTATCGGATCATCGATGATCCCGATTTGCCGGCGGTGCTGGCGCGCTATTCCACGCGCCGAAAGCGCATTTATGTCATCACGCATTTTGACGTCGTCCAGGAGCTGACGGACGCCGCCTGCCTGGGGCTGGAGATTCTGCACCGTGCCGGAGTGGTCATGGCCAACCAGACACCGATCATCCGGGGGGCCAACGATACGCCGGATGCGCTCGTGAAGCTGATGGCCAGGCTGTCGTTTGTCGGCGTACCGCCGTATTACTTTTTCCAGTGTCGTCCGACCGCCGGCAATCGTCCGTACACCGTGCCGATCGCCGAGGCGTACGCGACGATCGAGGCCGCCAAAAAACGGGTGTCCGGGCTCGCCAAGAGAGCGCGGTATGTCATGTCGCATGCGCTTGGAAAAATCGAAATCGTGGGTCTGAACCACGACTATTTCTTCCTCAAGTTTCACCGCGCCCGCTATCAGGAGGACGAAGGGCGATTCATGATGTTCTATCGCAATGACTGCGCGTTCTGGCTCGACGATTTGATTCCTGCCGACGGCCAGCCGCATCCGGTGCACGAGCGGCGGGGAGATACCCTGACCCCGCGTGTCTACGCGGTCGCGCAGTAAGACGTGTGACGCAAAAAAAGCCCGGCCCCGTGGAGTATTCGGAGCCGGGCGGGTGCGGTTACCCTCCCCCCGGGAGCGCTACTTCAACGCGGAAAAGACATCGATGGTCGCGGTATCCGACCTTTGGAGCAAGGGTCTCACCGCCGGGCCGGATTTCACCAGCACATCGCCTTCCCCCGTCGCGACCAGTATCTTTCGACCGTACCGGACAACCGACACGGCGTTGACCGAAGCCAGCTTGTCAATTGTCGTCCACTCACCGTCGTACAGCGTGCCGACGCCCTGATTGGTCCCGACGATTACCACCCAGTCGGATGCATCGATCGATGATATCCGTTCGCTCGGCAGGCCGTCGGCAACGCCGTATTGAGTCCAGCGTCCACCGTCGAATACGAACAGCCCCACGGTCGTGCCCACGTACAAATGATCGTGGTTGAAATCGACGGTGGTGACGAAATCAAGCAGCGACGGGTCTCTTTGCAGATAGCGCTGCCGGAAATCGACGCCGTCGAACTGGTACAGTCCGGCGCCGTCGGTCCCGATCCAGACATTATCGCCCGCCGCCACGATTGCCGTGATCGACATGTCTTCGAGCATCACTTCATCGCCGAAAATGCTCCGGGAGTACAAACCGTCAGTCGTGCCGATCAGCAGGCGATAGCTGAATCCCGCCAGCGCGGTGACCTCACCGGCGAGATCAATGTCCACCGGCTGCACGGTCGAGTCCTGGACCACAAACAGTCCGTCCCCTCCCGCGTACAGCGTTCCCGCGTGCGAGGCAAGTGTGGCGAGGCGGTACTCCGTTGGGATCAACCGACGTTCGTGAGACACGAAATCGTACACCATGATGCCATCGTCAGTCACGGCGAAGATATTTGTGCCGATCACGATCATGTCTTTGCCGGGACGGATGTCGGTCGGGGCCGCCGCGCCATCGAGGGCGAGCCCGGGCTGATGGATATCGCCGGCTGCAGTCGAGTCGGACCCGGCCTTGACGGCGTGAATGAGACTCTCGGCGACCGTGCTCGAAATCGTCTGCGAGAGCTTCTGCATGGGTGTAGGCTGAGTGGTGGGTTTTTCATCTGAGCATCCGATCAGCCCTGCGACCGCCACCAGCGCTGCGATCGCAATCATTTTGGTGCGAACTGTGGTATTCATAATCTACTCCTTTGGGTTTCGGGTTGGTTGCGACCGGAGACCTTGCACACGTGATGCCGGAAATCGTAACATGTTGCAGCGTAATGCGTTGGGCTTGCCGGGCGGGAGCCGCAACCCACCAAAACGTGTCACTGCTGACACACTATGAACGTAGCGGGAAGTGACCTTATGTGGGACAGCAGGATACGCGTGTCAACCTTGACACACTTGTGCACAGAAAAAAACTTGTTGTCGCGGACGTCTTCGCATGCGTGTATAACTCATTGGGAGAACTACCAATGAGGAATCTCGCCCGCGTCGTGTTGATAGTGGCCCTCGCCGCAATGAGCGGCCCGGTTACACGCGCTGATACCATCGTGACGCACATTGTGCAGTGCACACTGAATCGCCTCTACTTCCCGGTTGGCACGGAGTCTTTCGTGTATCCCGGTTGCCGTTACCTCGCGCTCCGTGACGGACAACCCGTCATTGAGGGGCAAATCGAATTCTCGGTTCCGGGGATTGCCGTGACGCACCAGATGGGGCTGTCGTGCGACAGCCTGATGGCCCCACTGATGGAAATTCAAATCGAGACTTACTCGGTCGATACGACATCCCCCCTCGTGTTCGGACAGGCGATCGGACCGTGGTTTGACCTGTTTCTCGTGAATGACACGCTCACGCTGCCGGCCGCCGACCGAGTGAAGGTGAAGGCCTATGGCTGGGGTGATCGGGCGCGCGACCAGATGCTTTTCGACTTCGAGAGCGGTATGCTCGACGGATATTTCAGCTATCAAGAACCGGTCGCGCGCACGGGAGCAGGCGCACTGCGTGTGGCCGCGCCGTGGATTGTGGTGCTCATGCCGAATCCGGATCGACCTGTCAATTCGGGCGGGCTGTTAACGACCGCACTCTACTATGCGTATGACTCTTCCCGGCTGGGCCTCATGTTCAGCGGCGACAATCCGGTCGGGACATCGACATTCGTTCCCGCCCTTGACAGCAAGTCGCGACCGTTTGCCTGCGATCCGAACCGCGCGCGCGAGCTGCTACACGCCGCGCTCGGTGACCGCCGCGATATTGTAATTGGCATCACCGATCCCTCGCTTCGGTCTACAGCCGCCTATTTTGCCGACATCCTCGCCCGCGAACGGGTGACCTCGCAGATAGTCACCGACCGGACGGTCAGCGACTGCTATTTCATGTTTGCGCCGGTTGACTTGTATGACGACGGCTACACGCTGCGGTACGTCCTGGCGCGGCTGGAGGAATCCGACGTCGAAACGCCGGGGTTGCGGGAGTCGTTGGCCGTGGTTCGCGCTCATCTCGATCGCGCACGAAGCGTTGGAATCGGGGAGCGATACGCGTATCTTCGGCTCGCCGAGAGCCGGATCATCGAGGACGTGGGGGTATTTCCGTTGTTTCGCCCGGTCATTCATGTCCTGAGCGCACGCGATATCGGCGGCCTCGCGGCCGATGCGACCGGGCGCATCAACCTGTCTCGCGCGTACCGGTTGGCGCCTCCGGCAGATTCTAGCGGAGGAGCGCGGTGAGCTTTTCCGGTCGCCTGCGACTATCGCTGCTGCTGGTGGCGCTGGTACCGCCGATTGTTGCGGTGGCGGTGATGTACGTCTACACGTCCCACCAGGCGCGGCAGGCGGAGATTCGTCGCGCCGATCGCTCGCTGCAGACGTTTCGTCCGTTCCAGTCATCGCGGCAGGCACAACTTCGTGCTGCCCTACAAACGGCGGCGGATGACCCGTCGATCCGCCGTGCGGTACTGCAATTGACCGCCGACGAGTCGCTGGTCACGTCGATTCAATCGATTTCGTCGATACTCGATTTTCTCGAAATAATCGATCGCACCGGCAGGGTGCGGGCCTCGGCAGGTCGACCGGGCCTGATCGACCGGCAGGTCACCGTCCCGAATGATCGTGCCGACGTTTTTCCGACGGTTGAGTATGATCTCTCCGGCGCTCATGCAGCCGACGCGGCGTGCCTCGAATTGAGCGACCGTTTGTTGCTGTACGGGGGAGTGTTTTTCGACGAAGCCGACCGCCGCATGCTTGAAGGCATTATCGATGGATCAGTATCTATCGTATTTGCCCGGTCGCGAGACGACACGTTCGCGCGTATGACGCCGCTCACGCTGTACGACCGGGGTGATTCGATCGAGGCCGTGCTCAGCGGCAGCGCCGATGGCGGCTATTATGTTGTGGCTGGTTTTCCCCCGTCTGCGGTTGAACCGCAAGCGGGTTCGCTGGTGACAGTTATCGGTCTCGTGTTGCTCTGTTCGGTTGCGGGCGCGCTTGCGATCGGCTGGTACCTTACGGGCAGGGCCACGCGCGAAATCAAAAACCTGATCGAGGCCTCGGAACGGGTGGCCGCCGGCGATTTTTCCACACCGGTCATGGCGTACGAAGAAGGCGAATTTGCCAAGCTGGCCGATTCTTTTACCGACATGATGTTTCGCCTGCGGCGCGCCCGCGAGGATCTGGCTACCGCGGAGAAAATCGCGGCCTGGGAAGCGGTCGGGCGCAAAATCGCCCATGAAGTCAAGAACCCGTTGACGCCCATCGCAATCGCGGTCGATGACCTTCGCTTGTCGTACGAAGACAGACTGCCTGATTTCGGCCGGACCCTCGCAGAAACGACTCAAACCATAAAAAGCGAACTGGGCCGCCTGATAAAGCTGCTCGACGGGTTCGTTGCGTTCGCGCGAATGCCGGCGCCCGAGTTCGCAACCGTACCGGTCGATCACCTGCTCCAGCCGCTGACAACGCTCTACCGGCACGAAATTGCCGACGGACGCCTCACGTGCACCACGACAACTCCGGATGATCCGGTCACCGTTGACCCGGATCAAATCCGCCAGTTATTGGTGAATGCGATAAAGAACGCTCTCGAAACCGGTCCGCACGTCACCGTTACCGTGACGGCGGAAGCGACACCAGATGAACTGCTGTTCACCGTCCGGGATACCGGTCCCGGTTTTCCTGAGGCGATTCTCGCGGGCCGGGCGGAACCCGGCGTATCGATGAAGAGCGGCGGTTTCGGGCTGGGGCTGGTCATTTGCCAGCGAATCGTCTACGACCACGGCGGTCTGATGCAGTTGGCTAACGACTCGTCGGGCGCAGTAATCACCATCACACTTCCGAGGACACATGGCCCGCATTCTGGTCATTGACGACGAAGAGAATATCCGTCGTTCGTTGAAGTCGGCACTGGAGCGGCGCGACCACCATGTGGTCACGGCGTCGACCTGCGCCGAGGCCCGTCGTTTCCTGCCGGCGGATTTCGATCTGGTACTTCTCGATGTACTGCTGCCGGATGGCAACGGCGTGGAGGTACTCGGTGAGATTGTCGGCGTGGTCTCTCCACCGCCGGTCGTCATGATCTCCGGGCAGGCCGATATCGATGTCGCGGTGGCCGCGATCAAAAAAGGCGCCCATGACTTTCTCGAAAAACCGATTTCGCTGGACAGGGTGCTTGTCTTAATCGACAACGTCACCCGGACCCGCCGCCTGAGATCCGAAAAGGACCGGCTCAGCTCGCGCGTGTACGGCGACATGATCGGGGTCTCGTCTTCGATCCGCAAACTTCGCGAAAACGTCGTCCGCGTCGCGGCCATGGCCGGTCGGTTCCTGATCACCGGCGAAAACGGAACGGGCAAGGAACTGGTGGCGCACCTCATCCATCGCAGCAGTCGATTCGCCGAGGGCCCTTTTGTCGCGCTCAACTGCGCCGCCCTGCCGTCGGAACTGGTCGAGTCCGAGCTGTTCGGCCACCTCCCCGGCGCCTTTACCGGAGCCGCGCGCCGTCGTGCCGGACGGTTCGCCGAAGCGACGGGCGGTTCGATCTTCCTCGATGAGATCTCGGAAATGCCGCCCGAAACGCAGGCAAAGCTTCTTCGCGTCCTGGAGACACACCAGTACACGCCGGTCGGCGGGGACACCGACCAGCGGTTCGACGGCAACGTAATCGCGGCTTCCAACCGTGATCTCGAAGCGGAAACGTCGGCCGGGAGATTTCGCGCCGATCTGTTTCACCGTCTCAACGTGGTTGCCCTTCATGTGCCGCCTCTGCGCGAGCGGCCCGACGACATCCGCATCCTCGGCGAGTACTTCCTTGCGCGGTTCGCCGAAGAAACCGGCGCAAAACCACGGCAGCTCTCCACCGAAGCGGTCGAGTACCTCCGACACTGCCCGTTTCCCGGCAACGTGCGGGAGCTGAAAAATCTCATGGAGCGCGTGAACATCTATTGCGATCACGATCCGGTTCGCGCAGAGGATGTCAAACCGTTGATGACGACTCCCGCTGCAACCGAGACTCGCCTTACGTTGAAAGAGGCCAGTCGGCAATTCGAACTCGACTATATTCGAAACACCATCGCACGGTGCGACGGCAACATGCTGCAGGCGGCGCGCGAGCTGGGACTGGAACGCTCCCACCTGTACAAAAAACTGAAACAGCTTGACCCGGACTACAACGTTACCGACTAGTGGAACCCGTGCGCATCAGTCATCAGAAAGTAACTGCGTTCCGGCGGAAGATTCTCGCATTCTACCGGCAGCACGGCCGCAGCCTTCCGTTTCGCGAGACACGCGACCCGTACGCCATCACGGTAGCCGAACTCATGCTTCAGCAAACCCAGGTGGAACGGGTGGTGGACAAGTATCAGCGCTGGCTTCGCCGCTGGCCGACATGGGAGGCGCTGGCACACGCCTCTCGGCAGGAATTGCTCGAAGCGTGGTCGGGATTAGGCTATAATCGGCGCGCGATTTACCTCGGTCAGATGGCGTGTCAGATAGTGGAACGGTTCGGCGGCAAAACGCCGTCGAGCCCGGCCGTGCTCAAAACCCTGCCCGGTATCGGCGACTATACCGCGAATGCGATCGCCATTTTCGCCTTCAACAGCCCGTGTGTCACGATCGACACTAACATCCGCAAAGTGCTCGTCCACGAGTTTGGGCTTGATCCGAATACGCCGCGCTCCGATCTGGAAGAACTGGCGCGCCGGCTCCTCCCGCCACGCCGTGCGCGCGACTGGCATAATGCGCTGATGGACTATGCGCGGGTCGCGCTCCGAAAAGACCTCGATTACATTGCGCCACTCACGACACAAAACAGGTTTGAGGGCTCCCGCCGCCAGATTCGCGGCGCGATCGTCCGGGCGCTCACGACTGCAAAACGGGTGTCGATATCGAAGATTGCGGCTCAGACAGCGCGGTCGGTCGATGATGTCCGCGAGGCCGCCCTGACGCTCCAGAAGGACGGGCTGGTGGTCGTGACGCCGAAGTTCATCCGGCTGGCGTGAGACGCTCGCAGCGCAGATAAAATATCTTCCTCCCCTCCTCGCGCCATTTCTGCTCGAAAAACGAGGGAAAGTAGTCCTCGATTTGCCCCTGTCGGGCGAAGGGATCGCCGACATTCCTGAGCACCGGCACCGCTTCGAGGTTCTCGACCACCCACCGGGCGTAGGGCTCGAAATCGGTCGCGAAAAAAAACGACCCGGTACTCGTAAGCAGTCCGCCCAGCATGGTGAGAAACTCGGCAGTAAGCAGCCGATGCGGTGCATGTCGATCCTTCGGCCAGGGATCGGGGAACAGGACGTAGACCCGCTCGAAGGACTTCGGGATAAAAAGCCGGGGAATGGCGATCTGCGCAGCCGCACCAATCAGCGTGATGTTGCCGATCCCACGCTTCGTGATTCGAGGGACGAGTCGGTAGTACCGCTTCCGGGCAAGCTCGACCGCTACGACGTGACGATCCGGGTAGCTCTCGGCAAGGGCCATGAGAAAGTCACCGCGACCGGGGCCGATTTCAAGGAAGTCGCCCGCGATCTTCTCCAGCGGCTCCGGATGAAAGAGGATCGGTTTGCGGCTTTCAAATTCGTAGGGGAAGTGCTTCATCCCGACACCATGTCACGGCTCGTTGTCATGTGTCGGGAAAATACGGTAATCGACTGGAAAAGCAACGCCGGAATGACGGGGATATCACCCGGACCCGGCTCACAGGAGGGAAATCAGTTTCTCGACGATCTCCGTGTTTTTGAACGGCTTGGCGATAAATCCGGAAGCCCCCGCGCTGAGGATCTTTCCCTGCCCGTACTTTTCCGATTTGCCCGTGATCATCAGCACCGGAAGGCGCGGAAGGTTCTCCCGAATATGTTTCAGCAGGTCCAGTCCGCTGCGCTCCGGCATTTCGATGTCGGAAATGACAATACTGACACGAGTGGTTTTCAGTACTTCAATCGCTGCATCGACACCGGCGGCGGCCACCGCGGAAAAGCCTTCGCGGTGAAGTATCTTCATCAGTAAATCACGTATTACCGGATCGTCGTCGACGATCAGCACATCCGCGTATGCGTCGGAGACCAGACGATGCAGTTTGTCTCGCAATGAGTCGGATTCGACCGGCTTCGCGATGAAATCTTCGGCTCCCGCTTCGATTGCCTTGAGCACGGTCGGCGCGTCGCAGGATGCGCTGCAGACGAGCACCGGTGTCCCGCGGAGCCGGGGATTACCGCGCACCACTTTCAGCAACTGAAAACCATCCATCCCCGGCATCGCCAGATCGGTGATGATCAGCTTGTACTGTGCGCGCGAAGAAAGCCGCGCGAATCCCTCGGTCCCGTCGGCGGCCCGCTGCACCGGGCACTCAGAATCGTCCAGCGCCGACGATATGGCTTTGACGGTCTCTTCGTCTTGTCCGATCACGAGTATCGACATGAATACTTCCTCCCACCCAGTCTGGAGCGACCCACCGGATGTGGAATCAAACACCTCAGTACGGTTGTCATGGTCTCTGATCGATGATGTCTTGGCGTGTCTATGAATAACATCGGCGGAACAGGAGTGCAGTTGAGGACAAATCGCGAGACCGAAACTTACCTTCGTTGCAGAGCCGGATCGACGGTCGTGGCGGGGTGTGCGAATATTGGGCAACAATGGTCCGTTTTACCCCTGTTTAAGGCTTGACGCGGTTGGCCCTCGCGCCTTTCTTGTCCCTCACCAAACCAGCCGGTCGCGACCGGGCGGACCGGGACCGCGGCGGGTGGTTCTCAGGCAAGGAGGTGCCACGGACAGATGGCTGACGCCAAACCGACTCTTATCCTCGGTGTTCCCCGAGAGACGTTTCCGGGTGAACGCCGGGTCGCCCTGATTCCTGATCTCGTGCCATCGTTCGCCAAGCTCGGATTTTCCGTGATCGTCGAAAGCTCTGCAGGAGCCGCCGCGGGATTCGGCGACTCCGATTTCACGTCCCGGGGCGCCGACATCGTGAACTCGCGCGATGAGCTGTTTCGCCGGAGCCGGATCATCGTGCAGGTACGAGGGTACGGGGCCAATGTCGAGGCCGGTCGGGATGATTTGTCGCGTCTGCAGCCGGGCCAATTCCTGATCGGTCACCATGACCCGCTGGCATCGTTTCGGGCGATTCGCGAACTGGCCGGTACGCGCGCCACGGCGTTCGCTATCGAGCTGCTTCCGCGCATCACGAGGGCGCAAAGCATGGATGCGCTGTCGTCAATGGCTACCGTTGCCGGTTATAAGGCCGTCCTGATGGCCGCCGATC
Source organism: Candidatus Zixiibacteriota bacterium (assembly GCA_034003725.1). NCBI lineage: Bacteria > Pseudomonadati > Candidatus Zixiibacteriota > Candidatus Zixiibacteriota bacterium. The sequence continues at coordinate 247,405 of JAVEYB010000004.1, forward strand.
ACCTGAACCTCATGTTTCCGTTGTTGATGACAGCGGCCGGCACGATCTCTCCGGCGCGCGTATTCGTGATCGGGGCGGGAGTTGCCGGACTGCAGGCCATTGCCACCGCGAGGCGGCTGGGCGCCCTCGTCCAGGCATACGACGTACGACCCGCCGCGAAAGAGCACGTACTCTCACTCGGCGCCCGCTTCGTCGAGATGGAAATCGAGACCGCCGACGCAGAAGACAAAGGCGGTTATGCGCGTGAGCTTGGTGAAGACTTTTATAAAAAGCAGCGCGAGTTGATGGCGCGCGTCGTTAAGGACGTCAACGTCGTTATCACGACCGCCGCTATACCCGGCAAGAAATCTCCGATCCTCATCACTGAAGACATGGTTCGCAACATGACCGCGGGCTCGGTTATCATAGATCTTGCCGCTGAGCGCGGCGGTAACTGCGAACTGACTGAAGTCGACAGGACCGTCGAAAAACACGGGGTCGTCATCATGGGACCATCCAACCTGCCGTCCACCGTACCCAGACACGCCAGCCAGTTATATGGCCGAAACCTGCTGGCCTTTGTGCGAACGCTGGTCAAAGACGGCGCCCTGACTGTCAATACGGACGATGAGATCATCCGCGATACGCTGCTGACCCGCGACGGTTCGGTCGTCAACGACCGCGTGAATCAGTTGCTCAACGGACCCGGTTCGGACGCAGAAAGGAGCGTTAACTGATGGAACTGTTTGTCATCCTGCTGACGATATTCGTGCTGTCCGTCTTTGTCGGATTTGAGATCATCACCAAGGTCCCGCCGACCCTGCACACGCCGCTCATGTCCGGTTCGAATGCGATTTCGGGCATTACGCTGATCGGAGCCATGATCTCGGCAGGAACGCAATACTCGACCCTGACAACATGGCTCGGCCTGGCAGCGGTGATCTTCGCAACCATCAATGTGGTCGGCGGCTTTCTCGTCACGCATCGCATGCTCAGGATGTTCAAGAGGAAAGACTGATCCATGCTGTCACTGGTCAATCTGGCATACCTGCTCGCCTCGGTGCTGTTCATCTTCGGACTCAAAGGCCTGGCACACCCGCGCAAGGCGGTTCGGGGAAACATCCTCGGTTCGCTCGGCATGTTTATCGCCGTGGTCGTGACGCTGCTCGACCGCCATATCGTCAGTTATGAAATGATTATCATCGGGGTCGCGGTCGGTTCGGCGATCGGCGCGATTCTGGCGGTGAAAATCGAGATGACGGCGATGCCGCAGCTGGTGGCGCTGTATAATGGCTTCGGCGGGATAGCCTCAGTGCTGGTTGCATCCGCCGCGTTGGTCGAAACGCTCGGCGGACATATCGGCGCCTCAGTCGATTTGCAGTTCTCCATCGCCACCGTCGCCACCGCAGTCGTCGGCGCCGTGACCTTCTGGGGCTCGCTGGTCGCCTTTGCCAAGTTGCAGGGACTGATCGGCGATGCCGCCGTGCTCTTCCCGGGTCAGAAATACCTCAACGCGGTCCTCGCGACAGCCAGCGTCGCGCTGGGCGTCTGGATTGTGATCGACCCGTCGATGACCACGGCATTCTGGGTCCTGATCGGCGTGGCGTCGATTCTCGGAGTTACGCTCGTTATCCCGATCGGCGGCGCCGACATGCCGGTCGTGATTGCCCTGCTCAACTCCTATTCGGGCATCGCCGCCGCCGCGACCGGTTTCGTATTGAACAACAACGTTCTGATCATTTCCGGGTCGCTGGTCGGAGCCTCGGGGATCATCCTCACCAACATCATGTGCAAGGCGATGAACCGCTCGTTGACCAACGTCCTGTTCGGCGTGCTCGGCCCGACCAGCGAAACGGCGTCGGCCGACGAAGTCTACGCGGGCAAGGTCAAGGCGACGTCCGCCGAGGAGATCGCGATGCTTTTCGACGGCGTGTCGCGCGTCGTGATCGTTCCCGGTTACGGCATGGCCGTGGCGCAGGCGCAGCACGCTGTCTGGGACCTGTCGACCCTGCTGGAGTCGCGCGGCATTGAAGTGGAGTTTGCCATCCATCCGGTGGCCGGGAGGATGCCCGGACATATGAACATACTGCTGGCCGAGGCCAATGTGCCGTACGACAAGCTCAAGGAAATGGACGAGGTCAACCCGACCTTTGCGCAGACCGATGTCGCGATCGTGATCGGCGCCAACGACGTTGTCAACCCGGTCGCACGGACCGATCCGAAATCACCTATCGCGGGAATGCCCATTCTCGACGTCGACAAGGCCCGCACGGTAGTGGTGGTGAAGCGGAGTCTCTCTCCCGGTTTTGCCGGGATCCCCAACCCGCTGTTTGCTGCGGACAATACGGTGATGTATTTCGCCGACGGAAAGAAGGCTGTGCTGGATATCATGGCCGCCGTCAAAGAATACTGATCGAAGCCACGCGAGCTCGATCGAACGCCCCTGCAACGCGCGGGGGCTTTTCTTTGACGACCGGGGGGCGCGACGGAACTGATCGCGCTGCTCCGCCGCCGACATCGGTCAATCCGTATCGGGGAACGGAACCCAAGGGCACACCAACCGACATCCGCCTCCCCGGTCGCTGCTTCAATGCTGCTGCGCGCTGTCGCGAACTGTCGGCCGCGGACAGCCGGGCATTGGGTTTGCGGCGCCGACACGCTCCGATTTCCCTGGCTTCGCGGCCAGAACGCGCCGACTGCCGGCATCTCGCACGCGGCGTTTTCGGCCAAGGAGGAGGCCGATATCGGGCTTTCGGCGACGGCACTGAGGGAACCGCCGCCGTGCGATCCCGCGCGCACGTGCGCACATGATAGACGAAGATACTCCCTGTTTGTTTGACCGAATCGCGGATGAAAGAACGGCCCGCCGCTACTGGGAACGACGGGCCGTCCGCGGGAGAGACACTAAGAATGCACTGGAGGACAGGGCAACATCAACCTTCAGCAGTTCTCATCGATTCATCGGTCTGTCCGTTGTCATAGTGGCCAACCACCTTGACCGGGTTGCCGGTCACGTCGGTGACGATCTCGATACGGAAGTAATCCACATCGTCAAACCGGAACAAGGTTTCCGTCATCGGCACGGCCTTCATTTTGGGCCGGTCGCCGCGCTGATACCACAACGCGCCGCCCTCGACCCACAACCGGCGGTCCTCATAAACGCCCGCGTAGGACGCCAGCTTCTCAGAATCGATGACAACCGGCTTGTACGCGGCCTCGAGGCCGGCGATCACCCAATCGTACCGGAGTTTGATTTCCGGATCGGTCGCTCTCTCTTTGAGCTTTCCCAGCGCCTCGATATAGGCGCGGTCCAGCGCCTGAGCCGCCGGGACCTCGATATCGGGCGCGACACCGGTGCCCTCCCAGTTCGTGCCCGTGATCGGGTTGATCGCGCGTCCGAACGGAATACCCGCCCCCACGTTCAGGCTGGCAAAAAAGTGGCTTTCCACCGGATGAGCCCCGCCACCCGTGGTCTCACCGATAAGAGTCGCTCGTTTGAGGTTTTTGAGATTGTAGCTGAACTCTTCGGCTCCCGAAAACGTGCGATTGCTGGTCAGAACATAGATGTCGACATGACTGAGCCTCGGTCCGTCAACCGAGGCCGCCGTCCAGAATTGCTTGATCGAGTCCGTCCTTCGGATGTAGAAGCTGTTCAGGTGCACGGGCTCGTCAAAGAAGTAACTGGTTATCAGTTGGATCAGCGACGGCGAGCCGCCCCCGTTATCGCGAAGGTCGATAATCAAGGCGTCGCAGCCGGCCAGAAAGTTCATCGCCGCCACTGCCGTCGGTCCGGCCATCGATGCATCGACAAACTGGTTGAATTTCAGGTACCCGACATTGCCTTCGAGTATCTCAATCTTCTTGTACATGAAATTCTGTTTGGCCAGCCGTTTCCGCATCTCCTCCAGCCTCTGCGCCTTCTGCTCGTCCGTCGGCTCGTCGGACGTCATCTGCGCCAGGTCCTCGTCGGAGAGGTAGCGAATTCCCAGGTGTCGATCGTGGCAGACTCCGCGCAGATCCTCAGTCAGCGCAAACGTAAATTCGGGAACGGTACTCAGGTCCTTGTATTTTCCCTGCTTGAGGTTCTTTCGCATCGTCTTTTCCATCTCTTTGGCCATCTCGGGAAACACGTAATATTCATTCAGGGCCAAAGCGATGGAATCTATGATCTCGGCGCGAAGGGCGTCATCGCACCGCCTTACTTCTTCACCCTGCCCTTGCAGTACGGCCTGCGACCGGGCGGTGTCCGCAAAAACGAGCACGGCCACAATCGCGGCGACCACAACCAGCCCCGTACGCAGAGCACCTGCTCCCCGCCTCACGTAAACTTCCATCGTCGTTTTTACCTCCACTGCATGTTGGTCTGACTATCTCGATGACCGCCTGCGTGCCGGATTTGCCTTCGCATCCCGCCGCAGCGCTGTCGAAACCCGTTCATACATGCTTCGCTCGTCCAGGACCGCCTCAAGCCGGTCGAGCGCCTCAATCCAATCCAGCCCGCTTTCCGTCATCGCGTCCCTTGATTTCTCGGAGACGATCTGCCACACGGGCCGGAGGCGCTCGAACAGGCGCCGTCCGCCCGGTGTCAGCGACAGCAGGCGGCGGCGCTCGTCGGTCGGATCGCGCCGCGAGTGCACCAGTCGGTGCCGCGACATCGCCCCCACAATCTGATTGACCGCCGGATGCGTCAGCCCCAGCCGGTCGGCCACATCGGTCACACCCAGCGGCGACTGTTCCGCCAGCAGGTACAAGACCAGAAACCAGCGCGACTCGAAATCGGTGTCGAGTTCGGCGTATACTCGTGACATGTCCCGATATAACCGGTCGCTCAGCCGTTTCAAACGGCTGGCAAACGCCAGCGGGCCGAGTCGACGAACCAGATCGGACATCGAGGCAAATCCCTTCTTGGTCACCTGTTTGCGGACATTTACGTAAGCGCTTACATAAATGTTTCGAAATACTCGTCGGTTTGAAAGTGCGGCAATCCTGCGGGTTAGTCCGTCGGCGGGGAGCCGTAGAGGAATGCGCCGGGGAAGTCGGCGGCAACCGCCTTCTGCTTGCCGGTCCAGTGTTCGATCGAGATTCGGTACACCGTGATCTGCGACAGTTCCTTATCGGTCACCGGGCGATAATGCCGGCCCGGCTCGAGGTGCGGGAAGTACTTCCGGTTCAGCGCTTCCATCCCCCGGCGGCGCTCCGCCATATCGTCCACGATCGAAATCGTGCCGAAAAGCACGACCGACGAAAACTCGACACTGAACTCGCGCGCCTCCTCCGCCGGCAACAGCCGCCCCATGGCGGCCGCGGTCGCGCTCACCGGGCAATCGGGCGTACTCTCGACGATTGTGCGAAGCGTGCCGTTGGGGGCCGTGTGGAAGTAAATCGCATGCGGTTCGGAGAGGTAGACAAACGTGTTCGTGTTTATATGGGGCCGCCCGTCGCGAATAAGGGCTAAAGCCAGATATGGCGCCTCGGTGATGTGCTGTACGACCCACGTGTCCTCTTTGGCCCGGTCCTGACGGCGAATGGGCGGATAGTCTGGCGCCATATGGTCCTTCCTACTTTCGCTTTCGTTTGGTGACGTCGATATTTCCCAGCGGCAAACGCGACGTCTCCTTATACGTTTCCAGAACAATAGTTGTTCGCGTCGACGTGATGGTTTTGATCAAGCCGATCGGGTCGCGAAGCAGGTGCGACAGCGCCGGCGTGTCTTTCACCCGCACTTTGATGAGGTAGCAGTCCTCGCCGGCGATATTATGCACTTCCTGTACCTCCGGTATCTCGACGAGCTGTTCCGCGGTTTCATCGCTTCCCACCGGCTCGTTCGTCTGCACGTAAATGTACGCGGTCAGACCGAGTTCGACCGCGTCCGCGCTTATCCGTGCCTCATAACCCGTCAGAATGCCCCGCTCCTCCAGTTTGCGCATGCGTTCGCCGATCGCCGATGTCGCCATGCCGACTTTCCGGGCAATCGACGAACTCGGGATTCGGGCGTTTTGCTGCAGCAGGCTGAGGATCTGGCGGTCTATGTCATCAATCATAGCTGGGAATCTCCTTTTCGTCTCCCCTACGTAACTCGTCGCCGACCCGCAGATCAATGCCTTTTTTTCGGTGTCAAAAGTCGCCCGCAGTATCTCTTTTGGAAAGAGCACCGCGTGACAGTATGGATCAATCAGCCTATGATACCGGCGTATTGAGCACACCGTTCGGCCGTGTCAGCCGCGGACAGGTTGAGGATGCCACCGTTCCACCGGGAAGGAGACCCCGCCATGGCACATGTATTCACTGTAGACACGTTGTGGACGATTCATTTTAGGGCAAAATCGGCATTCCGTGGCGCGGTTCTGGCGACGATGCTGGTCGCAGGGCTTGCGTCCGCACCAATCGCAGGCGGCGCCCCGGAGCCGGGTACGTATCCGTACGAAACGAGCTGTGGCTTTTGGGACCGAACGGGACTCTCGCCGTTGACAAGTTCGAGCTGAACGGCCAATACCTGCGCCGGCGCGACGACAACCCATGGTTTACCGCCGACAAGCCGTCGAGGCTTATCGATACCGACGGCGGGCTCGCGGAACTGCTGTACTGGCCCGACGGCGACCGCAGCCGCTGGTACGCGACCGCGCTCTACAACTGGGTCGACTCCGACGACGACAATCAGGACTACGAACGAATCACCGGCCACCTTGGATGGGTGCTTCGTACGAACCTTCGACTTATCGTCGAAAACACGTATGACATCGAAGAGGAAGAAAACCAGTTCCTGATCGGGTTCATTTCGGCCTTCTGATCGCAAAGTGCACCCAAATTGAGGCGGCCCGACAATGAAGGGCCGCCTTTTTTATTGTCTGTCGACCGCGGAGTAGGTTTATTCCATGCACATGATTCCGGCAGTACATTTGACCATCGGTTGGAGAAGTCAGTGACGCAAATTCCCCTTTTGCAGGACATTCTGGTTATCTTCGGCGCGGCAATCGCCGTGCTCATACTCTGTCACCGCCTCCGCATTCCACCGATTGTGGGATATCTCGTCACCGGCGTGCTGATAGGACCGTCGGGGCTCAGGTTCGTGAGTTCGATCAGCGCCGTCGAACAGCTTGCAAGTGTGGGCGTGATCCTGCTGGTGTTTACGATCGGCCTGGAGTTTTCGTTCCAGCAATTCATCCGCATGCGCCGGGCCGTCCTGCTGGGCGGCTCGCTGCAGGTAGTCACCACTATCGTCGTGACCTGGATCGTCTCGCGGTATTTGGGCCTCAGCCAGGGCGAGTCGGTGTTTATGGGGTTTTTGATCGCCTGCAGTAGCACCGCCATCCCGATGCGCGCGCTTCAGGATCGCGCCGAGTTGACAACGCCGCACGGATCGGTGACGCTCTCGATATCGATCTTCAACGACGTCGCGACGATCCCGGCCATGATTTTCACCCCGCTTCTGGTAGCGGGAGCCGGAGGCATCGCCGGGGAACTGGGCGGATTGATCGTCAAGCTGCTGGTGATCATGGCCCTGGTGTATGTTGGGGCGCGCTATATCGTACCAAACGTCTTGTTTTTCATAGCCCGGACTCGAAGTCGAGAGCTGTTTCTGCTGAGTGTGGTCGTAATCTGCATGACGATCGCGTGGGCGACCAACGAACTCGGGCTCTCTATCGGTATCGGAGCCTTCCTCGCGGGCCTCATCATCTCGGACTCCGAGTACAGTCATCAGGCGCTCGAGGGGGTCGTCCCTTTTAAGGACGTCTTCAACAGCTTCTTTTTCGTGTCCGTCGGCATGCTTCTGGATACGGGGTTCCTGATCCAGGAGCCCGTCGCCATTATCGCTATCGCAGCCGGGATCTACGTAGTGAAGACCCTCATAGTCGGCGGCGCCGCCCTGGCATTGGGACTGTCGGTCCGATCCGCCCTCATCGCGGGTATCGCCCTTGGGCAGATCGGCGAGTTCGCCTTTGTTCTCTCTCAGGTCGGCGTTGAATACGGCGTCATCAAGGGTGAGGTATACCAGACTTTCATTGCGGTCACCATTATCACGATGGCTGCGACCCCGCTGCTGACCAATCTCGCCCCCCGTATCGCCGACTCGGTTGCCGAGTGGCCCGGCCTTCGTCAGCTGCGCGACGGGGCGTACCGGTCGCTGGCTGGAGAAACCGCCAACGGATTGCACTCCCTGAAGGATCACCTCGTCATTATCGGTTTCGGCGTCAACGGCCAGAATATCGCCCGCGCCGCCCGAAGCGCCCGCATTCCGTACGTGATTATCGAAACCAATCCCGACACCGTAAAACGCAGCCGCAAACAGGGCGAGCCGATTTCGTATGGCGACGCCACCAGTATCGCCGTGCTGAATCAGGCCCGCATCAGCGAGGCGAGGGTTGTGGTGGTCGCGATCTCCGATCCTGTCGCTACCCGCAACATCACCGGCACCATCCGCCGTCAGTCCGACCGACTGCACCTGATTGTCCGCACGCGGTTCGTGGCCGAGGTCGGGCCGCTCATGGAACTGGGCGCCGACGAAGTTATTCCGGAAGAGTTCGAAACCTCGGTCGAGATTTTCACCCGCGTGTTGACCCGGTACCTCGTCCCGCGCGACGAAATCGTCAAGTTCACAAACGAAATCCGGTCGCACAGCTACGAGATGCTTCGGTCTCTCTCGAAGGGGACCGCTACGCTGCGCGACCTCCAGCTGAATCTCCCGGAACTGCGGATTGAAACGGTGCGCGTCCCCTCCGGATCGCCGGTTGTCGGAAAAAGTCTCGGCGAGTTGAACATCCGCGCCCAATGTGGCGTCACGCTCGTAGCAATCGGTCGCGGCGACGAGGTGATCTCGTCCCCCGCCGGGTCGGACCGGCTCGCCGAAGGCGACACGCTGTATATGCTCGGATCGCGCGAGAATACCGCCAGGGCGGAAATCCTCGTGCGAGGGCCCGCCCCGGCGAATCGCGGGTAGTCCCGCCCCCCTACTTCAATAGTATCATCTTTTTGCTGAGCGTCGTCTTGCCTGCAATCAACCGGTAGAAGTAGACTCCCGACGCAACCGCGCCGCCTCCGTCATTCCGACCGTTCCACTCCACGTCGTGGTAGCCTGCCGGCATGTCCGCCCGCACGAGCCGCTTCACCACCTGTCCGAGGATATTGATAATGTCGATCCGAACTTCACCCGGCGATGGCAGCCCGAAACGAATAGTCGTGGTCGGATTGCAGGGGTTGGGGTAATTCTGGGCCAGTTCAACGACCACGGGGAGTTGCGGCGTAGCTTCTGTGATTGACCGGACGGTATCGACCGCAGCGTCTTCGCAGGCGGGCGGAGGTTCGGGAGTGGGCGGAATGCCGGCAACGGTACATGGGATTTCCGGTGCGCAGGCAACTCGGATCCACACTGGCGCTTCAACATAAGTCTGTACGCCGGTCACCTGAGCCAGAAGTTCATCAACGCTCTGTATCCCTCCCGAGGTAGTATCCTCATCGATTTTAAGGAGGAACGGAAGACTCCCTTTTTGCTTCACCATGCTGATGTCGCGCGTAGTCGTTGATCCGGCGGTTATCGGGATATCGATCATATCAACCGTGTCGAATTCCCAATGTCGTATGACCACGCAATAGCTGCCGGGCTTGAGGTTGGTGAACTCGTAGTAGCCGGATTGATCGCTGACGGCACGGAAGTCGGTACCGACGAGTCGTAGCGCGACATTGGCAACGGGTAGCCCATTGTCCTTCTGAGTCAGAACTCCGTTGAGTCGACCTCCGGCATCCCCGGCCATTGTGGCAGGTACTGCCGAAAAGGCGGCCACCACTACTACCAACAGGACTTTGCCACACATGTTTCACCTCCCCGGCAACATGTTGATTAATAATGCCTTGAGGGGATTTCACTAGATAGACGGCAGACCGTGCCAAACTGTCGCAAAAAATCATTCGATAGCGAAGTTTTTTGTTGCGCAGACCCCTTGACGAATTCCGGGAATCGACGATACTTGGGAAACTTTTTCTCGAATCCGGGTGTTCGAGGCTGGTATGTCGAGACCGGCACTACGCGCACATGGCCGGTCGAAAGGAGATGAGACTTCGTATGGTTCTGACAATCGTCCTGCTGGGTGCGGCGCTCGCTGTGCTTGCCCGCCTGGTATGGTGGGTGTCCAATCGTCCCGGCGAGGAATAACGCCTTACAAAACCGAACATAAGCTGCGGCCGGCGGCGTCACTGCCCGCCGGCCGTTTCATTTACTACCGGCTCAGCAGCCCGTTGATAATAATCTCCACCGCGTCGTCCTCCGACAACCCCCGCGACATCAGCGTCTCGAGTTGTTTGCTGTCGACACTGCCGATCGCAGCCTCGTGCGTGACGTGCGCTTTGGGGTGACGAACATCGACAATCGGTACGGCGGTGGCGATGCCGTCGTCCTGGACGATTTCCTTACAGTCGACATGACCGCGCGCATACGCGGCGTTGGCAATCAGCTTGTTGTACACCTCCGCCCGTGCTTTTTGTCGTACCGCGATCTTTGACGTCAGCACGCCTTTGGCCTTTTCGCCGACGAGGCTGGCCGTCTCGCTTATCTTGATCACGTCGTCCGCGCGGCCGCTGATGCGCGCTGACATATCGAGCAGGCTGCGCGCCTCACAAACGGCTTCATAATCGATATCGATAAGCCCGACCCGCCCCTGTATCAACTCGAACTCCGTCTGGAACAACCCGTCCGGAGCAACCTCCACCCTGGCTTTCGGGTACACCTTCACTCCACCCGCCGGACTGTGAACGTGTTTCTCGAAATATCGGTACTCGGCGCCTTCGCCGATTCGTATCCGCGCCTCCATGATGTGCTGCACGTCGACGGCGAACGGAAACACACAGTGGGCCAGAAGGGATATTTTTGCCCCGCGTTCGACTGACACGTCCATGTTGATTCGCTGGACGCCACGTTCGGGAGTCATCCCGAAACACAGGTGCACCGGCTTGGCGACGATCGTTCCCGCCGCCAGTGTGATGACCGCCGAAATCCCGTCGCTCAGCTCCTCCACATCGACCTGCAGCCCCGGAACCGCATGTAGTCCCATGACGCGGTTTTCGTTAACCACTAGGTGGGCAACCTCGGGATCGTCCAGTTCATGAGGATCGCGGCCCGAGTGCACGTACAGGTCGTTGATGACATTCAGTTGGCTGCTCATGGGCGTTCTCCCAGACCATAGAGCTCCGGGACATTCTGGTGGTCGCAGGGAATGCATTTGTCTTCGAAATAATGGCGGATTTTGCCGACCGTCCCTTTATCGACCACCTGGCCGTGGCACATCAGAAACGCGTGATCGGCCTGATTGAGGACGGCCAGACTGTGTGTGATCAGAATAACCGTCGTCCCCTGCTCTTTGAGCAACCGCACGGCGTCGAAAATTCGCTCGATCGACTCGATATCTATCCCCGAGTCCGGTTCATCGAGCAACGCCACTTTCGGCTTCATGGCGAGAATCGATCCCAGTTCGACCTTCTTGCGCTCGCCGCCGGAAAGGGTCTTGTCGACCGCCCGCCTCCGGTAATTGTCCGGGTTCAGGCCGACCTGAGTAAGGATTGCATCGACATCGACTCCGTTTCCGTGCGCCGACGCTTTTATGAAGTCGGCGATCCGGAGTCCCTCGAATCGTGCCGGTTCCTGCCAGGCCAGCGTGATGCCCTTGCGGGCGCGCTGGTCGATACCAAGCTCCCGGATAGAATGCCCGTCGAATTTAATGTCCCCCTCGATATCCGTGTATCCGCTTAGCCCGACTATCGTGGCGGCCAGCGTTGACTTTCCGGCGCCGTTGGGACCAACCACCGCGTGAACGTGACCATCCCAGAAGTCGACAGATACGTTGTTCAATATCGGCTTGCCGCCCAGCGACAGCTTGAGATTCTCGAGTACCAAAAGACTCATCGTTCGTCCTTTCCACCCTTCAGCCGGTACCAGCGTCGATTCCGGGAGACTTCCCGTCGGCGAAGTTCCAATATACGCCAAAATCGCGGATCAATTGCACCTTTTTTGCGGGAGATCAGCAACTATCGACCGGCGAGATGACGCAGGGCCGACCGGGCCGCGTGATATCCGCACATCCCGTGGACCCCGCCCCCCGGCGGCGTCGAGGACGAACAGAGGAACACGCCGTCCAGCGGCGTTTGGTACGGATCGAACAGCGAAACCGGGCGGGCGAACAACTGCCGAATGTCCTGAATCCCGCCGTTTATATCGCCGCCGACATAGTTGGCGTTATGCGCCTCGAGATCCGTCGCCTTCATCGTGTGCCGTGCCAGTATCGTGTCGCAGAATCCCGGGGCGAACCGCTCTATCCGGCGCTCGATCCGGGTCGTCATGTCCTCAGTCGACCCGTTGGGGACGTGGCAGTATGCCCACGCGGTGTGCCTGCCGACCGGAGCGCGGGTTGAGTCAAAAACCGACGGTTGTGCGAGCAATACGAACGGCCGCTCCGGTGTTTTGCCGTTCCACACCGATTGCTCGGATTCGGCGATCTCCTCCAGTGTCCCGCCGATGTGAACGGTCCCGGCGCGCCGGCACCTTTCATCGGCAAACGGCACAGGTTCCGAGAGCGCCCAGTCAATTTTGAACGCGCCGGGACCGTAGCGATATCCCTCGAGGGCCCGTCGATACCGCGATGGCAGTCGCTCACCGGCGATCGACAAAAACTGCCTCGGCGTACAATCGAGCAAGACGATGCGGGCGCGGGGAATCTCTGCAAGTGAGCGGATCTGTCGGCCGGTTTCAAAGTCCACGGACAAGGTGCGCGCATAGGCGGCAAGAGAGTCAGTGATGGCTTGCGCGCCACCGCGCGGGAACGGCCAGCCTGCGGTGTGCCCGGCTGCGGCGAGCACGATCGCCACGGCGGCGCTGATGGGAGCGTCGAGCGGAAGCATGGAGTGGGCCGCCAATCCGGCCACGAGGGCGCGCGCCTGCGTGCCTCGAAAGCGCCGGGCCGCTAAGCCGGTGGCGGATTGCACCGCCAAACGCGCGAACCGTAATACAGGGAGAAGTCTTCCGGGGACATGGAGCGGCGCAAGCAAATCATCGACCAGCCCGTCCCACTGTGCGACTATCGGCACCATGAGCTGTCGGTACGACTCGGCATCATTGCCGAGCTGCACCGCCGTTTGCATGACATCTCCGACAAGAACCGCACAGGTCGAGTCGTCGACCGGATGCGCGCAGTTGATCTCCGGATAGACCCATGATAACCCGTGTTGCTCCAGCGGCAGCGTCCGGAAAAACGGCGAACCAACCGCCAACGGGTGCACTGCCGAGCAGATGTCATGATGGAATCCGGGAAGCGTCAGTTCGCCTGTTCGCGCACCTCCCCCGAGCGTCGCGGCGGCTTCGAGCACGATGACAGACAGGCCCTGTTGGGCCAGATAAATCGCAGCGGCAAGTGCGTTGGGGCCGGAACCGATCACGGCGGCGTCGTACTGCGTTTTCATCGGTGTGCCTCGGCGGCCATGATGATGAGCCGCTCTACAGGGCGGGCTTTCGACGAGTGGGCGGCGCCATGAACTCCGGACCGACCGGGTTCGATATAGTCTCCTCCACGATTTGTTCCGCCGCGCGTAGAGTGTCGGAGTCGAGCGACCACCCGATAATGTCGTCGATCGGGGCGAGCTGTTCGGGCCGACGCGCACCCCAGAGCGCCACATGGGCGCCACGATCGAGAATCCACCGCACCGCCAGATGTATGACCCGTTTGCCGAGTCGATCTCGGGCGAGTTGATCCAGCCGCTCAACGGCCTGAAGATACTGCCCGTAGCGAGGCTTCCTGAACTTGGGATCGTACCGGCGCAAATCGTCTCCGACAAACGCCGTATCGGCTCTCATCCGGCCGGACAACAATCCCCGGCAGAGCGCACCGTAGGTAAGCAGGACAACGTCGTTGTTCCGGCACCACGGCAGCTCGTCGTCTTCGATCCCCCGCTCGAACAGGTTGTACGGCGGCTGACAGAAATGCAGTGGGGCGTATTGCGAGAATTCGGCCATCAACTCCGATGAGTAGTTGCTCACGCCAATGGCACGGATTCGGCCCGATTCCAGAAGCTCGCGCATGGTCCGGGCCGTCTCCTCAACTGGAACCAGCCCGTCCGGCCAGTGCACCTGATAAATGTCGATGTAGTCGGTCTTGAGGCGACGAAGAGATTCATCGATCTCGTGCCGTATTCTCTCGCTCGATCCGTTTCGAGTGACTTTCCCATCCTTCCACTCGAGGGTGGCCTTGGTCGCCAGTATGACTCTGTCCCTTCCTCCGGGCTCTTCGAGCGCCTTGCCGACAATCTCCTCGGCACGGCCGAATCCATACACCGGCGCCGTATCGATGAGCGTGATGCCCTTGTCTATCGCGGCGTGAATGGTGCGAATCGACTCTTGCTCATCCGTGCCGCCCCACATCCAGCCGCCGATAGCCCATGTACCGAGCCCGATGCGAGGAATCTCCTTGCCGAACAGATCAAATCGAAACGTTTCCATTGCGTCTCCCGGCGAACTCGGGACCTTCCGCCGACTACTTTGTTTTTTTCTGGGCTTCTCCGGTCATCGGGACAAAGAGCACGTCGGTTATCTTCCGCGTGACGAGCTTTCCGTCGACCCTTGTCACCAGCAGCAGTTCCTGCCAATCCTCGCCCACCGGGATCACGAGTCGCCCCCCCTCGGCCAGTTGGTCCAGCAACGGCTGGGGGATTTCTGCAGGTGCAGCAGTGACCACGATCACATCAAAAGGAGCGTGGTCCGGCCAACCGGCATAGCCGTCGCCGCTTCGCACCGTGATATTGTCATAACCGAGGCTGTCGAGCCGCGATGCCGCGACGAGCGCGAGCGAATCGACTATTTCGATCGTGTAGACATGTGCGGCCAGCTCTCCGAGGATCGCGGCCTGATACCCTGAGCCGGTGCCTATTTCCAGAACAGTGTCGTCGGGACGGGGATCGACCAGCTGCGTCATGAGCGCGACAATGTAAGGCTGAGAAATCGTCTGTCCGGCGCCGATCGGCAGCGGATAGTCCTCGTACGCGTGAATGCGAAAGGCGCTGTCGACAAACAGGTGCCGCTCGACTCGCTCGAATGCGCCAAGCACCCGTTCATTCGAGATTCCGCGAGGCGCCAGGTGCGACTCGATCATATCCTTTCGCAAGCGCGCCATCGTTGAGTCGGCCTGCGCCTCGGCGGTGATGCCCGCTTGTACGCCTACCGCCAAAGATGCCAGAATGCACGCGACATATTGTACCGAGCGCTTCTTCATGCTATAATCATGGTCGACACGGGCGGTTCTGTCAAGCCATACTCGGCGGGGCACACCTCGTCCGGTATAATGATAAAAAGCGGTGAAACGCGCGTAAGTCTCAGTCATGTGATACAGGGATACGTCGAAAGAGAGTCCGGTTAATCCGGTCCCCCGGTTAATGCTCAAAAAGCTTGCAAAATACGCGGCACTCGGAGCCGGTGCACTGCTGGTGATGGCAGTTGCTGTCACCGTATTCCTGTCGCTTCCGCCGGGGGAGCGATGGTTGAAGTCTTTCGCAGCGAACCAGCTCGAGACGGCGCTCGGTCGATCCGTCGCTATCGGTTCGCTCGAGACTGACGTTTTCTCGTCGACCGTACTGCGCGACGTGCGAATCGACGGACGCGGCAATGACGACCGCTTCGGCTCTCTATCGGTGGGACGGATCGACCTCCAGTACCGAATCCTCAGCGTTTTATCCGGCAGGTTTACACTCTCATCGATTATCATCGATTCCGTCCATGTCGAACTCCTTCGAGACAGCGGCGGTACGCTTATTCTTCCGTTCGAAAGCGTCGAAGATTCGACCGCTGCCCCTGCACCGCCCGAAGACGATGCCGGCGCCCTGAAGCTTCCGGTCATCGTTGAACAAGCGACAGTGTCGGCGCTCACGATTCGCTACCGAGACATACCGATGGCTGTCGACTGTGAACTGCGCTTCGGTTCGCTTTCCGTCGTCTATGACGAAGCCGACAGCTATCTGTGTGAAATCGAGCTACCGATCATCACTGCCGGTATCGACAGTATCGCGCTACCATCGGTCGCCGCGTTTACTCGGATGATAGTGTCCCCTGATTCCGTGCTGTTGGACACGCTGCATGCATCTATCGGTGGCTTGAATGTCGACGCATCGGGCACGCTGCTGCTCGCTGCGGATACGTCGTTTGCCGCATCGATGACCGTTCGCGGCCGCACCGATTCGCTGCTCCAGCCGCTCACACGGTACTTCGGTCTCCCGACCGTGCAGCCGTCCGGTGATCTTGATGTTGTTGTTCAGGCCGGTGGCGATCTGCACTCGCCCAAAAGCGACGCCGTAGTAAGCCTGCCGGCGGTCACCGCAGGTCCGGTGGGGATTCGGCAGTCGAATCTCCGCCTGTCATATGCGTCCGACACCCTGACGATTGATACGATTCACGTGCCGACACTGGGAGGGACGGTTGCCGGCCGCATGACGATTGTGCTGGACAGCGTCGTGCGCGCCGATGCGGGCCTCTCGTTCGTCTCGATCGACGCCGCCGAGCTGTGGGGAGCCCTGTATGACGGTCCTTCACCATACCGTGGGCGGCTCGACGGGTCCATCACGGCATCGCGTACCGGTGACGGCCTCACCGATATGACGGTGCAGGCGCATATCGGGGGCCGCGAACTCGCGTTCCGTGAAACGGCGTTGCCGGACCTGAACGGAACGGTCGATCTTCGAGAGGGCAATCTCTCTGTGGCAATCGAGCTGGACGAGCTGTCGCTGACAGCTCAGACTACCATCCGCGACCAAACCCTGGACGGCCGCTTCGCATGGAACGTGCCGCGACTGGATATCGTTGCCGGACTGGCAAATCTTGCCGAGGTGCGCGGAAAACTGGGCGGCTCCGGAACGATCGCCGGTACAACCGACCATCCGCAACTGACGGCCGACATCCATGGCTCGCGGCTTTCTTACCGATCATTCCCGGTCGACACGCTCGCCGCCGATCTCACGTACGGCGACAGCGGACTGACTGTTCGGTCCTTTTTTGTTGAGGGCGTGATCGACTCGATCGATGAAAGCTCCCCGCCCTTTGGTATCGACTCCCTTCACGGGAGTGTGGCGTATTCGGCCACGGCCCAGGGCACGGTCGACCGCCCGACGGCACGAGCGCGGGCCGTACTCAAATCGTTTCACTACGGCTCTTACTCCTTGGATTCGGCGATTATGGCCGTGCGACTGGACAACCGCACCGCAGTGCTGGACACGGCCGCCGTTTTCGCGCGGTCTCTCAGCCTCTCGTTGTCTGGTTTCTGCGATCTGGACAGCCTCGTCGGCGCGGTTGATCTCCGGCTGGCAGACAGCCGTCCCCGGGATGATGGTGCAGATTCAGACGACGGCGTGACTGTCAAAACTATCGATGCCGGGTGGGTCGTAATCGACTTCAATCTGGCCGATTCCGCCGCGATTGCTGTCGTTGCCCGTGGTGAGAGGATCTCATTAGGTGCGCTCGCCGTCGTCAGTGACTCTCTCCCCATCGACGGCACGCTCAGTTTCGAAGGAGCCTTCCGCGGATCACTGCAGCGACCCGATGTGGAACTTCTCGTTTCTGTTCATCAACCCCGGTACGATGCGCTGTCACTCGACTCAGTCACGTTTCGCAGCACCCTCTCACCGGAAGCGCTCACGATTGACTCATGTATTGTCGACGGCCTCGGCAAACGGTTGACCCTGGAAGCGTCCGTCCCGCTCAAGCGCGATCGCGACGGTATGCCGTCAATCGACCAGTCCGGAGCTATCCGCGCCGAGATATCAACCCGTGACTTCGATCTGAATGCGCTCACGCCGTTCATCGGCGAAGGACGCGCCCTTGATGGCCGCATGTCGATTGATCTTGCGGTTGACGGTAGCATCGACCATCCTCACGTCTCAGGTACGGTCGGCGTGCAGGACGCCTCACTGGTCGCTGCGCCGGGGATGGATACGCTGTCCGACATACAGGTGAACCTCCAACTGGCTGATTCGATACTCCTGGTCGAACAGGCCCGGGCGCACATCCGCCGCTCCCCGGTGGCTCTGAGCGGGTCACTGATGCTTCGAAGCGATACCACGCTGGACCTTTCCCTGTCGTTTGAAACCGAGCAGTATGGCGGCCTGACGCTCAACGGCTCAGTCGCACGGAACAGCCTGGAACTTCTTGCCCAGTCCGATACCCTTCGCCTTGAACCCTTCCGCTCTTTCCTTCCGGAGATCGATACGATCGGAGGGTACCTGATCTGCCGGATAACGGCGTCGGGCTCCCTCGACCGACCGGCCCTGAACGGGTTCCTCTCGATCCGCGATCTTGCGGTCAAAGCCGCACTGCTGGATAGCGCCATAACCGACGGGACGGCCGACATCACGTTCACACGCGACCAGGTCGTGATAGACACGCTCTCCGCGCACGTCGGGGCCGGACGCATGTGGATGAGCGGCTGGCTTCGTTTCGACGACAGCTCCCTTACATCGGCCGACGTCCGCGCATATGCACGAGGCATTACCGCTTCGAGCGAAAAACTCTTCGCTTTTGGCGTCGACTCCGCAGATATCCAGTACGCGGGATCCGCGGGCTCATTCACGCTGGGGGGACCGGTCGCGCTGGCGGAGACGCGGTTTGTCCGTAGCTTCGACCTTACCGACGTGGTGGCGTGGCTGAAGTCAGTCGAACAGGTCGAGCGCACGGCGTCACCCTGGCAGCGCAACACCACGCTCGATATCCGCCTTCGTAACTCCGGTCCGCTCTGGATCGACAACAACCTTGCTCATATCCGCCTGAGCACGGGTGTCGGCATTGTGGGCTCGGTGGCTGATCCAAACCTCACCGGGCGCATCAGGATCGAGGAAGGCTACATCCTGTACCTGGATCGTGAATTCAATATCGTACGGGGAGTGGCGCTGTTCTCGGACCCCGCGGCTATCAACCCCGATCTCGATTTCGCCGCCACCGCCGAAGTGACCGGGTATTCCGGAACGTCAGCCATCACTTACGTGATCGCGCTCGAAGTCACGGGGCCGCTCGATCAGTACCAACTGCGTCTTACGTCGCCGTCCCACCCGAACCTCTCCCGGTCGGACATCATTTCCCTGCTGACGGTCGGCGCCACGCGCGAGCAGCTTACCGGTCGGAGCCAGCAGGATGTTTTGGTCGACCGCGCCGGTGAGCTGGTCAGCCGTCGCATCGCCGGATACGCCTCGCGACAGATCGAGGAAGCATTTGGACTCAGTGAAGTGTCGGTACAGGGGAATCTGTTCGATTCGGAGCGCGACGGCGGGGCTCAGGTACTGGTGTCCAAACGTCTGTCCCAGCGCGTCAAGGTCACCTATTCCACGAGAGTCGGCGGACGAAATGACCAGACAATCAGGCTCGACTACCGCCTGTCCGATCGCTGGTCGGTCGAAGGGGAGACCAGCCAGACCGGCGAAGCGGTCCTGAATATCAAGTATGGACTGAGGTTCAAATGACGCGGCTGTTGTGCATCATCGGAGTGATTGTCGCCGGCGTTTCATCCGGTGTATCGGCGGCGCCGCAGCGGCAGGACCGCCCGAAAGTGCGAATCGTCTCGATCGACGGAAACTCGTTGTTCACGGACGACCGGCTGCTGAAACTCATGGCCACCCGCCCTCCCGGCTTCCTCTCCTCCACCCGTTATCACGAGGCGCTGTTCAATGACGATCTCGACAATGTCCTCGCGTTTTATCGGGGCCACGGGCACCTCGATGCGTTTATCAGCGATACATCCGTGACCCTCGACAGTGCGACCAACACGGTTGACATCCGGTTTGCGCTCGACGAAGGCCCGCAGACGACAGTCGAGGCATTCGCCGTCTTCGGCAACACCGTATTCGCTGACTCGACGGTCCTCGCCCGTATCCCGCTGAAGCCGGGTGATCCGTGCAGCCCGGTCGCGCTGCAAAACGGAACGCTCGCGGTGCTTCGCATGTACGCGGACACGGGCTATCTCGATGCGCGCGTCGAACCGGCAATGAAAGTGAACGAGTCCACACACCGGGCGGTCATTGATCTGGTCGTCTCAGAGAATCGGCAGGTGACGATCGACAGCGTCCTGATCGCGGGGCTGGACATGACGAACGAACACGTGGTGCTTCGCGAACTGGAATTCGGGGCCGGCGACATCCTGTCGTACGGCAAATTGCTGCAGGCGCAGCGACGGCTCTACCTCACCGGGCTGTTCGAGAGCGTTTTCGTACGGCCCGACGGAGCGGCGCCGGGGGCCGCCAACCGACGCAATGTCGTCGTCGAGGTGACTGAGTCAATGTATGGAGAATTCAACGTGGCCGCCGGTTACGGCTCGGTGGAGAAGCCGCGAGTCCGCATCGAGATTTCACATCGAAACCTCGCTGGAACCGCGCGTCAGCTCGGCGGCCGTATCGACGCCAGCTTCATCAAACAGGGTATCACCGCCTCGTTCACCGAACCACGGACTATCGGCTCCCGGTGGCGCACCGACATAAACGCGTTGTTCGAACTGCAGCAGGAACCCAGCTACGATCTCACGCGGTACGGCTGGCGGGCGGCAATAGGCCGTTCCGTGCTGCAGAACGGCACGCTCACGTTTACCTATCGATTCGAAAACACCTCGTTGACCAAAGTCGAGGCGCTTGACTACCCCGATGATATCGATCCGCGGATTCGGAGTTTGTCGGTCTCGTTCGCGAACGATACGCGCGACGATCCGTTTGATCCCCGGAGGGGCAGTCTTGTCGATATTCGTGCGGAGCTGGCGGGCGGCTTTCTTCGGGGAACGAACAGTTTTGCCCGAACCGAGATGAATGCCAAGCGCTACTGGCCCGCCGGCCGCTACACGACATTCGCCAGCGCCGCACGCGTCGGATGGCAGGATGCGTTTGGATCGTCGGGCGACATTCCCATCAGCGAGCGGTTCTTTGCCGGGGGACCCACTGCCCTGCGCGGCCTCGAGTACCAGAGAGCCGGGCCCGTCGACAACCTCGGAAACCCGCTCGGGGGCAAATTCATCTTTGTCTGGAATGTGATTGAGGTGCGCCGAATCATTTACAAGGTGCTCGGTGCAGCGCTGTTTCTCGATGTCGGCAATGTCTTCCCCGCGATCACCGACTTCTCGATCGGCGACCTGCGGGCCTCGGCCGGTCCGGGCCTTCGTGCCGGCACGCCGATCGGGATTCTCCGCCTCGACTGGGGGATAAATCTCGATCGGAAGTCGGGCGAACCCGCCGGTCAGGTGTATTTCAGCATGGGGCACGCCTTCTAAAACCGAACGGCCGCGTCTATTCGATGGTCACGGTGGCGATCGATTCCAGCGCCACCGCCGACGGTCGGCCGTCCGGGTTGCGGTCTATCAGGCACCAGCCGTCGCCGAACTGTATCGATGGTTTCTCAATTGTGTGCCACTGATCGCCGCTGCCGCCCTCCGACCGAAGCAGACGGATCGGGCGATTCGCCTGTATGGCGGCGAGAATCAGCGCCGTTGTTGCGAGCCGATGTACCTGCTCGCGATCTAGTTCGTCGGCCCGGATCGTCTTGTCCATCGCGTGCCACACCTCCTCCAATGGCAGGCTCAAGCGCGAGAAGACTTTCCGCGATAGCTGGGTCAGCGCCTCCTGGTATGCCTCGGGAAGCGTGCTGCCGAGCACGCGCAGGGCAAGCACCATCAGTACCTGCTCGTTAATGTCGAGATTCCCCATCTCCACATCGTCTTGCCGGTTGAGCTGATAAGCCCGGCTCTCCCGGTCGTAGTAGATGGGGATGTTCGCCTCGGACAATGTGTTGAGATACCGGTAGGCGGTTCTTTCCGGAATCTCACACACCCGCCGAATGGTTTCCATCGATACTCGCTTGCGCGAGTAGAACAGGTTGAGCAGTATCAGTAGTTTGTCGAGCTTTTTCATGTGTCCTCCCGTGACGGCCATCGGAGTTTCCCTGCGGGCGTCTGTGCTACAGTGCCAACTGCCCGGCCATGATCAGCAGCAGATCCCAGGTGTCCAGCTCCGAATCCTCGTAGTTAGCTAAGGTCAACGTATCCGGCTGTCTGAGCGTGTCGGTTCCGATTGGTGGCTCCGGCCTATGGCCGTCGGCGAATGACGAGACCGGCGCGAGCGTGTTGCCGATCATCCAGGCGACCAGCAGAACCATGGCGTAGCCGATGATGCGTGATGCGATTGAACGGTCGTACATGGCGACCTCCTATGCCGCGTGTGACATGGTTTGGCGTCTCGTTGACTGCCATGTCACGCAGCGTGCCCAAGCCGTCACAATTCGATAGGTCGCGTAACGCCGTGCGGTATAAGAGGATATGCATGAGGATATGGTCCCGGACGCTGCCGTCCCTGACCGGGAAACTGACCGCTTGTGGTCAGCGTGAAGAAGCGTGTGTTGTGCGGGTAGTACTTAAAGAAACCGCGCCTGACCACTTTGGCCGGTGCGGGAGCGATTGTGGCTAGCCACTCGCGCCGGCTACAGGTGATACCGCTTCATGCGGCGGCGAAATGTCGTCAACGGAATACCGGCAGCGCGGGCGGCGCGGGAGATATTGCCCCGGTGCGTTTCCAGACGATGTCGAATGAACGTGCGTTCCTGGACCTCGTCCAGACCCTGAAGCTCCTTCGAAGGTATGCCCGCACGATGGCTGGCGACCGCAACATCCCAGTCGGCCGACCGCAGCGCGTCAAGCATCACCTTCCGCGAACGCTTCGGCGCGTCGACCACCTCGGGACGGCGGAAATCCTGCAGCGCTGTCGGCAGGTCTTCGAGGCGAACGTCCTTGCCGGGCCGCATCAAGCAGCACCGTTCGATGACGTTTCTCAATTCGCGGACATTGCCCGGCCACTGGTATCTCATGAACAGGTTCATGATCCCCTCGCCGATTCGCGGCCGGTGCGACGGCGTCGGCGAGAACTTCTCGAGAAAATACGCGGTCAACGGAGCGATGTCTTCCGTGCGTTCTCGGAGCGGCGGCAGGACGATGGTCATCTGGTTGATCCGATACAGCAAATCCAGGCGGAATTCCCCGGTCGCGACCATCTTCTCCAGATCGCGGTTGGTTGCACATATGATGCGTACATCGCAGTAATGTGTTCTCGGATTCCCGACCCGTTCGTACTCCCCGGTCTCGAGCACGCGGAGTACCTTTGCCTGCATCGCTTTCGACATGTCACCGACTTCGTCGAGCAGCAGTGTGCCGCCGTCGGCCATCTCGAATCTCCCGAGCCGACCATCAACCTCCGTTACCGACCGCCGGGCGACTCCGAATAACTCCGCTTCGTACATCGTTTCCGTCACCGCCGAACAATTGAGTTTGACGAACGGCCGGTCGGCGCGGCGGCTGAGCCGGTGCACCAGATCGCAGAACAATTCCTTGCCGGTTCCGCTTTCGCCCTGGAACAACAGCGGCGACCCGGTCCGCGCCAGCGTCTGCAGCCCCTCCAGCAGCGCGCGGACTTTCGGGCTTTTCGTGATGATCTCCGGGCCTGCGCCCGTCCTCACGAGATCCTCCGTCAACTGCGCCGCTTTCACCGATACCGTCCGCACTTTTTCGACCGCCCCCAGAATCACCGACAAAAAGTTGCTCAGCGCGGTGACAAATGTGAAATCGGATTCGTCGAACATTGCCGGAATCGTGTGGTGGTCCAGATACAGCGCTCCCACCAGTTCTTCGTCCGACCACACCGGCACGCACAGCACGGATCGGATATTGTGGGCGATTATGCTGCGGTAGTCGCGCGTTCGTTCATCGCGCATCGCATCGTCGATCAACAGCGGCGATCTCTGCTGCGCGACAAAAGCCGGTATCGAACGGCTGAAGTCCGTTATGTCCTGAAGGCTCTGCAGATCGCAGTTGAGGGAGGTTTTGATCCGGAACTCGCCCGTTCCGGCTGCCTGCAGCAACAACACGCCGCGTTCCGCGCCGGTCTCGGTTGCGGCAAATCGTACAACTTCCTGCAGCGCCCGCTCGTAATTGTCGATCCGACGCAGGATGCGGGATATATTCAAAAACGCCTGCAGGCGACCCGCCGCCAGTGTGTCGCGCTCGCTCGTCCGGGTCAGGTCAGGCTCGATCGCAGCCGTAAACACCCTGTTGTCCATCGCGTCCGCCAGGTGCCTGGCCTGCAGATAGAACTTGTGCGCCACCTTCGATTCCGCCCCCGCCGCGTACAGATCGGCGATACGGCGGCAAATATGCATCGCCGCAAACCGCCGCCCGTTCGCCATCAGGATCTGGTACGCGCGCTTCAGATCCGGGATGGCGTCCGTCGGCGTTTCCTCCGGAACTTCGCATATCCCACGCAAGAGCGCGGTCGCCTTCATGACCGGTTCACCGGAAGACTCCATCACGGGAAACGCGTCCGCCGCGATACTCAGCGCCTGCCGCACGGTCGAACGATCGCAGTACAGAATCATAAACAGCAGCAGCACCGCACCGTTGGCATAACACCCCGTGCGGAGTAGCAGCGACAGCGTCGCGAGGTAATCCTCGTCGCTCCCCTGCTTGTGCTCCACCAGCGCTACGACGAGTTGGCGGTAGTACGCCTCCGCGCGCGCCGGAACATCTTCGCATTGCTCGGCAAGCGCCACCGCCTGCTCGGACATGCGTCGGCACCGATCATGGCGCCCCCGGTACAACTCGAGATCGGAGAGGTTTGTCAGCGTGTTGTTCCACTCGCGAAACGATCCCGCCGGCGACAGTATCGAGAGCGCGTGACGGAGATGCGTCTCCGCCTCCCGGAGTTTCCCCCAGAACAACAACAGACAGCCCCTCGACCAATAGTACTGCGCAAGACGACCGCTGGTCACCTCAGTCGCGAACAGCGAGCGGAGGTCGCTCAGTGACGCCTCGCCACGCTCGAATTCAGACAACCGTGCATACAGGGCCGTCAGCGAAAGATGCAGGGTCCCGAGAAACAGCCGGGTGAGCGGTGTGACGGCAAGTCGAAGCGCGCGCTCTCCGTAGCGAATGGCCTTCCCGTACCGGGCTGCGTCCAGCCCGAGAATACACAGACTCGTGTACGCGCTAAATAACACGTCGGTGGATCCCGCCCGTCTCGCTGTCACCGCCGACAGAATGGCATGCAAGCGTGCCTCCTCGTGCTTGCCCATGTGGCTTTTAACGGCAGAGCACGTGAGATGCACTTTCGCCACCAGCTCGAGATCGCCGATCTTTTCCGCCTCCTCCAGCAGCAGACTAAGGTCTTTGTCGGCCTTCTGCGGCTGACCGAGCGAACCGTCCAGGAACGCCCGCAGCCGTCGAAACTCCAGCTTCCAGGCCGTTCGTTCCCCCGGACCAAACTCCCCTAATACGCGGTCGACCAGTTGCGATGCGCCGGCCGACTCGCCGACCGTCGCCGCAATTTGCACCATTGCCCTGCACGCCCGGTAGTACCGGTCGGACCCGGCCGCCAGCACGCCCGACGCTTCCCGGAAACACGCCAGCGCGTCTCCGGACCGCGTGAGCAGAAGACACAGTTCACCGGCCTCGATTAGTCCGTCGGCACGCAGTTCTGCCGACACTGCGACGTTTGTTCCGCGAGCGTGGTCGAGCGCCGGACTCAGGCGCAGATAGGCGCGAAGTGGTTTGTTTTCTGCTCTCAGTTTCCGCGCGTCCTGAAGCGCATCGGAGAGGTCAACCGACTTCTGCAGTTCCAGGTGTTGTCCGTCGTGCGACGCCACCGCTTCAAGGGCGCCGTAGAGCCGCTCGTACGCCTTATCCGGGGCGGAGATATGCCACGAATCCGCCAGGTGGCGAACTTCCGACTCGCCAACGAACCGCCGGGCGGCGACAATCGTCCTGCGGCGCGAACGGCCAAACGCACGATCCAACTCCTGCAGCAGCTCGTCGGGAAGGCCCAGGCATCTCTGCCCCTTCAGGAATTCCGACGGTCGCATCAACCCGGCCGCCAATCGACTCCGGACTTCGTACAGCCGCATGATCAGCCCCGACGCCAGCACGCACTTCTCTGCCGACCGAACGGCTGCGGCATCCACAGCCCCGGACCGTTCCACCGCCCCCAGCAGCCATGTCGGGCGGTCCAGCGCATCCGGCTGCGTAAGCTGCTCGGACAGCGTCGCCAGCGCCTGAACGCGCGGATGATCCGGCGGTGCGTCGGCAAGACAGCGGCGCACAAGAACCCCGATCGAGTAGTTGTCGGATTCCGGACTCACCCGTTCTCCGGCCGTGATCTCGGGCGCCATGTATTCGTACGTTCCCACAATCCGCCGCTCGAGATCGGCATACGCCGGCATCAGAAAGTCAAAATCGATCAGACGCACCGACGCCGCATTGTCATCGGACGAAACGAGAAAATTCGATAGTTTGAGATCGCAATGGACCAGACCCAGGCTGTGGAGCAGATCGACCGCCGCACAGATGCCCGTCAG
This sequence comes from Candidatus Zixiibacteriota bacterium, assembly GCA_034003725.1. Classification (NCBI taxonomy): domain Bacteria; kingdom Pseudomonadati; phylum Candidatus Zixiibacteriota; species Candidatus Zixiibacteriota bacterium. The sequence continues at coordinate 273,752 of JAVEYB010000004.1, forward strand.
GCTCTCCGGGAATCGACGCCAGAATGTCGCCGTCGTGAGCACCTGCCGGTGCGCATCGTCAAGCCAGGGATACTCCGCGAATTCCCGGCCTTCGAAGAACCCGCGGCTCTTCGCAGTGATGAGCAGCCGCGAGCGGAGTATTCGCTGCTGCTGATAGGAATGATACAAGCGCTCGGCGGCCACCTGCCCGCCCAGCGGCGAGTCGGGCCGCGAGAGTTTGAGAAAACACTTTCGGCCGGTCGACCGGTGTACCGCCAGCCACGCCTCGCTGATCGGCGTCTCCGACAGACGCTCGATCAGATCATAGTCCGTGACGGTTACGCGCTGCTCCATACTCCTGCACGACGTCCCTCTGAGACTTCGGTCGGTTTCGTCTCAATACGCGATTTTCGACGGACAGGACAACACCGGCTCCGGCGCTCGTCGCATGCAGGCTGTCCGGCAAAGATCGCTCCTCCCATCCACGCCGGATACCGCAGACAACTCCCCCGTGTATGTCCGACGGCACGGTTAAACCCGCGTCCGTTGCCGCCGCTATTGAAACGGTCACATCCCGGATTATCAATGTAACAGGATATTACCGTCGGGTCAACTCCGGCCGTTGCATACCTCGGGCCGGTTTGATGCAGCGACCGGCGCGCGATCGGGAGGCACGCTAGTTCGACATCGCCGACCCGGTCGGTTAGTGAACTCGAAGACCGGCCAGCTTGACCGCTCCGCGGTGATAACCGGTGGGAAACAACTGCTCCAGTTCATCGAACTCCAGGCTGTTCGCCTCGCACGTCTCGTATATGGTCGGGACCCGACCGGAAAGCTTGTATTGCTGCCGGAGCCAGAACAGGATCTTCCAGCATGAATCCGACAGCATCCCCATGCCAAGCTCCGCGGCTTTTCCCACCGCGTAGCTCTCGTCCCAGCTGTTCGGATCAATCAGAAAGCCAAGCGCGTCCACCTCGTACGCTTGCCGATGATCTCTCGGTCCCGGCAACTCGTCGAGTCGGTCGCCGGCTCCCGGCGGCGCCTGGCGATACGTGATACCGGCCAGCAGACACGCGCCGCGCAAATATCCCGCAGGGAATAGCAGACGAAGATCGGTCAGGCGGAGGTCGTTCATCTTGCACGTCTGATACACCAGCGGACAGCGGCCCAACTCCGCAGTCGTCTCCCGAATGAACCGGATGATCTGCCAGTGTGCCTCCGTCAACCCCTCGGACAGACCGGCCCGTGGCGCCGATATCCTGGCGAATGACTCGTCCCACTGGGAAGAATCCAGCAGAAAGCCGGACTCATCGACAGGGTATACTTTGGTGCCGTCTGTTACCGTGGGCACCTCACCTCCCACTGTTGCGCGAAGGCGACCGCGAGCGCACTCAGCGCGATTGCGGCCCGATCGTCCGCAGGATCTCCTCGGTCACGCGACGGGCCGATTCGACGACCGCAGGACTGAGACCTGGCCCCATCGAAAAGTCCTGACCTTCGATCCCGTATACCGTCAATTGACGGGGAAGACGACCGAGGGCGCGACCGAGCGCAATCGATGTGGTCACGCCGAAGCAGTGAGTCGAACAGGCTCGAAACAAATGCTCGGGGATTTCGTCCCGTAACCCGTCGTACGAGCATATGTGCCCCGGCTCCCGCCCGGAAACGGTGCTGTCGACCAAAATCGCCCGCATTGCGCCGTCCCACGCCTCAACCGCACGGGTGCCGTCACCTATATCGGTCACTACCTCGATATCATCACGACCCAACGCGGCAACCTGCTCCCCCACCACCGGCCCGACCCCGTCGTCATGCCGATACGAATTGCCGATCGCTATCAGCACTGTCTTGTGGCGATCCGCCATATGATGACGTTTCTCAGTCTTTCTCGATCTGCAATTTCAAAAAGTGGCACGAGCACGAAATGCACGGATCGTAGTTCCGAACAGCCTGCTCGCACTGCCATGTCAGCTTCTCAGTCGACAGGTGCAGATTCTTTTCGACGAATCGGCGCAAGTCCTCCTCGATCGCCTGCTGATTCTGGCTGGTCGGCGGGATAATCCGCGCCTCCTGAATCAAGCCGTCGGCGCCAATGCGGTATCGATGATACAGCAATCCGCGCGGCGCCTCGCTGCAACCGTGTCCGACTCCAGTCCGTGGAACGACTTCGACAAACGGACGGTCGGGCGGCTCGTACTGCTCTATCAGCCGGAGCGCCTCGTGACACGCAAACACCAGTTCAACCGAGCGAACGATGATGCTCTTGAACGGATTGCGACACACCTCCCCTAACCCGGCCTCGCGCGCCGCCTGTCGGGCGACCTCGGGAAGTTTGTCGAAATTGTTGGCGTAACGAGCCATGGGGCCGGCCAGATAGTCGCCCCGCTCGATTACCTTCGCCTGGAGTGAGGTCGAATGTTCAACATGAATCTCTTCGAATGTATCCAGAAACCGGCTTATCGGTATGTCAATCCCCTTCGAGGAAACGACATGCCCCTCGGTGAACGGATATTCGTCGGGATGTCGCATCGAGACGAATTCATAGTCCCGCTCGAAGTCGGGAAACGGCAACTGCGCAGTCCAGCCGACCGTTGCAAGCGACGTCTCCAGCGCCCATTTCAGCGGATCGACAAACTTCTGCAACTGCTTTTTGGTCGGCGCCTTGTAAAATCCTCCCACCCGGGTGTTGATGGGATGAATCTCGCGGCCGCCGAGCGCGATCATCAGGTCGTTGCCGATCTTCTTGAGCTGGAGCCCCTGTTTGACCGTCTCCGCATGATCTTTCGCCATCTGGATGGCGTCCTCGTAGCCGAGAAAGTCCGGGGCGTGAAGCATGTACACGTGCAGCGCGTGCGACTCGATGTATTCGCCGCAATAGATGAGGCGGCGAAGCGCGCGGAGTTGACCGTCAACGGTCGCACCGCAGGCATCCTCCATCGCATACGACGAACTCATCTGGTATGCCACCGGACAGATGCCGCAGATGCGCGCGGTGATGTCGGGAGCCTCGGTGAAATAGCGTCCCCGCATAAAAGCCTCGAAAAAGCGGGGCGGCTCGAATATCCCCAGCTTGGCCTCCACAACCTTGCCGTTCTTGATCCTGACCAGCAGCTTCCCCTCGCCCTCGACACGCGCCAGGTAATCGACTTTTATCGTCTTACTTATCATAGGCTTCGCTCTGCTTTCGGAACGGTTCCGCGAAGGCGTTGAATCCCCGGAACGCCCGCATAACGTCGGCGGGTTGACGATCGAGGGTAAACAGCCAGTTGGCCATCGCGTCCGTGTTGGGTGTTTCCTTGGGGCCAAAGCAGCCGTAACAGCCGCGATCGAAACCCGGACATAGCGCACCGCAACCGGCCTGTGTCACCGGACCGAGGCACGGGACGCCGGTCGACACCATCACGCACACATTGCCCGTGCGCTTGCACTCGACACAAACGCTGTAGTTGGGAATGTTCGGCTTCCGGCCGTTGAGGAACGCGTTCACCACCTCGACCAGGTGGTACTTGTTTATCGGACAGCCGCGCAGCTCGAAATCCACGAAAACGTGGTCGGCGATCGGGGTCGACTTGTTCAGCGTCTCGATATATTCGGGATGCGCGTACACCATTGGAATGTACCGGCGAACGTCGTCAAAATTGCGGAGCGCCTGGATCCCGCCGGCCGTGGCGCAGGCGCCGATAACAATCAAAACCTTCGATGACCGGCGGATCTTATGGATACGCTCGGCGTCATGCGGCGTCGTTATCGACCCCTCCACCAGCGATATGTCGTAGGGACCCTTCTTGACGGCGCGCGACGCTTCCGGGAAATTGGCGATCTGAATCACCTCCGTTATCGCAAGCAACTCGTCCTCGCAGTCCAGAAGCGACAGCTGACACCCGTCGCACGACGCGAACTTCCAGACGGCCAGCGATGGTTTCTTCGGTTGCGCCATATTACATCTCCCTCTTGATGAAGATGTCAGCGAGGCGGTCGTAGCGATACACCGGCCCGTCCTTGCACACGAACGTCGGACCTATCTGGCAATGGCCGCACAGGCCGATTCCGCATTTCATGTTACGCTCCATCGACAGGTACATGCAGTCCGCCGTCACGCCGCGCTTCTCGAACTCGCTGACCGTGAAACGCATCATGATCTCCGGGCCGCACACCATCGCAAGACAATGCAGCGGATCGAACGGCGACCGCTTGATCAACTGGGTCACCACGCCCACGTTGCCCCGCCATGAACCGGACGCCCGGTCCACCGTCAGGTGTGTTTCAACGTCGAACCGCGAACGCCAGTGCTCGAGATCCTTGCGGAACAGGATATCCTCCGGCGTCCGGGCGCCGTACAACAACACCACTTTCTCGTACTTCTCCCGGTTGGCAAGGAGGTAATAAATGACCGGGCGAAGCGGTGCCAGCCCGATCCCGCCGGTCACCAGAACGACATCGCGCCCCTTCGCCTCATCCACCGGCCAGCTTGAGCCGTACGGTCCTCGCACGCCGATGGTCTCGCCGGCCCTCAACTGGCGCATCGCCCGCGTTACCGTCCCCACCTCGCGCGTCGTGTGAACGAGCGCCCGGGGTTTCGTTGGATCTCCCGATATCGAAATCGGGACCTCGCCGACCCCGTACACGTACAACATGTTGAACTGCCCGGGGGCAAAACGGAATTCCCGGTCCCCGCCGAGCGGCTCCAGCTCCAGCGAAAACGTGTCGTGCGACTCCGTATAGAATCGCCGGATAAGAAACGGCCGCGTCAGCATCGGATCCGCGTCACCGTGCAGGGCCGGCAGTTCACTTTTTGTTTTGGTTGCCATATACATCCAGCAGTTGCAGTCGGGTAGCTTCCAGTCGCTCGGCGATGACCAGCGCAAACCGCTTCATGATTTCATAGCCGAGATCGTGATCTTCCTCACACTTCGTGCGCAGACACTTGCCGTCGAGCGCTATCGCCCGCGTCAACTCGACCGCCCGGGCGTCAAAGTGCCACTTGTACGGCGGAACCAGCCAGGACCAGCCGAAAATCTCCCCGGCCTCACGGGACCGAATGATCACCGGCCCGGTATGCGGGGCGTGTGTCTGCACGTGCACCCGGCCCTCACGAATGAAATAGAAATTATCCGCCGGCTCGCCTTCTCGAAATACCCACTGCCCCTCTTTGAATACGACGTTCGACGCGCACCCGACCAGCAGCGAGAGATGCCGTTTTTCGAGTCCCTCGAGGAACGGATGTTCCTGCAGGATTCGCTCCAGATTCTCCATACTCGTCATCCTTATCTTTCGGTTTGCCGACACCTTAGCGCTGCGTCTGCACCGCGCGCGCCTCTTCGGTAAGGTCGATCCCCACCGGACACCAGGTGATGCAGCGCCCGCATCCGACACAGCCGATCTCCCCGAACTGGTCCTGCCAGTAGGCCAGCTTGTGCATCAGCCACTGGCGATACCGGGAATAGTCGCTGGCACGGATACTGCCGCCGTGGATATAGGAAAAGTCTGCCGTGAAACACGAGTCCCAGCGACGCACCCGGAATGCCTGTTCCCCCGTCAGCGCCGTGCCCTCTTCTACCGTAACGCAAAAACAGGTTGGACACACCAGCGTGCAGTTCCCGCACGTCAGACAGCGACCCGCCACCTTCTCCCACTGGGTGCTGTCGAAGCCCTTGTACAGAGACTCCTTCAACCCCTCGACATCAAGGGTCCGCCCCATCTGCCGGGTCGCCTTATCGACCGCCTTGGCGACATCCGCAATCTGCTCCGCACTCGCCGGCGACACCGGCAAACGACTCAGCAGCGCCGAACCCTGCTCGGAACCGCTCTCCATGACGAAATAATGCTGCTTTCCCTCCGCAAACTCGGTCAGCGCCAAATCATACCCGTCGCTCACCCGCGGCCCCGTCTTCATCGACGCGCAAAAACACGTGCCACCGGCACGGGTGCAATTAACCGCAATGATGAGCGCGTTTTGCCGACGCTCGCGATATGCCGTATCGACAAACGGTCCTTTCAGCAAAACGCGGTCCTGAATGCGAATCGCCGCCAGCTCGCAGGAGCGCACCCCCAGAAACGCCTGCTTCGGCGCTCCCCCGTTCTCGGCTGCAATATCAAATCGGTTCCCCTCCCGCTGGGCCCGGTACAGCGGTCGTGACGGCGGGTACAGGTACGTCTTCCAACTGAACGGACCGTGCACGTACCCAAAATACGACTTACGCTTCCCGTGGGTCAGCCGGTAACGGCCGTTACTCTGCTCGTCCGTCCACCCTTCCGGCAATTCGTCTGCCGTGTCGATCGGCTCGTAAACAACCGCGTTGTCTCGAACCGTCGGCCCGATAATCTGGTATCCCAACTCGTGGAGGACGTCGAAGAGCTTCGGAAACTCACCGGCCGCGAGGATTGAAACTGTCGGCTTGGTCTTCATAGGCAGATATTGTGATTTATTTCACAAGCCCTCGCAAAAAAAGAGTTTGTTGGAGATTATATAACTTTTCTCCCGCCCGATGTCAACAAAATAGTGCCGATTGTCTACGCTTCCCGCCCGTATCCCGATGTCATCCCCTACGTCCGAATCGAAAACGGCGTGAAATCGGTATCGTAATCGAAGTAATCCTCGCGCTCCGCCCGTTTGAGAAACGCCACGACCCGGTACGTCAACGGCGTCGCGACCGCTTCCCACAATACCTTCAGCGCGTAATTGCCGAGCATCACACCGATCACCTGCTCATTGCTCCACACTCCCAGGAACGCGACCGGATAGAAAATCGCCGAGTCTATCCCCGTGCCGACCACGGTCGAACCGATCGTTCGTACCCAGAGAAATCTCCCCCTGGTGAGAACTTTCATCTTCGCCATCACATACGAATTCGCGAACTCCCCCACCCAGTATGCGAGGATCGATGCCAGCACGATCCGGGGCGTGGTTTTGAATACCGTCTCCAGCGCCTGCTGGTGGGGCCAGTCCTCGGCCGCCGGCAGCGACAACACCACCCACGACATCGCCGACGCAAACACCAGCGCGCCGAATCCCGCCCACACGACTTTGCGGGCGCGCGCATACCCGTACACTTCGGTGAGAACGTCGCCGAACACATAGCTGATCGGGAAAAAGAGAATACCCGCGCCGAAATCGAATCCGTAAAACGACCAGATTTTCGACGGACCGATCAGGTTCGCGGACAGCAGGACGGTCACGAAGACCGCCATGATGAAGTCGTAGTACTTGAACTGCCGCGGCACGCCGCGGATCGCGTCAGACTGTGCGTCAGATGCCGGCATGGTCATATTGATACGTCCGGCCGCGTGCTCGCATGGTGCAACCGAATGGACACCGCCCGGGTCACCCCTCGCCCAACTGCACGCTCAACCAGGCGCGCGCGAGGCGCCAGTCGCGACGCACGGTCGCCACCGACACTTTCAGCACCTCGGCCACCTCTTCGTGCGTCAGGCCTGCGAAGAAATGATACTCGACAACCTTGCTCTGACGTTCGTCGTGTTCGCGCAGTTTGTCGAGCGCCTGGTCGAGCAGAATCAGCTCCTCCGCCCTCGCCTCGCGCTGCATCAGTTCTTCATTGAGGGTGACCACCGGCTGTCCCCCGCCGCGCTTTTCGGCCTGCCGGGTCCGGGCATAGTCGATCAGGATGCGCCGCATCGCCTGCGCCGCAATCGCCATAAAATGTGCCCGGTTCTGCCACGTGACGTTCCGCTGGTCGACCAGCTTGAGATACGCCTCGTGGACGATAGCCGTCGCGTTGAGCGTGTGATCCGACCGCTCCCCCCGCAACTGCCACTGCGCCAGCTTGCGAAGCTCGTCGTACACCAGCGGCAAAAGCGTATTCACCGCCGATTCGTTGCCTTCCGATATTTTGTTCAACAGGACAGTGACGTGTTCCATACGGACGCTTTCGTGTGTGCTTCTCCGGCCTGACCCGCACAACATACCATCGCGCCTGACCGGGGCACAAGAAAGAATTTATCGGTCCACATTGACTATTAACCGCCGGACGGATCGGCGCAGTCGGCCGCATGCCGCCGGCCGTGTCCGGATCTCACTGACCCGACGAATCCGCCGCCGGCTGCGACGGGTGACAGCACTCCATCGTGACCTCGTGCTCCGGCGTCGCCACCATCTTCGGACTGATCATGGGAATCCCCAGCGACAGTCCGCGCAGGATAAACAACGCCGCCAGCACCACGATCCCCGCCGGGACCAGCTTGTATAACCGGCGCTTGATTGACACGCCGATCAGCGTGCCGAAGATCGCCGTCGCCAGCAGCGCCGGAATGGTCCCCAGTCCGAACATCGCCATATACGCCGCGCTCTTCAGCGGCGCCGCGGTCGCCAGCGCTCCGGCCAGCGCCACGTATACCAGTCCGCACGGAAGAAACCCGTTCAGCACCCCGATCCCGAACAGCGCGACCACCGATCGGCGTGCCTGCAGCGCCCGCCACAATCGCCGAAAGGTGCCGAGAATGACGCCGTGCAGACGCGCCCCGGTCAGGTACTGACCGTACTTCGATGGCAAAACCACCGCCAGGAGCAAAACGACTCCCAGGACAATCGACAGGACCTGCTGATACCCCGCCATCCGGACCGTTTTTCCGACAAATCCGCACAGCAGCCCCAGAAACGAATACGTAAGCACCCGGCCGAGATTGTAACCCAGTCGTCCGAGCGCGTTCCGGAGTACGGAATCCTCGGCTGCGGGCAACGCCAGCACGATTGGGCCGCACATCCCGACACAATGCAGGCTACCCGCCAACCCGATCACCAATGCCGTCCACAGTTCCACCGTCACTCCTTACCTAATCGACAAACACAACGTTTTCATGGTAATAGTCCGCATCACCCAGGCGCCACTCCACCTTCACCCGCCACAGCCCCCGCGCCAGGCTCGCGGTCGACACATACTGCCGAGACCTCTCGTCGGTTTGAATCGGAACGACCACATCCTTGCCGGCGTCCGACGGCCGGAATAGCGTAATTGTCCCGCCGGGCACGGCCGCGTCGGACGCGGGGAATGTCACCGTGATCTGCTGCTGGAGGCGTTCGTATAGTATCGTCGGCGACTTCTCGAGACTCTCTGCCCGGTTCATGCGGTCTATCCGCTGTTGGTAGCGCTGCCCCTTCTGGTAGTAATCCGGTTCTACGAGATCCATGCTCTGAACCGAAGCAAACACCACCAGCGCCAGCACGAATACCACAAACACGCCGTACAAAGCCCACACGCCGGTACCCCAGCCGGCGTTGACGTTTTGTTTGCTCACGGCTCAGCTCTCCTTCCCGGCCCCATAAACGACGTACGAACGGTTTCTACCACTTCGCCCGCCGAGTACACCTCGATCGTGACAAGGGTCGATTGACTGAAAATCTGGTCGCGTGGGATATCGACAAAAAAGGCCGACTCCACCATGCCGTCGGGCTCCACCACCAGCCCCGTACCCACCATCTGTACAGTCGCCGAGCGCGGCGCGGCCGCGCGCAGCTCCACCGGCACGCGCTCGAATGACTTATTGATAATCTTCACCGTATACAGGTTGCGTATCCTGCCGTCCTCGGTCTCCGTATACATCGACCCCGGTGTTCGAAGCACCGTGGTCTCCACCGAGGAACGGGTCACCAGAAGGTATGTCAGCAGTGACGACAGCAGGACAAACACCACCGTGTACAGGGCGACTCGTCCGGTAATGCGGAATCGCCGACCGTGGGTGATTGCCGCCTCCGACGAGTACCGTATCAGCCCCTCGGGAAGCCCCACCTTACGCATCGTCCGATTGCACGCATCGATACAGGCCGTGCAGTTGACACACTCGAGCTGCGTGCCGTTGCGAATGTCAATACCGGTCGGACAGACGTGCACGCAGGCCAGGCAGTCGACGCAGTCGCCGAGCTCGGCTGCGCGCGATCCGCGTTCCATCGGGGCGCGCGGCTCGCCTCGCGTGCGGTCATACGCGACCACGATGGAGTTGGCGTCGATCAGCACACCCTGGAGCCGCCCGTACGGACACACCAGCGTGCAGGCCTGCTCGCGGAACCACGCAAACACGAAGTAGAACAAGAAACTGAAAGACAACACCGCCACAAACCCGGCCAAGTGCTCGGTCGGGGAAGCTGTCACGATCCGAAACAATTGATCCGTTCCTATGATGTATGCGAGGAAAGTGTTGCCGATCAGAAACGAAATGCCGAAAAACAGCACGGCCTTGACACTACGCTTGAAAACCTTCTCGGTATTCCATGCCTGCGCCGCCAGCTTGCGCTGTCGGGCGGGCCCGCCTTCGATCCAGTACTCGATCCGGCGAAAGACCATTTCGAGAAACACCGTCTGGGGACAGATCCACCCGCAGAACAACCGACCGAACACCGCCGTGAACAGGACGACAAACACGAGGAACGTAATGAGTGCGAGCCCGAACAGGTAAAAGTCCTGCGGCCAGAAGACCAGGCCGAAAATGATGAACTTGCGATCGAGGACGTTCAGAAGAACCAGCGGTTCACCGTTAACCCTGACAAACGGAGCGCCGAACAGAAACGCCAGCAGAAACACCGCGACGACCGTCCGAGCCGAATACAGCCGCCCTTTCGGCTTTGCGGGGAATATCCAGATACGTCGCCCGGACTTCTCCGCGGTCGCGATCGTGTCCCGAAAACTGTTCTGTTCGGTTGAATGCTGCACCATCCCGCCTCGCTTACTGTACGATCAATTCGCCCTGCGGCGGCTTCGGATTCGGTGGAGTCGTACCACGCAACGACTGCACGAAACTTGCCACTTCGAGAATCTGGTCCGGGCTCAACTGCCCGCGCCATGCAATCATGCCTTGCGACGGCCATCCGTAGATGACCGACTTGGTGATGCCGGAGAAGGTCCCGCCGTGCAGCCAGTAGTCGTCGGTGAGGTTCGGCCCTATTCCTCCTTCCCCCCGCGCACCGTGACACTGGGCGCAGTTGCGCGTGTAAATCACCTGGCCGGCGGCCAGACGCTCCGGCTCCGTCAACGCAACGTACTGCGTGGTGTCCGTCTCCGGCGTCAACTCGACATACGGCTTGACTTCGCCCGAGGCGAAAAGCGCGCGGTACGGCGTCTGGTCCCGTCGCGGAGCGAACCACGGCGAACGGTACTCCGGCAACACCCCCAGCACGCGACTGTCCGCCGATGAAATCCGCACGAACGTGGGATCGACCTCGGCCAGATACTGCTCCGCCTGCGAATACCCGATTCCCGTAACGTGGTAATACAGCATGTAAAGCACGGCATAAACGATTGTCAGGTAAAACAACCCCAGCCACCAGCGCGGGAGATTGTTGTCCAATTCCCTGATCCCGTCGTACTCGTGATCCAGCAGCCCGTCGACATGTTCAGCCATGACTACTTACTCCCTGCCTGTTCAGTGTGATCACCGGTGCGCTCCGTCCCGTCCTCCAGCGGCAGCCTGCTGAAAAAAGCAATGTCTTCCTTACGCAGACGGACTACCCGGATACCGATCATGACAGCCGCCGCAAGGAACAGGACCAGCGCCACAACAGGATACTGCTCCACGCCCGCTATCGACTGCAAAACGTCTTTATACATCGCGCCCTCCTACATCCCCGCCTGTGCGGCGGACTGCGCCTTGATATCCGTGCCGAGACGCTGCAGGTAGGCAATCAAGGCGACAATCTTCGCGTGCCTGTCCACCGTTATATCGGGATCCTGGCTTCGAAGCGCCGTCACGATCCCCTCGGCAATCGTCTCCGCCTGCCGGTTCAAATCATCGATCGCGTCGGCGTCGTACCCCTCGGGATACGGCACGCCCAGTTGCTGCATCACCCGTATCTTCGACGGTATGACACGCACGTCGATCATATCGGTCGCCAGCCACGGGAACGGCGGCATCAGCGATCCGTACGACGTCGATGTCGGGTCGATCATGTGATTGTAATGCCAGGCGTCCGGGTACTTGCCGCCCACCCGGTGCAGGTCCGGCCCGGTCCGCTTGGATCCCCACTGGAACGGATGATCGTACACATATTCGCCCGCTTTTGAATATTCGCCGTACCGTTCGGTCTCGGAGCGGAAGGGCCGCACCATTTGGGAGTGGCAATTGTAGCAACCCTCGGCGACATAAATGTCCCGCCCCTCCAGCTCGAGCGGCGTGTACGGTCGCACGCTCGCAATCGTCGGAATGTTCGACTTGACCAGGAACGTCGGAACAAATTCGATAATCCCGCCGATCAGGATCGCGATCAGCGACAGGATCGTAAACTGGACCGGCTTGCGCTCCAACCAGCGATGCCGGTACGGATGTCCTTCTTCTTCATGCGTCAGATCGACCAGTGCGGGCGCCTGCGCCTCTTCATTCTGCAGCAGCGATCCCTGCTTGACCGTCATGCGAAGGTTGTACGCCATCAACAGCACACCGATCAAGTACAAACCGCCGCCGACCGCCCTGGTGACGTACATCGGGACGATCTGCAGCACCGTCTCGAGAAAGTTGCCGTACTGCAGCACGCCGTCGGCCGTGAACTGCTTCCACATCAGGCTCTGGGTGATGCCGGCGAAATACAGCGGCACCGCGTACAACAGAATCCCCAGAAAACCTATCCAGAAGTGATATTCGGCCAGCTTCCGGGAAAACAACTGTGTCCGGTACAGCTTCGGTATCAGCCAGTAGAGAATCCCAAAGGTCAAAAAGCCGTTCCACCCCAGCGCGCCGACATGGACATGGGCAATCGTCCAGTCGGTGAAATGAGAAATGGCGTTGACCGACTTGATCGACAGCATCGGCCCCTCAAACGTCGCCATCCCGTATGCCGTCACCGCCACCACCATGAACTTCAACACGGGATCGTCGCGCACCTTGTCCCAGGCGCCTCGAAGCGTCAGCAGACCGTTGAGCATTCCGCCCCACGACGGAGCGATCAACATCAGCGAAAACACCATCCCCAGCGACTGCGCCCAGTCCGGCAGCGAGGAATACAACAGATGATGCGGACCGGCCCATATGTAGATGAAAATGAGCGACCAGAAGTGCACGATCGACAACCGGTACGAGAAGACCGGCCGGTTGGCCGCCTTCGGCAAAAAGTAATACATCAACCCCAGATACGGCGTGGTCAGGAAGAACGCCACCGCGTTGTGCCCGTACCACCACTGCACGAGCGCATCCTGCACGCCGGCATAGACCGGGTAACTCTTGAGAAACGTCACCGGTAATTCAATCGAATTGACCACATGCAGGACTGTCACCGTCACGAACGTCGCGATGTAAAACCAGATCGCGACATACATATGCCGCTCCCGGCGCCGCATGATCGTGCCGATCATGTTCCATCCGAACACGATCCACACGATCGCAATCGCGATATCGATCGGCCATTCCAGTTCCGCGTACTCCTTGCCGGTCGTGTAGCCCGAGGTCAGCGTCAGCACGGCGGCCAGGATTATCAGCTGCCACCCCCAGAAATTGATCGCGCTGAGCGTATCGCTGTACATCCGTGCCTTGCACAGCCGCTGCAGCGAATAGTACACGCCCATGAATATGCCGTTGCCCACAAAGGCGAATATCACGCCGTTCGTATGGACCGGGCGGATCCGGCTGAACGTCGTATGCCCGATCCCGAAATTCAACTCCGGCAAAAACAACTGCAATGCGGCGAGCAACCCCACCAGCATCCCGACCGCCCCCCACACGGCCGTTGCAATGGCGAAATTGCGGACGATCCTGTTGTCATACGAAAATGACTCAACCGCCATACCGTTCCTCCGTCACGATTCTCTATGTTCTTTCTTTTTTGTTCTCTGATGTTCAAACAGCATCCGGATCGCCGGCGTGAACACGTCGTCGAACTGCCCGCTCCGGACCGCCCAGAAAAAGGCCGCCAGAAACCCCAGCGCGACCACCAGCGAAAACCCGATCAATACGTACATGACGTCCATCGTTACGCCAACCCCTCCCTGCGCGCCATCCTGCTGATCGCGACCGTCGAGAGCGCCACGACCGTCACCGAACTCACCGGCATCAGGATCGCCGCGAGCACCGGCGACAACAGACCCTGTACCGCGAAATACAACCCGATCGCGTTGTACAGAAGCGAAACGCCAAAACACACCTTTATCACGCCGACACTCCGCCGGGCGAGCCGAAGTGCCGACGGCAGCCGGGGCAGCGCGTTGGCCCTCACGATACCGTCCGATGCCGGCGAGAAAGCCGCGTCGTCCTCGGTCACGGCAATTCCAACCTGGGCGACGCTCAGTGCACCGGCGTCGTTCAAACCGTCCCCCACCATCAGCGTCTTCGCTCCCCGAGCCGTGAGCTTCTCGATATAATCGCGTTTGTCATGCGGCGACTGGCGGAATCGAAGCTCCACCCCTTCGCCGAAAATCGGCGCCAACCGGGCGCGCTCGCTCTCCGTGTCGCCGGACAACATGCCCAAACGGTAGCGTTCCCCCAGCGACGAGATTATCTCGCGAAGCCCCTCCCTGATAGTACTCGTATACCGGAACCAGCCGAGCGGACGCCCGTCGATCGCAACGTAGACGCGCATTTCCGACGGCAGCAGATCACCCCTGCCGCCTTCGTCTGCGTGTCCGGTCCAGGCCGCACTCCCGAGACGGATTGTCCGGCCGTCGACCACCCCTTCAATCCCCCTGCCGCTCACCTCGCGAAACCCGGACAGTTCGCTTTTGCTGCCATCGCCCGACAACCGGGATAACGGCGACGCCAGCGGATGTGTCGAATGACTCGCCAGCAGCGCGATCGCCGTTCGCTCCGTCTCAGCAAGCGGTTCTCCCACGTACTCGGGCTCCCGACTTCCCGCAACCGTGATGGTACCGGTTTTATCGAACAGGATGTGATCGACATCGGCGAGCCGCTCGATGACGCCCGGATCCTTCAGAAACAGACCGTTTCGGCCGAGCCATCGATGCAGCGTCCCCAGCGTGAATGGCGTGGCCAAAGCCAGCGCGCAGGGACACGCGATAACCAGCACCGCCGTCGCGGCGTCGAACGCCGTACCGATATCGACAAACGCCCACGCCACGCCCGTTGCCGTCGCCAGGCCGATGATTCCCGGCGTGAACCAGCGACTCACGCGGTTGGCCAGGCTCGTCAGATCGTCGGCAAGCGGCGGTGACGCCTGCGCGTTCCATAACTGAATGAGATAGCTCTGCGACGGTTCTTTGACCACATCCAGCTCCAGCCGCTGTCCCGCCTGACGCCCCCCCGCATACACGCGCTCGCCCGCGCGAACGCGAACCGGCTCGCTTTCCCCCGTGACGAAGCTGTAGTCGATCAGCGCCTCGCCGCGAATCAGCACCGAGTCCGCTGGAATGAGTTCCCCGTTGCGGATATACAGGCGGTCGCCTGCCCGAAGCTGATCCAGCGACCGGGTGACCTCCCGCCCCCCGTCTCGCACATGGACCGCTATCGGGAAATAGGTCTGGTAATCATTGTCGAACGACAGCGCCGCGTACGTCTTGCGCTGGTACAGCCGACCCAGCAGAAGGAAAAAGACCAGTCCGCACAACGAGTCCATGTAGCCGGCCTGTCCGAGCGCGAGGATGTCGTACGTCGAACGGATAAACAGAATCGTGATGCCGAGCGCGATCGGCACATCCATGGTCACCGTCCGGTAACGCCATCCCCGAATCGCCGATCGGAAAAATTCGGCGCTGCTGTACAGCACAACCGGCAGCGACAACAGGATGGTCAGGTAGCTGAAATACCGAACGTACCGCGGATCGGACGTTGCCTCAAGCCCGAGATAATGCGGAAAACTCAGCAGCATCACGTTACCGAAACAGAACCCCGCAAGCGCGACACGGCCGTACAACGCGCGCATGGACCGATCGGGACGTTTCCCGTCCAGCTGCTTCAGGGTGATTTCGGGCGCGTAACCGAGCGACGCCAGCAATTCGACCAGCTGGCGAAGGCTCGTGCGCGACGGGTCGAACACGACAGACAGCGTACGCCGTGGGAAATCCACCCGCGTCTCGGCGAGCCCGTCCGTAAACGCGTGCAGGTTCTCCAGGAGCCACACGCACGAACTGCAGTGCATTTGGGGAATGCGCAGATGAATACGGGCCGCCGACGCACTTCGGAAGTCAAGCAGCCGGTCGAGTACCGACTCGTCGTCAAGATAGGTGTACGAACTGTCCGGCGAGAAAGCACCCGGCTTCAAACCGGGCCGGGCCCCCAGGCGGTAGTACTCCCCGAGATCCTTGTCGTGCAGCAACTCGTACACGGTCCGACAGCCGGCACAACAAAACACGGCGCCGGATTGGTCGCAGATCTCCGGGCCGCAGGGATCGCCACAATGGGCACACACCGATACCGCTGTTAACGCTTGTTCCATACACCGCTGCCGTGCATGGAGCAATATATACACTATTGGCCGGGGATTGGCAATATAAAGTCTGAGATGGACCCACAAAGCCCAACATTTACGATGGTCGCCCGAGGGAAAACCATACAAAAAAGTAGACTATCCGGCCCTCGAATCCCCCTCAGTCGTCGGCAATGTCCAGCTCCTTCACGAGCCGGCGAAGGTTGGCCGGATCGACCTTCAGCGCTCGCGCCGCGGCGTTTTTGTTGTTGCCGCACCGGGCCAGCGCGGACCGCACCAGATTGCGGCGAAACTGCCGGGTCGCCTCCGCCAGCCCTGGATCATCCCCTTCAACATCATCAACCGGCTCTTTCATCTCCAGCACGCGACGAACATCCTCGGCAAGAATCACCCCGGAATCGACATGCAGCAGAAGATCTTTGATTCGCTCATCTACCTGGCGAACGTTGCCGCGCCAGTCGAACGTCGTAAAAACCGTCATCGCCTCCGGATCGATCAGCCGCGGCGGCAAACCCTTGCCGACCGTCTGCCGTTCCACGAACGCTTCCACCAGCAGCGGGATGTCCTCGCGGCGGTCGCGAAGCGGCGGCACATCGATCTGCACCACCTTCAGGCGAAAATAGAGATCTTCCCGAAACGTACCGTGCGCGATCATCTCTTCCAGATTGCGATTTGTCGCACAGATAACTCTCGCGCTGGTGCGGTGCCAGTCCGTCGACCCCAGCATCTGATACTCCCCGGTATCCAGGACCCGAAGTAGTTTTGCCTGCGTCCCGAGGTCCAGATCGCCGATCTCATCGAGGAATATCGTCCCGCGGTCGGCATACTCGAAATGTCCGATTCGTCGATTCTTCGCATCGGTGAAGGCCCACTTGACGTGCCCGAACAATTCCGACTCAACCAGATCACGCGACTTGTGCCAGCACTGAAACGGAACGAACGGGCCGGCGCGGCGATCGCTGGCGTTGTGAATCGCACGAGCCACCAGCTCCTTCCCCGTGCCGGATTCTCCCCGTATCATCACCTTGTTGTCTGACCGGGCCACCCGGTAGATGAGACGGAATACGTCCTTCATCACCTCCGACCGGCCGATCATCTGGTAGGCGCCCTGCGCGATCTCCAGCAGGCGGGCGCTGTCCTGCTCGAGGCGATACATCTCGACCGCGTTGCGCACGTGGCAAATCAAATCGCCGACCGGACCCGCCTTCTCGATGCACGCAAACAAACTCTCCACGAAATCGCCGTCGTCTGCGTTGATATCGCCAAGATACGCCGAGTTGAGTATGATCTTCGTGAGCGGAGACAGTTTTCGGATCTCTCTGGCCGCCGTGAAGCCGTCCATTTTCGGCATCCGCTTGTCCATGACCGTGACCGCGATTTGCTCCGCCGTTCGGACAACCTCAATCGCCTCGCCGCCCGACGGCACTGCAATCACGTCGTAGTCAAAGGACAGAAGCGTCTGCAGTGTCTTCAGTGCGTCCCGATCGTCGTCGACGACAAGCACCTTGACGTCGCCTGTGTGGTTGGATTCCCCCACTGATGTGCCCTCAGATAAGTTTGATGATCTTTCGCAACAGTTCAAAGACTCGCGTGAGCTTGCCCGCCCGGCGACCGTCAACACGTCTCGTCTCGGATGCTTTTTCTCTGCCCCTTGTTGTAGCCCGACATGACGAGCGGCCGACGCACGCTCCGGCAAGAACGCGGACAATCACCGCTCCTTTACCCGGTGAAAACGAACATAACTCTTGGATCCACAAGCGTCAAGTCCGATAGGCCGCATCAGCATCCGGCCCGTGACGCCTCCGACAGCAAATCCGTGCCGTTTGCATTCTCCTTGCCGTTTTCCGAAAAACTCGTATATTTCCATCCAGATTGCGGAAAGCCGCAGTCTCGGAGGTGCCGCCTTGCACGAGTTATCGATCGCGAAGTCGATTGTCGACTCGGTCCTCGCCTCAGTTGCCGAGCGACCGTCCGCCGCTATTGCCTCCGTCCATCTTCGTATCGGTGAGCTGACCGATATCGCCGCCGATGCACTCGAATTCGGATTCTCCGTCCTCTCCCGTGGAACGCGACTCGAACACACGACCCTTCGCATAGAATCCGTCCCGATCGTCACCCGATGCAACGCCTGCCGGCAGACATTCACCGTTGAGGACTATCTCTTCGTCTGCCCGGCATGCAACAGCGGCGACCTTCACATGCTGCACGGCGATGAACTGGAAATCGACCACGTGATTCTCAACGAACCCGACCACCCCGACACGAATCATCCTCGAAAATGAGACGGTACCATGGAAGAAAGACTGAACATACAGCAGAAGGTTCTCTCCGAAAACGACCGGTTGGCCGCGGAGGTGCGCAGCCGCCTGCACGAACTCAGGGTCCTGACGCTTAACCTCGTCAGTTCACCGGGCTCCGGCAAAACGAGCCTGCTCGAACGAACGATGCGGGACATCGGGAACACCGTGCGGATTGCGGTCGTCGCCGGCGACGTCCAGACTGAAAACGATGCAAGGAGGATCACCCGGGCGGGCGGCACCGTCGTCCGGCCCATCATCACCAACGGCAAGTGTCACCTCGACGCACGCATGGTCCTCGACGTCGTTGCCAACATCGACCTGCACGAGGCCGACCTGCTCTTTATCGAAAACGTCGGAAATCTCGTTTGCCCGTCAAGCTACGATCTGGGCGAAGACATGAAGGTCGTGCTGATCAGCACCACCGAAGGCGACGACAAGCCGCTGAAATACCCGGGCATGTTTCGGCGTTCCTCGGCGATGGTCATCAACAAGACCGACTTGCTCGGTCTGTCGGACTTCGACCTTCAGGCCGTCACCAGAAACGCGCTGTCAATCAACGGCCGCCTGCATATCATGTCGCTGTCGTGCCGAACCGGCGACGGCCTCGATAACTGGTATGCCTGGCTGCGCGATCGTGTGGACGCAAAAAAACGCGGGGAGCCCGTGATTGATGAGCACGCCGGCTGACACGAGCATGACCGCTCTCGGACAAAAATCGACCCGCATCCGCCGTCGCATCCGGATCGGCGGCACCGTTCAGGGCGTCGGCTTCCGGCCATTCGTCTACCGACTGGCGCAGGAGTCCGGCCTCACCGGACTGGTGCGAAACGATGAGTCGGGAGTCTACATCGAAGTCGAAGGTGCGCGGGAAGCGGTCACCTCGTTTGAGTCGCACTTGACCGCATCGCCTCCCCCGCTGGCGTCGATCGACAGCGTAGTCACGGAATCGATCCCGATCGCCAATGACCTTCACTTCTCCATTGAGCACACTCGACGGGATCACGATGCTGTCACACAGATCTCGCCCGACATAGCCGTCTGCGACGACTGTCTTCGCGAGATGAACGACTCCAGCGACCGACGCTTCCGGTATCCGTTCATCAACTGCACCAACTGCGGTCCCCGATATACGATAATCGATAAGATCCCGTACGACCGCCCGTACACGTCGATGAAGATCTTTCCCATGTGCGCTGCGTGCGAAAAGGAATATCACGACCCGTCCGACCGCCGCTTCCACGCACAGCCGGTCTCCTGCCCGGAGTGCGGTCCACGGCTGTGGCTCCGCGATGGTCAGGGAGAGCGCATCTCCGATAATCCGATTGGTGACACGATCGATTGTATAGTGAACGGCGCCGTTGTCGCTATTCGAGGGTTGGGCGGTTTTCACCTTGCCGTTGACGCATGTAACGACGATGCCGTGCGCCGCCTCCGCGCGCGAAAAGCCCGCGAAGACAAACCGCTGGCGCTTCTCATGCCCGATCTTGAGACCGCTCGGCGGTTCTGCGCAATCTCGGACATCGAAGCCGGGACGCTCACCAATCCCCGCCGTCCCATCGTCCTGCTCAGAAAGCGACTCGATGGGGCGCAGGTTGCGCCGTCCGTCGCCCCCGACAACAACTATCTTGGCGTCATGCTGCCCTATACGCCTCTGCATCATCTGCTCTTCGACGGCCGCGTGCACGCGCTCGTGATGACCAGCGCGAACATTTCCGATGAACCGATCGCGATCGGCAACGCCGAAGCGCTCGCCCGGCTCGCCGGCATCGCCGACCTCTTTCTCATGCATGACCGAGAGATACTGCAACGCTGCGATGACTCTATCGTCCGTGTGACACGCGGCACACCCGCCCTCATCCGTCGCTCCCGAGGTTACGTCCCCTCGCCGGTTCCTATGCCGATTTCCATAGAGCCCCCTGTACTCGCGTGCGGCGCCGATCTCAAAAACACGATCGCCCTCGCCCGCGAGCGCGGCGCCGTGTTGAGCCAGCACATCGGCGACCTTGACAATCCGGCCGCGCTGGATTTCTTCCGGGAAACGATCGCCCACCTTCAGGCGCTGCTGCAGTTCACTCCCGGCATGATCGCCTGTGACCTTCACCCGGACTATCAGTCCTCGCGCTGGGCGCGTGCGCAAAATCGCATTCCCGTAATCGAGGTCCAGCATCACCATGCCCATCTCGCGTCGGTCATGGCGGAAAACGGCGTCGCCGACCCGACTATCGGCATCATCCTCGATGGAACCGGCTATGGACTCGATGGCACTACCTGGGGCGGAGAAGTCCTCGTCGGAGACTTCCACTCGTTCGACCGCCATGCCTGGCTGACTCCTGTACCCATGCCGGGTGGCGATACCGCAGCCCGCCAACCCTGGCGCATGGCCGTCAGCTATCTCGCACACAGCGGGTTCTCCCTCGAGGATATCACCGCGCTCTCGCCGGCCTGGTCGATTGAGCCGGAAACCGTCGCGCACGTGGTTGCGATGATCGAACGAAGCGTCAATACCCCGCTCAGTTCCGGATGCGGACGGCTGTTTGACGCCGTGGCCGCCATTCTCGGGATCTGCATGCAGAACACGTTCGAAGCTCGGGCGCCCATTGCCCTCGAGATGGCAGCCGGCACGGACCCACTCCTGCAATCTGAATTCGCTTCTTGCAGTACCTCCCGTAACGAAGGTCGCGGTCCTGTCTCCTGCATAGACCTCATTCACGATGTCGTCGACGGCGTTCGGCGCCGTGAATCGACCCGCCGGCTCGCCCGCCGATTCCATGTCGGGCTCGCCGAAAAAGTAATCGCCTGCGCCATCAGCGCCGCCCATACCACCGGTATCAACCGCGTCGCTCTCAGCGGTGGCGTCTTTCAGAACCGCCTTCTGCAGGAATACGTCGCGGGACGTCTGATCGACCGGAACCTTGAGGTCCTCACACACCGGCTTGTTCCTGCAAACGATGGCGGCATAGCCCTCGGGCAGGTGGCGGTCGCGAACGCTCGATACACATCTGCGGAGGTGACTTAACGTATGTGCTTGGCCATTCCCGGAAAAATAGTCTCGACCTCATCATCGCACGGACTTCTCATGGGAGTTGTGGACTACGACGGAACGACGCAAACTGTCTGCCTTGAGTACGTACCCGATGCGGTACCCGGTCAGTACGTTCTTGTCCACGCCGGCTTCGCCATTAATGTCCTCGACGAATCCGAAGCTCGCAAGACCCTCGATCTTTGTCGTGAAATCGCCGCGCACAATGTCGCGCGTGGGTTGGATCCCCTCGGCCGGCCCCCGGAAGAGAAGGATCGCCCCTCATGAAGTACCTCGATGAGTTTCGCGATCCCGCGCTCGCGGCGGCCCTTCTGGACCGCATCCGCGCCACCGTCACCCGTCCATCGGTCATTATGGAAGTCTGCGGCGGTCAGACCCATGCTATCGTGCGCAACGGTATCGACCAGCTTCTGCCCGACAAGATCACCCTCGTCCACGGCCCGGGCTGTCCGGTATGCGTCACCCCGATGTCGACGATCGATGCCGCCATGCACGTCGCCCAACTGCCGAATGTCATCTTCACGTCCTATGGCGACATGCTTCGCGTGCCCGGTTCAACAACCGACTTGCTCTCGCTCAGGGCCGAGGGGGCCGACGTCCGGATTGTGTCCTCGCCGCTCGATGCCATCTCCCTCGCGCGCTCCTGCCCCAATCGCCACGTCGTCTTCTTTGCCGTCGGATTCGAAACGACCGCACCGGCGACTGCGATGGCCGTCCTGCAGGCCCGCACACACCGCCTCACCAACTTCTCCGCACTTGTCGCGCACGTCCTGATACCGCCGGCCATGTCCGCCCTGCTGCAGCTCCCCGGTAACCGGGTCCAGGCCTATCTGGCCGCCGGACATGTCTGCACGGTTACCGGCATAGAACCGTATGATCGGCTCTGTCGCGAGTTCCGCGTTCCCGTCGTCATTTCCGGGTTCGAACCGGTCGACCTGCTCGCCGGAATCCTGTCCGCAGTCGAACAACTTGAAACAGGCGAATCCCGCGTCACCAATGTGTACGCACGCGCTGTCGGCGCCGCCGGCAACACGCACGCACAGGATGCCGTGACCCGCGTGTTTGAAGTTGCCGACCGAGAGTGGCGCGGACTGGGCTCGATCCCGGCCAGCGGTCTTCGCCTCCGGTCCGAATTCGCCGCCTTTGATACTGCGCTGCGATATGATCTTTCACCCGAAGAAACAGCCGACCCGTCCCCGTGCATCAGCGGAGATATTTTGCGCGGAGTAAAAAGACCGTTCGAGTGCCCCGCCTTCGGAACTCGATGCACGCCGGAATCGCCCCTCGGCGCCACGATGGTGTCTTCGGAAGGCGCCTGCGCGGCGTACTACCTGTATCACGGCCGTGGCCGCCACTCCGCCCGGGAGCGTATTACATGAACGACAGGACACAAGGGAGCCCCGGTTCGCCCACCGGACCTTCAGACTCCCGCCCGACAATCCAGCTCGGTCATGGCAGCGGCGGACGCATGACTGCCGACCTCATCCGCACCGTCATCCTGGCCCGCTTCGCCAACCCGACCCTGGCTGCCCTTGATGACAGCGCGGAATTGAATATCGATGGCGCCCGGCTCGCCTTTACGACCGACTCCTTCGTTGTCGATCCGATCTTCTTCCCCGGCGGCGATATCGGCGATCTCGCCGTCAACGGTACGGTCAACGACCTCGCGGTGTGCGGCGCCCTCCCCGGTTTCCTCAGCGCCGCCTTGATTATCGAAGAAGGATTCCCCGTGTCTGACCTCGAAAGAATCGTTTCATCGATGCAACGCGCCGCGCGGACCGCCGACATACAGATCGTCACCGGCGACACCAAAGTCGTCAACCGGGGCAAAGCCGACAAGATATTCGTCAATACCTCCGGCATCGGTGTGATCGGCCGCAATGTCGATCTCGGGCCGGGCCGAGTCAGAGAGGGTGATGTCGTACTCGTCAGTGGACCGATCGGCAACCATGGTATCGCGGTCCTGTCTCAACGCGAAGGCTTCGCGTTTGGAACCGCCGTCACGAGCGACACCGCGCCTCTCACGCCGCTGACTCAGTCGCTCATCAACTCCTGCGGACACAACCTCCGCTTCATGCGCGACCCCACCCGCGGCGGCGTCGCCGCCGTCCTCAACGAATGTGCGGCCGGTGCGGCCGTTCAGATCGAAATCGATGAGTCCGCAATACCGATAGACCCCCCGGTCGCCGCCGCCTGCGAGTTGCTCGGTATCGACCCCCTGCACGTCGCCAACGAGGGAAAGCTGATTGCGATCGTGGACGCGTCGGCCGCCGACATGGCGCTCGAGGCCCTTCGGTCGCACCATATCGGTTCACGCGCTTGTCTGGTCGGGAAAGTGACTGCGGCCGGCGCCGGCGGTCGAGTGACGATGAAAACTCGCCTCGGCGCGCGCCGGATTATCGATGTGCCGCTCGGCGAACAACTCCCCCGCATCTGCTGAACTGAGCTGAATCCTCAATCCGGAGACCGCGAGGCCAAACGGCCCACTGCCTCCCGGAATCGTCCGTGACGGTTGCAACGCTGCACGAACCGCCGTTCGCACGCCCCACCCTTCGCGCGCACTATCCCCGCAAGGTCGGATCGCTCCGTCGCCGACCATCGATGAAGATCCGGAATCATCGCCACGAGCGGCGCCATCCGCTCCAGCGCCGTAATCTCGTCGCTGCTCCAGCGCGACAGACTCCGTATCCCGAGGGCGCGCCTCACCCGCTCGACCGTGTCGGCCAGCCCACGCTGCCGGTCGCCGTCGTACCGCCCGGCAAAGTACTTCGTTACGGCGTAGCCGAGGTTGATGATTGACACTTCTTTCCACTCGGCCGCTGATATGCCGTCGACCGAAAGGACGACATCGCTCTTCGACAACCGCCGCATCGTGCCGATCGGTGTGCGGTACGCCTTGTCGGCACGTTGTCGAGCCACCTCGCGTTCGGCCAGCGCCCGAACACCTGCGTCAAGCGCACGGAATCCGAGCTTGTAGTAAAACCAGAAAGCCCCCGAATACAACGCCTCGTCCTCGCCGTACCCCATCTGCGTGTTCCGTACGAGAAAGACGCGCGACCCGAAATGATGATAAAACAGCCGGAAAAACTGCTCGATGGTGAAGGCCGACTCCCCCGCGCGAAACGCGGGAAAAACGTTTATCGCGATCTCGACCCGATCGAACAGCACCGCCGCGACTCCGTACCCTATCGGCAGATTGTTGCGTACAAGCATCGCCCCAAAATTCGCCTCGATCGGCAGCCGGTCTTCCGCTCTCATCCCGAATATGAATATCGTCAACCCCCGTCCGGCCCGGTATCGGTACACCTCGCCCGGGTTCGCCAGCGTCAGCGGGAACAGCTCCCGGTTGCGCACCGCGAGCACCTCGTTGATCACGCGCACCAAACCCTCCCCCCGCTTCGGCGACTGAAGCTCCAGCGCCGCTGCCGGCGCCCGAAGCGTGCCCGGCAAGTCCTCCGACCGCCGCGCAAACGGACCCGTCTGATAAAACACCCGTCCGCAGGGGACCCGCTGAAGCGTCCGCGATGCGCGCGACCGCTCGAGTCTCCACACGGTCTCGAGCTCCAGACGGTCGAAAAAATGCCTTTTCACGAGGTGCCCGATCGGAGCCCGGTCTATCAAATCGACAATCGTCTTGAGATACCCGCCGGCTTTCGATCTCCGCGCCATCTCCAGCCACTCCGAGGTAGAGCGCTCCTCGTCGTAATCGAGTGCGTCGCTCTCCTGCCACGATACCAATGCGCCGAGAAACTCCGGAAGCGTCTGTTCGATCGCCTTCTCCGCCGCATCGCGGTCGATATCGATTCGGACCGCATGATCGCGCAGCAGGCGCTGCGTCAATTCGTAACTGTAGGGGTGAGTTGTCGTCGTGTAGACTAAACCCGAATTCTCCAGCTTCCGCGCGTGGCGGTCGCGAGTCGTCGTGCGGTAATGCGCCAGTCGGGCGCTCATGCCGCGAAGTTCCGCCTCGGCAAGCGCAAGCACACCTTTGTTGTCCGGGTAGGCTACGAGAAAACAAAGCAGGTCGTGGTAGGCAATGAGATCGGCGGGTCGAACTATGGCCGTCCGTACGAGCGATTCGACAATCGCCTTCTTGCGCCTGGCCGAATTCGCGTCAAACTGCCGGACCAGCGACGACAGTTCGCCGAGTAGCGCGCGAACGTCGCCTCTGCTGCTGCGAGTCGATTGCCGAATAGTCCGGCCAGCCACCGTTTTCCTTTATCGATTGGTTCCGGTTATGACGCGTCCTTCAGAACCCCGCCCGGTGCGAATGGACCCGTCGATTGCGCCGCCGCTACATCGCCGGCCCGCAGCCGGGGTGTGCCGTGGGTGGATGGTCGCGACGGAGCCGCCGCCATTCGGCGGCATGCTTGCGAATCCAGTCGATTACCGCGTGGTCCCCCAAATCCCTTCCCGCCTTTTCGGACTCAATCCACTTGTGCTTCTGGATCTCCGCCCATTGAGCCGTCATGTCCTGCTGAAGCCGCTCGTGCCGCCATTGCGTGGCGTGATATTGGAGCCAGTGCGCTATCGCATACTCCAACCCGACATCATAGCCGGACTGACAGGAAAGGTAGTACTTGTGAATCTCGATCGCTTCCCGCTCTTCCCGGGATAGCTCCTCGCCCATGTCGCTTCGGTCAGTCTCTCCCATGGTGTCAGACGTCCCCTTTTCGCGTTGTAAAAGCACACACGCACAGTAAGTTATCGGCTATCGCCCGAAAAAGCAATAGCCCTCTGCCCGTCCCTGCTGACATTTTCTGACATCCGGCGCCGGGCCCCCGCCCGTAAACCCTCCGACCAGTGCGTGGTGTACGTCCCCGTGCACCACGCACCCCTCCGACCCATGCGTGGCGGGGCGGCCACTGCGTCCTACTCGCCGTGACCAACTCCCAGAATCCGGCCATCGCTCTTCTGGATCTCAATGTATGGCACGCCACCAAGCATATTGGCGGGGATACTGCCTGCAACTGCCCATACCGAATCCAGGATTAACTCAGCGCTGAACGGCCTGCGATCGTATATCCCTTCGCCGTAAATCGGCAGCCAGACCGCTTCCGCTATTCGTATGGCCGTTGCACTGTCTGGAACGCAACCGTCATCCGGTGTAAACATGTTATCTGGACGGTGACTGTGGGGTGGCACGGCCATAGAAGATGGTTGCTCCGTATCGAAACCGAGCAATGGTGTCGAAACGGAGATAATCAAACAGAGCAGTATCACCAGTCTCCAAACGAGTCTCTTGTTGGCTGAAAACGCAGAGTTCATGGTAGCACTCTCGCTATAGTAGGTTAACAACCCAGTCCACGATCTTGTCCCACGTTCCTCTCGTAGGGTCATCGTTAGTTCCCGTAGGGCGGGTCCGTCTTCGATGTACGGTATCATGAGATAGGTAACATGTTCTGTCAGGACATTGGTTACACTTTTGGTGTATCCTGGGTTGAGGAGGAGCCAGGATATGCCGTGGAAGCGAACC